>JBIIEC010000470.1:0-4381 GCA_044238045.1 Pirellulaceae bacterium | reverse complement strand
GAAATGACGCATGCTGGAGCGCGAGCGTCCTCGCTCGCATCGTGAAATGACGCCAAAGACGCAGGGTGCGAGTGCTCGGCGCATCAGTGCGACCGGGACGGTCGCGCTCCACGACGGTCGCGCTCCACGACGGTCGCGCTCCACAATGGTCGCCTTACCGGGCCGCCTCGACCAGGTGCTCGACGGTCAGGCCCAGTTCCTTCATCACGGTCGGGCCGGGGGCGCTGATGCCGAAGCGGTCGATGCCGACCACCTTGCCGGCATCGCCCACGTAGCGGGCCCACAGGCCCGTCACGCCCGCTTCGATGGCCACGCGTTTCTTGCAGGCTGACGGCAGCACCGACTCGCGGTACTCGGCCGTCTGCCGGTCGAAACGCTCGAACGAGGGCAGCGACACCACACGCGTGCCCGGACCGAGCTTCTCAGCCGCGGCGATCGCCAGCGACAGCTCGCTGCCCGTGCCGATCAGGATGCGTTCCAGCGTCGCCGATTCGCGCACCGCCACGTAACCGCCACGCAGCGCGCCCTGCCGTCGGTCGCTCGCCGAAATCTGGTTCAGCGTCGGGACGTTCTGCCGCGAAAGCAGCAGCACCGTCGGACCATCGGTCCGCTGCAGCGCGCCGACAAACGCGCCAGCCACCTCCTCCGGGTCCGCCGGGCGGCTCACGTCCAGGTTCGGAATCACGCGCAGGCCACTCGCCGTCTCCACCGGCTGGTGCGTCGGACCGTCTTCGCCCACGCCCACCGAATCGTGCGTGAAGATGTAGACCACCGGCAGGTGCGACAGCGCCGCGAGGCGGATCGACGGTCGCAGGTAGTCGGCAAACACGGCGAACGTCGCGCCCGTCGGCAGCAGCAGGCCGTCGTAGGCCATGCCGTTCAGGATCGCGCCCATCGCATGCTCGCGGATGCCAAACCAGATGTTGCGGCCCAGGGCGTTGTCATGCGAGAAATCGCCACCGTCCTTGATATAGTTCTTCGTCGAACCGAACAGGTCCGCGCTGCCCGTCAGCAGCATCGGCAGCTCCTTCGCCAACGCCTGGATGACCACTCCACCCGCGCCGCGCGTCGCATCCTTAAAGTCGGCGGCGAACGTCGGCACACGATCCAGCAGGTCGGCCGGGATCTTGCGTTCAACGGCCGAAGCCAGCAACGCCGCACGCTCCGGCTCGGCCTTCTGCCAGTCCGCGAAAGTCCGCGACCACGCATCGTACTTGGCGGCCAGCCGTGCCTTATGCTCGGCGAAGTACGCACGCACCTCGGCCGGCACATGAAAATGCTCCGCAGGCAACCCCAGCGCCTTGCGCGCCGAATCGGCGAACTTCGCGCCGCCTTCGCCGTGCCCCTTGGACGTGCCGGCGACCTCCGGGATCCCGCGTCCAATCTCCGTCTTGGCAATAATCAGCTTCGGACGGCCGTTGTCCGCCGCGCGCGCTTCCTGGAACGCCCTCGCGACACTCGCCAGATCATGGCCGTCAAGCGTCACGACATCGAAGCCGTACGAGCGAAATCGCTCCGCCGTATCCTCACTCTGCGTGACCTTGGCCATCGCATCGAGCGTGACGTCGTTGGAGTCGTAGATCAGGATCAGGTTATCGAGGCCCAAGTGGCCGGCCAGGGCCGCCGACTCGCTGGCCACGCCTTCCTGCAGGCAGCCGTCGCCGGCCAGCGCGACCACGTGATAGTCGAGGATCGTGTGGCCCGGCGTGTTGAACTTCGCTGCCAACACCTTGGCACTCAACGCATACCCCACCGCGTTGCCCACGCCCTGGCCCAGCGGGCCCGTGGTCGCTTCCACGCCTGGCGTCTCGGCATACTCGGGATGTCCCGGCGTGCGGCTGTGCAGCTGGCGAAAGTTCTTCAGCTCTTGAAGCGGAAGATCGTAGCCGGCCAGATGAAGCCAGCTGTAGAGGAACATGCTGCCGTGGCCCGCCGACAGAATGAATCGGTCGCGGTTGATCCAGCGAGGATGGTCGGGATGGTACTGCAACCCCTCACCAAAGAGCGCGGCCCCGATTTCAGCCGCGCCCAGCGGCAGCCCCAAATGGCCAGAACTGCAGGCATGGACAGCATCGATAGTCAAACCACGGGCGACTTGGGCCGACTGGGACAACATAGCAGTATTCATAGGCGGTCACTCGCATTTCATTCCTCGCCCGGCATCCTCCTGATCAGCCGGACGCCCGCGAGGGTATTCTTCATGAATCCCCGAAATTATCGCTTAATCCCGCGAGTCTACCCGCCCGGACAACAGACCGTCAACCGGCGCAAAGGGCACCCTCCGCTGGCGTGCGGAAATCGCCCCGCGTTGCGGGAACGTCCTCTGCCTCTGCCAACATCCTCATCCGGCTCGCACCCTCGAAGCGGATTGCTGCCCAGGAATCTGCGTAAACTGGCTCGCCCGTTCTGCCCCGCCTCCGAATCCTGCGATCGACCTGACCGACTAGCCGATGCATGACGACGGCGCCGGAACCGCGCGCCCCACTTCCTGACTCATCCCGTCTCTCCAAGCTACCTCTCCGCCTGCCGACGAGCCGTCGCTCGGCGAAACGATCCGCAGTTCCACCGACCCGCGGGACCTCGTTGCCGGCCGCGTCGATGCGCATGTCCGGCCCCGGGCGCCACACCAACTTCCTTCTCCGACCCCGATCGGAACTTCGCCATGGCTGCGCGCCTGCATCGGTCCGTCTCCCATCGGTACATGCCAAGCGTTCGACTGCTGAGCCTGGCGATGGCTGCCGTGATCCTTGCGTCTTGCGAGACGAACCGGGCCATCGGCCAAGAGGTCCCCCCTGCGGCAGCTCTTGAGGGCACGTTGCCGCCGGTCGTGGTGCGTCCGAGCCTGGAGGCCCCTCCGGTGACCACGGCCCCAGCCGCTCCTTCCTCACTTGCCCCCCCGGCCACCAGTACCTCCCGCGCGGCGACACCTGCTCCCGATACGACCCCGGGCGGGTTGCTTCCCTTCGACGCGCCCGTCGCATCCGACGGCTTCGCCTCGTTCCCCTCGCTGGCCGACCAGATGCTCGGAGGCGCCGGCGACGCGACGAACGCCTCGGGGCTCAACGGCGTGCTTCGTGATCCGACGTC
This sequence comes from Pirellulaceae bacterium, assembly GCA_044238045.1. Lineage (GTDB taxonomy): Bacteria > Planctomycetota > Planctomycetia > Pirellulales > Pirellulaceae > CAZUJM01. The sequence continues at coordinate 1,294 of JBIIEC010000470.1, read as the reverse complement.
GCTGTTCGACGCGCCCCAGGCGGGGACGATCCTCGAACGCAGCCGGATCGAGGAGAAGATGGCGCCGGATATGTTCCGCGCCGTGCAGAACGAAGTCGGCGTGCTGATGCAGCAGACAGGCCGCGGCCAGGCATCGCCCTTCATTCGCGGTCTCACCGGCGAGCAGGTACTGATCCTCGTGGACGGCATCCGCATGAACAACGCCCTGCTGCGTGCCGGTCCGAACCAGTACTTCAACACCATCGACCCGGGCCAGGTGGAGCGGATCGAGGTGATTCGCGGCGCGCAGTCGGTGCTGTGGGGCAGCGACGCGATGGGCGGAGCGATCAACATCGTGACGCGCGGCGCGGACCCGAATCGCGGCGAGTACCGCGGCGGCTCGTTCACCCAGTACTTCAGTTCCGCCGACAGCGGCTCGTACAGCCGCGGTAACGTCGAAGGCTGGGTCCAGAACCAGGGCGTGTTCGCGGGCGGCAGCTACCTGAACGTGCGCGACCTGGATCGCGGTGGTGACCTGGGCCGCCAACCGTTCACCAACTACGACCAGTACGCAGGCGACGTGAAGTACAACTTGGCGATCGACGACCAGAGCGTCATGACGTTCGCCGTGTCGCATTTCGTGCAGCGGGACCTGCCGCGCAGCGATCGTTTCCTACCCTTCGTCCTGGGCCCTCCCGCGAACACGCCGCGTCCCACGTTCTTCGATCCGCAGCAGCGCGACCTGGCCTACCTTCGCTATGAAGGCGTCACCGACGCGACGAATCCGCTGTACGACGCCTGGTCCTTCACGACCTCCTACGCGCTCAACCGCGAAGGACTCGACGAACTGCGTTCCCCGTCGCAGCGCGAACTCGGAAAACTGCGTGACGACACCGTCGGCTTCCAACTGGCACTCGCTCGCGACGCCGACGACTTCGGCCGCTTCACCTACGGGGCCGACTACTACCATGACGACATCGACGCGAGCAAGTATCGCGTCAATCCGCTCAACCCAAACCAGGCTCCCTCCGCGCGTCCGCCGCAGCTGCCTGACGACAGCCTGGCCGATCGCATGGGCGTGTTCTGGAACTGGGATGTGGCCGTCACCGATCGCCTGCGCGCGAGCACGGGCGTGCGTTACGAGAACGCGAACCTGAGCGGCACGCCGGAGTTTACGATCAATGGCGAGCCGCAGGATATCTACTTCAGCCGCACCTACCAGGACTGGGTGGCCAGCATCGGCTTGACCTACGAACTCACCGAATCCACGCACCTCGTCGGCGGCGTGTACGAAGGCTACCGGGCCCCGACGCTG
>JBIIEC010000101.1:0-15141 GCA_044238045.1 Pirellulaceae bacterium | reverse complement strand
CAGTCGTAAAAACGCAGGCACAATTGGCCAGGCTCGGCCGACTCCAGCAGCGCCTCGTCGAGCGCCATGTTCCATGCGCCCGAATCGAGCTGGCCGCCCGAATCGAACGGGCCAGCCGAATCGAACGGGCCAGCCGAATCAAACGAGGCAGCCGGATCGCCCGAGGGTCGAAAAGCGACGCTCGCTGGAGGCATCGCAAGGTGGCGGAGCAGGCGAACGGGGAAGGGGCCGTCGGTCACCGCCGAAGCCTCCTGCTCGCGCGGACCATCCCCCGTGCGCGGGCGTTCAGCCACGATCGACGTCTCCCGTGGCGGCAGCCGGCGTTTGGGACTGCCAGATCATGCAAGGCTGCCGAGCGGCACGCACTTCGTCCGGCCGGCTGATCCACGTGGAGTGCGGGGCCTCGTGCAGCAATTCCGCTGGCTCCTCCGTCACCCGGAACAGCGTTTCGACGAACCGATCGAGCGTCTCCTTGCTCTCCGTTTCCGTCGGCTCCATCATCATGCCTTCGGCGACGGTTAGCGGAAAATAGACCGTCGGCGCGTGGAAGCCATAGTCGAGCAGACGCTTGGCGACATCCATGGCTGTGACTCCGCGGTCTTTTTTCAGGGCCGCGGCCGACGCCACGAACTCGTGCATGCAGCGATCACCATGAGGCACGGGGAGGATGTGCTTGACGCGGCTCAGCAGGTAGTTGGCATTCAGGACCGCGTTTTCCGAGACCTGCCGCAAGCCATCGGGACCATGCGAAAGGATGTAGGCGTAGGCCCGCACCAGCACGCCGACGTTTCCGAAACCGCCTCGCACGCGACCGATCGACAGCGGGCGGTCGCAGGCCCAGCGATAGTTCTCGCCGTCGCGTTCGACCACCGGAACCGGCAGGTAGGGGCGAAGCGTCTCCGTCACGCAGATAGGCCCCGCACCCGGGCCACCTCCACCGTGCGGACCGCTGAACGTCTTGTGCGGGTTGAAATGCATCATGTCCGCGCCGAAGTCCCCTGGGCGGGTGACTCCCAGGATCGCGTTCATGTTCGCGCCGTCCAGATAGACCAGTCCACCGCGTTCATGAACTCGCCGAGCCACCTCCGCGATCTTGCGGTCGAAGAGTCCCAGGGTGTTGGGATTGGTGATCATGAGCACGGCGAGCGAATCGTCGAGATGGCGATCCAGGTCGTCCAGGTCCACGCACCCGTCCGACGCGCTGGGGATCGTGATGGTCTCAAAGCCGGCCATGCGTGCACTGGCCGGATTGGTGCCGTGGGCGCTGTCGGGCGAGAGAACCTTGGTGCGTCGCTCACCGCGATGGCGGAAATGGGCGGCCGCCACCATCAGGGCCGTCAGTTCGCCGTGTGCGCCGGCGGCAGGCTGAAGCGAAACGGCGGGCAGGCCCGAGATCTCAGCCAGGAACCCCTGGAGCTCATAGAGCAGACGCAGCATGCCCTGGGCCGTGGCATCGGGCTGGTGCGGGTGCAGGTGCGCGAACCCCGCGAGCGAGGCGAGGCGTTCATTCCGCTTGGGGTTGTACTTCATCGTGCACGAACCCAGCGGATAAAAATGCGTGTCGACGGACATGTTGAGCGTCGAAAGATTGGTGTAGTGGCGGACCACATCCGGTTCCGCCAGTTCGGGCAGAGCCGGCGGACGCTCGGCCAGCACCTCCGGTGGCAACAGTTGCTCGATGGCATCGACGGGCACATCGCAGGCGGGGAGCACCGCGCCACGACGGCCGGGCCGCGACAGTTCCGACAGCAGTTGGATCGACTGACGATTACGCATGACGCACCACCTCTCGAATTTCCGAGTTCTGACCCGCCAAGGCCTCCACCCAGCCATCGATCTGGGCTCGAGTCCGCTGTTCGGTCACCGCGACGAGGAAACAGTCGTCCAGTTCCGGATACCAGTTCCCCAGCGGAACACCCGCCCAATATCCCTTCGCCCGCGCCTCCTCCAGCAGCGACTCCACGCGCCCCTGGCGATCCCGGACGACAAACTCCTTGAAAAAAGGTCCCGCGTGGGCAATCTCAAACCGCTCATGGCGCGACAACGCCTGCGCCGCGTAGTGGGCCTTCCGCAGACTCAACTCCGCCACCTGCTGGAGTCCGGAGGGTCCCATGGCGGCCAGGTAGATGCTCGCTCGCAAAGCAAACAGTCCCTGGTTCGTGCAGATGTTGCTGGTCGCCTTGTCGCGGCGGATATGCTGCTCGCGCGTCTGCAGGGTGAGTACCCAGCAGCGGCGGCCGCGCCGATCGGTCGTCTCGCCGGCGATGCGTCCGGGCATGCGCCGCACGAGCGCCTCGCGACAGGCCAGAATCCCCAGGTAGGGCCCGCCGTAGAGCAGGGGAGTGCCCAGCGACTGGCCCTCGGCTACCGCGATGTCGACTCCCCAATCGCCGGGTCGCTTGAGAATCCCCAGGCCGATCGGGTCGAACACCTGGACGACCAATGCCCCGCGCTGGTGGGCGATCTCCACCGCCGAAGCCATCGACTCCAGCTGCCCGAAGAAGTTCGGGTCCTGAAGAATCACGCAGGCCGTCTCGGCGTCCACGGCCGACGCCAACAGGTCCATGTCCAGCCGTCCTCCCGGACAGGGCAGTTCCACGAGCCGGCAGGCCGTGTTCTCGAGATAGGTCTTGAGGATCTGCCGGTATTCGGGATGCAGCGTTTCCGGCACCACCACCTTGCCCTCGCGGCGCGTCACATGGATGGCCATCAGCGCTGCTTCCGCCACCGCGCTGCCGCCGTCGTAGAGGCTCGCGTTGGAAACATCCATGCCCGTCAGTTCGCAGATGAGCGACTGGTATTCGAACATCACCTGCAGGTTGCCCTGGCTGACTTCGGGCTGGTAGGGCGTGTAGGACGTGTAGAATTCGCCGCGGCTGGTCAGGGAGTCCACCACGGCGGGGACGAAGTGATCGTAGGCGCCGGCACCCAGGAAACAGACGTGGTCGGCCGCCGACTGGTTTTGCGATGCCAGCTCCTGCATCCGCTGCGTCAGTTCCAGTTCACCCATTCCCTCGGGCAACCGCAGCGGTCGGCCCAGCTGGATCTCCTGGGGAATCATGTCGAACAGCTGATCCATCCGCTGCAAGCCAATCGCCTGCAGCATCTGCCGCTGTTCCTCGTCGGTGTTCAAGAGATACGCCATGCCATCATCCTCCCGGTCACCACGTCCGCTCGACAAGCCTCTAGAATCACTCCAGTCCGAGGAACCGCTGGCGATCAGCCTTCCTCGGCACACTGCTTTTGGTACGCGGCGTAGTCGAGCAGACCGCCGGTATCCGCCTTGCCTTGGACGCGAACCTTGGCGATCCAGCCCGCGCCGTAGGGGTCTTCACTGAACAGTTCGAGTCGGTCCTTGAGCCCCGAGTTCACCTCGATGACTTCACCCGATATGGGACTATAGAGGTCGCTTACGGCTTTGACCGACTCAATTTCGCCAAATGGCGAGCCCGCCGTCATCTGGCTCCCCAACTTGGGGAGTTCGATGTAGACCAAGTCCGTCAACTGGTGCACGGCGAAGTCCGAAATACCTACCGTAGCCACCTGCTGCCCCTCGGGGCCGGCCAGATGGACCCACTCATGGGTCTTGCTGAAGAGCAGCTCTTGCGGTTTCACGTCTCTGATTTCCTTTCCTGTCGGATCGACCGTCCAGGGATCCGGCCGAGTTCACCCCCAAGCGACCCGGCACCCGCGCCGGGACTCACTCCTGAATCCTCTTCCCGCAGTCTCCTCGCCAGCCTCCGTTGGTGGCGGCGACCGCGTCTTTGTTCAGTTGGCCCGTCGGTAGAACGGCAGACTTACCACCTCGGCCGCTTCCCCTCGGCCGCGAATGTCCACCTCCAACGCTGTCCCGGGACGAGCCCAGTTCGCGGGCACGTAGGCCATCGCGATGGAACTCTGGAGCGTCGGAGCGAACGTGCCGCTGGTCACGACACCCGCGAGAGCGTTTCCATCGGTTGGATCCTGAGCGGCGACCGTGACAGCGTACCCTTCGCGGGCTGCCCGCTTGCCGGCGAGCCGCAGTCCAACGCGGACCGGCAGATCCGATCGCTGCCGCGCCGCCGCGATGGCGTCTCGCCCCACAAAATTGCGTCCAGACAGATCGAGGGCGAAATCCAACCCCGTCTGGGCGGCGTTGATCTCTTCGCCCAGCTCATGACCATAAAGGGGCATGGCGGCCTCCAGTCGCAGCGTATCCCGCGCGCCCAGTCCCGCCGCCCGCACGCCCGGCCCCCCCGCCGCCAGCAACTGGGTCCAGACAAGTTCCGCCTGCTCGGCCGGCACAATCAGCTCCAGGCCATCCTCGCCCGTGTATCCCGTCCGGCTGTAGATCCAATCCCGCCCGTCGCGCGTGGTCGCGGCGCAACCGTAAGGCTTGAGCGTCGGAGCATCCGCGAGGCCCAGGACGCGTGTCGCGAGCGTGACGGCGTTCGGCCCCTGCACGGCAATCATCGCCGTCTCGCGTGTCAGGTCGCGCAGCGTGCCGGAGCACGGCGTCGCCTGGTGTGCCAGAAGCCACTCCCAGATCTTCACGCGATTGCTGGCGTTGACCACCAGCAGCGTGGCCGGGCGATCGCCCGGGCGGGGCAGGTGATAGACGAGGATATCGTCCAGCACGCCTCCCTGATCCTGCGTGACGAGAGCGTATCGCACGCGGCCTTGCGGGAGATTGTCCACGCGCCGCGTCAGCAGGCCATCCAGCCAGCCGAGCACCGGGCCTTCCAGCAGGAAACGACCCATGTGGGACACGTCAAACAGCCCGCAGTCCCGTCGCGTCGCCTGATGCTCCTCCACGATCGAGGCATACTGCACCGGCATCGACCAGCCGGCGAAGTCGACCAGCCGTGCCCCTTGCCGGTGGTGCCAGTCGTACAGCGGAGTCCTCACCAGATGCTCGTCCATTCGCAACAACTTCCTTCGCGGGTTCTGGTCGACTGGCGACACTTCCTGCACTCCGGCCGCGTCCTCGCGAAGCGGAGTCTTCTGCAGCCTAGGTCACCCGGGAGGATTGTAGCCGATGCCATCCCTCGTGCCAGTGCCGACCCCGTCAGGCCCCGCTTCGCAGCAGGCGCTGCTTCAGCGATCCCGACGCTTCTTGCGGCCGGGCCCCGCGGAACCACGTCCGCCGCGCCCGCCCGGCCCCGACCTGCCTCCGCCGCGCCGGCCCGTATCCCGGCCGCCGTCCTTGCCGCGTCGGGGTCCGCCGGCGCCTCGAGCGTCCCGATCCCCCGATCGCTTCGGGCGGTCTCCCGCAACTCGGCCGACCTCGCCATGGGTCAAACGCTGGACCACCGCGAAGTCCAACTCCCGACGAACCAGATCGACCCGCGCGATCTGCACGCGCAGCAGGTCTCCCAAGCGAATGACGTTGCCCAACCGGAAACCCACCAGGGCGTGGACGTCCGGATCGAACCGATAGTGGTCGTCGGTCAGCGAACGGATGGGCACCAGCCCCTCAGCGGGCAGGGCGATTCCTTGAGCGAACAGGCCGAAGTCCTCGACGCCCGTCACCACGGCATCCATGGTCTCGCCCACCTTGTCGGCCAGATGGTGCAGCAGTTTTAACTTCACCAGGTCCCGCTCGGCCGATTCGGCCCGCTGCTCGCGCTGCGAGCAGTGTTCACCGAGGCTGGCCAACTGCTGCAGATCACCGCTCGGACGACGGCCTTGGAAGATGGTTTCCATCAGCCGATGGATCGTGAGGTCCGGATAGCGGCGGATGGGTGACGTGAAGTGGCAGTAGTCCTGGAACGCCAAGGCATAGTGGCCAACCTCCTCCGGACTGTAGACCGCCTTCTGCATCGCGCGCAACGTGGCATAGTTCACGGCCAGTTCCAGCGGCTGGCCGGCGACTTCAGCGAGCACTCGTTTCATTTCGAAACGGTTCTGGAGGTTTTCGCAGTCGATGCCCAGTTCGCGCACGAAGTCGGTCAGCGTGTCGATCTTCATCGGATCGGGCGACTCGTGCACGCGGCGCAGGAAAGCAATGCCATCGGCATGCAGACGCTCGGCCACAGCCTCGTTCGCCGCCAGCATGAACTCCTCGATCACCTGGTGGCTTTCGGTGCGAGGGACCGGCGCGGCGCCGGCCACGCGTCCCTGGCGATCAAGCCGCAGCTTGATCTCGGGCATGTTCATTTCGATGCTGCCCCGTTCGAGTCGCCGACGCCGGAGGACCATGGCCAGCCGATGCATGTCCTCCACCAGCCGGAACACCTCGGGCCCCAGCCGGATCCGCCAGCCCATCTTGTCCCCGAGGAACTGATCGACCTCCTCGTAGCTGAACCGGCGACGACTGCGGATCGCGCCGGTGCAGAAGTCGGTCGCCACCCGGGCGCCTTCGGCGGTGAATTCGATGAACGCCGACTTCGTGAAGCGGACTTCGTTGGGTTGCAGGCTGGCCAGGTGATTGGAGATCACTTCGGGCAGCATCGGGATCACGCGATCGGGCAGGTAGACGCTGGTGGCGCGGTCGCGCGCTTCGCGGTCCAGCGGCGTGTTGGGACGGACGAAGTGCGAAACGTCGGCGATATGCACACCCAGCCGCCAATGCCCGTTCTCCAGGCGCTCCAGGGAAATCGCGTCGTCGAAATCCCGCGCGTCGACCGGATCGATCGTGACGACCACCAGGTCCGTCAGGTCGCGCCGACCGTCCTGCAGGGAGCCATCGAAGCGAGCCGCCTCCTCGCGCGCCGCCGCCAAAACCTCCTCCGGAAACCGCTCGGGCAGTTCATACTGCCGCATGATGGTCAGCGTATCGACACCGGCTTCACCGCTGGCACCGAGCACCTCGGTGATGACCGCCTCACCCGGCCGCACAGCGGTCGGATAACGGACGATCTCCACGACCACCTTATCGTCCGGCTTGGCGCCCTTGGCTCCCCGGTCCCCCACGCGGATGGGCCCGCCGAAGTCGGTGCCGTCGATCTGCACCCAGCCCACGTCCCGCCGCTCATCGTAGGTACCAACGAACTGCGAAGCCGCTCGCCGCAGCACCCCCGTGATCTCCCCCGTCGCCCGCGCGCGCCCGGCGCGGAACCCGCGTCGTCGCACGGCCACACGCACCAGGTCGCCGCTGGCCGCGTCCCGTGTCGCATCCACCGGCACGAAGATATCGTCGTCACGCCCGCGACTCGGTGCCGTCCCCTGGGGACGCACGAAGCCGTAGCCGGCCGCGGCGCGGCGGAACGTGCCCACAATCTCGCCCGGCGCGAGCTTGCGGCTGGACGATTTTCCCGAACGGGTCGCTGCGCCGACCTCGGCGTCCGCCTCCCCGCTCGCAGACGCGCCGCTGGCTGCGTCCTCGCTGGCCGCCGTGTCGCTGGCCGCAGCATCCTTGGCCGCCGGTTCACTGGCTGCAGCGAACGCCGCGGTCGGCTTGTTCCCGCCCACGCCGCGCAGCAGATGGTTCGCCCCGTAGACGATCAGCCCGGAACGCACCATGCGTTTGATCGTGCGTTTCAGTTCCAACCGCTCGTCGGCCGACAGGTCCAGCAGCTGGGCGATGACGCGAGGCTTGGACGGCCGGTAGCCCTCCATGTTCACCAGCGAAAGAATGCGCGTGGCAAGGTCCGTTTCGTCGGGCACGGGTGGTTACTCCAGAGAATCACCTGCCCCCCCGGCGCCGCCCCGCGCGAGCATCATCGCTCGAGTGAACGACAGGCCCGCCGACTGGCGTGAGCCCAGGACGTCGCGGGGGACGCCGCAGCGAGCATCGCGATCGCATGGCTTGGCCCTGGGGAACTGGCAATCAGGTTTCCGTCTCATCGAGGCGCGGCTTGAACAGTTTCCGGCCTATCTGGGCATGGTACGACGTCCAGTCGCTGTCGACGTTCGCATCCTCGCGAATCAGCTGTTCGTAACAGTGCAGCTTGGCGTCCAGGTCGTCCAGGTAGTGCAAAGTCACCGCCTCCAGCGTCATGGGCACCTTCGGACTCCCAAACTCCAACTTCCCGTGATGGCTGACAATCATATGCTTCAGGTGCAGCACCACGTCGCGGGGCATCGGCCGCCCGTGTCGCGTCTCGCACTCCATCAGCTTCCGCTCCAGGATGCTCACGCCCTGCACGAGATGCCCGACCAGCTGCCCTTCATCGGAATAGCTCAGCGCGCGATCATAGACGAGTTCCTCGAGCTTCCCGATGTCGTGCAGGAACGCGCCCATCAGCAGCAGGTCGGGGTCGAGGTTGGGGTAGCGAGGCGCGACCGCCAGCGACAACTCAGCCAAACTCACCACATGCTCCAGCAGTCCGCCCGCATAGGCGTGGTGTTGCTTGATGCCCGCCGGCGCGGCGATGAATCGCGCGACGAACGTCGAATCGGCGAAGAAGGTCTCGGCGAGGTTCCGCAGCGAAGCGTGGCGCATGCCGGCAAGCAGCTGCTGCAGTCGCTCCAGCAGCCGCGCTCGCTCGCGCTCACCCAGGTGGACGAAGTCGTCTTCGTGGACATCCCGCTGCTCGGCTGCATCGATCTGGTTCACAATGACCTGCAGGTTGCCATTGTAGACTTGGGCCGTACCCTGCACCTGCACGTAGTCGCCGTTCTCAAAGGCCTGGTAGATGCGATCGCTGGCATTCCACATCATGGCGTTGATCGAGCCCGTGCGGTCGGAAAGCCGAACCTGCAGGTAGAGATGGCCGTTGCGATTCGGCCGAAGCTGCTTCTCGGAAGCCAAGAATACTTCATGCACATCTTCACGATCAGCCAGCTGGTTGATGAATCGCCGCGCCATGCACGCTCCGAAAGTACAAAGTCCAATAGTAGGAAGAATGAAAAGATCGTCTCGAGTCCGCCGTGCCAGCCCACGACCGCGGTCAGCAGCCCGCTCCCAACTCGTGCGGATGCAGTCCACGAGAACCTGCCAAGCGCGGGCAAAATACCAAGCCCTCTCCGATGCCCTGCGCGTTCTCCGATGCCCTGCGGGTGCGGAGCCCCGGCAGGGGAGTACCGAAGTCCGAGGGCAGCCCGCCTGCGCGCCGATCGATTCCTGCCTCGACGGTCCTGCCGTGGGCAGCCCTTGCCGTGCCTGGGCGCCCCGAGTCACCCTGCCCACAGTGGCGGGCTGCAAGGAAACAGGCCGCCCCACGGCCGCGGGTTGACACCGGGGCTTCGACCTGGGCGGCTCACCCGAGCGGACTCCCCGAAGGCGAGGGGGCCCTGCGGAAGAGTCGTGGAATTTTAGGGGCAGGTCCCACGGTCTACAAGTCGCCGGCAAGGAATAGGGGCAGGGAAAGCCCAAGGCGGGTCACCTTGTCGCTGTTGGCATCCTTCCCCTAGAATCACGGCGACGAGCGGGTGCCTTCGCCGGGCCCAGCCGCCCTCGATCGCACCGCGTCGTTCCCGTTCCTCGGTCTGCTCAGACGCATCTCGCATTCCAATCACTGGGGGCTTCCGCCGCTGGCAACTTCCGGACGTCGGCTGCCTCGGCAACCGCCTGTCGTCCGCCGGCGACTGAGGGCTGCATGGAGTTCGGCTCCACGCATCCCCCCAGGCCTCGGGCTGGATAGGGTCCGACACGGCACGCAGGTGCTTGAGACTGCGGCGCGGGGTGCGGGTCGGCGGTCGTTCGACTTGAGTCGCGTTGTTTCCGGGACCCCGACGGAAGAGAACCTCAACGGAAAGAAACCATGGCCAAAGCCGCTCAGACCGCCATTCAGCCCACCCGTGCCGAAGACTATCCCCAGTGGTACCAGGAGGTGATCAAGGCCGCAGACCTGGCCGAGAGTTCCGACGTCCGCGGGTGCATGGTCATCAAGCCCTGGGGTTACAGCCTGTGGGAGAACATGCAGCGGATTCTGGACGACATGTTCAAGGCCACCGGCCACCAGAACGCCTACTTTCCGCTGTTCATCCCGCTGCGGTTCCTAGAGAAGGAAGCCCAGCACGTCGAGGGCTTCGCCAAGGAATGCGCCGTGGTCACGCACCACCGGCTGGAGGCAGGCCCGGACGGCAAACTGATTCCGGCCAGCCCGCTCGACGAACCACTGGTCGTGCGGCCCACCAGCGAAACCATCATCGGCGCGACCTACGCCCGCTGGGTCCAGTCGTATCGCGACCTGCCCATCCTCATCAATCAATGGGCCAACGTCGTTCGCTGGGAGATGCGCACGCGACTGTTCCTGCGGACCGCCGAGTTCCTCTGGCAGGAAGGCCACACGGCGCACGCGACCGAGGCGGAGGCCAAGGAAGAGACCATGAAGATGCTCGGCGTCTACGCCGACTTCGCGGAAAACTACATGGCCATGCCGGTCATCCAGGGTGAGAAGACGGCGGGCGAACGGTTCCCGGGCGCCGTCAACACCTACAGCATCGAAGCCATGATGCAGGATCGCAAGGCGTTGCAGGCCGGAACTTCGCACTTCCTCGGCCAGAACTTCTCCCGCGCCCAGGAGATCAAGTTCCAGGACCAGAACGGCCAGGAAGTCTTCGCCTGGACCACCTCCTGGGGCGTCTCCACCCGCCTCATCGGCGGCCTGATCATGACCCACTCCGACGATGACGGCCTGGTCCTGCCCCCGCGTCTGGCTCCCAAGCACATCGTGATCCTGCCGATCTATCGCACCGACGAGGAGCGGTCGACCGTGCTGAACTACTGTCGCTCCCTGCAAAACGACTTGCAAAAGGTGCTCTATAACAACGACCGCGTCCGCGTGTTGCTGGACGACCGCGACCTGCGAGGCGGCGAGAAGAACTGGCAGCACATCAAACGGGGCGTTCCCGTCCGGCTGGAAGTCGGGCCGCGCGACGTGGCTTCCGAATCGGTGTTCCTGGGCCGCCGCGACCATGACGCCAAGGCGAAGACTTCCGTACCCCGCGAACAGTTGGTGCAGACCATCACGGACCTGCTGGAATCGATCCAGCACAACCTCTACCACCGCGCCGTGGCCCTCCGCGAACAGAACACACACACCATCACCTCCGCCGACGACTTCCGCGATTTCTTCACCGCCAAGAAAGGCGAGTCCTCGGAAATCCACGGAGGGTTCGCTCTGTGCCATTTCACGGAGACCGAGGAGGTTGCCAAGATCCTCCAGGACCTGAAGGTTACGATCCGGTGTGTGCCCTTGTTCAACAATAACGAACCGGGCCAATGCGTCTTTACGGGACAGCCCAGCGCCCGGCGAGCCGTCTTCGCGAAGGCTTACTAGGTCACTTCGGTGGAACCCGCTTCGCCGGGCCCGCGATGGGCGGCGGCCCGGAGATCGATCGACAACGGCCGACGCCACTCCACCCACCCCAGCCGGCTTTCAGAACGCTCATGGGAAACATCCACGGCCCCGCGCCCGTCCTGCTGCTGGTCGCCGTCTCCAGTCGCTACCCAGAAGCGTTGGAATGGACCCAGCGGCGATTCGCCGACGCGTTCGGTTCGCTGCTCCCCGCGAGCGATCGTTTTCCGTTCGAGCAGACCGACTACTATCGTGCTTCGATGGGCTCCGAACTGTTCAAGGCGTTCCTGGCCGTGGAGCAGCCGATCGATCCCGGTCAATTGGCTTCCGTCAAGATCCGCACCAATGCCTGGGAAGAGGAGTACGCCGCGGCGGCCGGCCATCCGGAGCCACGGCCTTTGAACCTCGATCCAGGCTATCTGGCCGAGGACAAACTGGTCCTCGCTTCCACCAAGAACCACGCCCATCGGCTCTACCTGTCCGACGGCATCTACGCCGAATTCACGCTCCAGTTCCGCGGCCGTCGATGGCAGAACTGCCCCTGGACCTATCCGGACTACCAGCAGGCGTCCTACCACAATTTCTTCACCGGCTGCCGCAACCACCTGCGGTCGGTTCTCTCCCGTCGCCCACCCGCACCTGCCTGAACCTACTGGCCTGAACCTACTGGCCTGAACACAGGACCGAGGCGACCTTCGCCAAGCCGGCTTCGCTCCGCGCGCCAATCCACCGCGACGGCTGGCGGTCGAAGCGATGGTTCCCGCGGGAATCGGCCCGAGGTAGTATGAGGAAGGGCGGCCCCGCGGGCGGGCCGCATGGCCGCGTTCCTCCCTTGTTCCCGCCAAAGGATCCACGCATGAAAAAGCTCCTGGGACTTGTGGTGCTGAGCGTCCTGACGGGCAGTATCGCCGGAGCCTCGGCGGCGTACTACCAGTATGGATCCTGGCGGGACCAGCATCACTTCTCGAAGCCCCTGGCGTGGGCGAACCAATCCCCCGCCGCCGGCCCCGCTGCTCCCGGCGAAGCCCAGCCCCAGCGGGCTCGTGCCTTCGTCGAAGGCGACGCCGTTCATGACTTCGGCGTCATGTCCCGGAACGAAAAGCGATCGCACACCTTCACGGTATCCAACCGCGGCAACGCGCCGCTCAGCCTGCGTTTCGTCGACAAGAGTTGCCAGTGCACCGAGGTGGCGGTGTCCAAGAGCGAGATCGAACCCAACGGCAGCAGCCAGGTGACCCTGACATGGCAGCCTTCGACGAACCGACCCGACTTCCAGCAGAGCGCGCGATTCCAGACCAACGATCCTGCCCGCGTTGAACTCGACCTGACCATCAAGGGCCGCGTCCAGCAGATCGTGGAAGTCGTTCCGCCCGCCGTGAGCCTCGACGGCGTCGTGGCGGGCCAGCCCCAGGAGACGTCCATCGACCTGGTCGGCTACCGCGAACAGCCGCTCGCCGCCAGCCGCGTCGAGTTTTTGGACGCGGCCACGGCGTCGTTCTTCGAAGCGGACATCCAGCCCATGACCGCCGACGCGCTGAAGCTCATTCCGCATGCCGTCAGCGGCAGCCGGATCACCCTCCGCGTGCGCCCCGGCCTCTCCATCGGCCGCTTCCAGCAGCAGATGCGGATCTTCACCGACCAGTCCGACCTCGAACCACTCGACGTTCCCATCCTGGGCACCGTCAACGGCAACGTGACGTTTGTTGGCCCCGGCTACGACAGCCGTGCTGGCATCTGGCGCGTCGGCAAACTCAGCGGTTCCCAGGAGACCACCAAGAACCTCTGGCTGATCTTCAAGGGTAGCGACTCCGCCGATCTGCAGGTCCGAGTTGCCTCCGTCGACCCCGCGGAAATCCTCGAAGTCGAACTGCCGAACGCCAGCAAGACAGAGAAACTGGTCAAGCAGGGACTGACGGTGAAGTTCAAGCCGGTGGGTCGCGTGGTGAATCGCCAGGGCACGGCCGACGGGCCGATCGCACGCATCGTGCTGGAAACCAACCATCCCGATATTCCCAGGGTGGAGATTCCAGTTGCCTTTGCCCTGGAAGCGGGAACCCCCTAAAGTATCCGCTTCATTGGAACCGGAGGCAGTGTTCGTGGAGCACCCGCCTGCCGGATACGCGATCTCCAGACACGCGTTTCCCAGCCAACTGGTCGAGCGTCGCCAAGCGGGGATCGCGAACCAGTTCGTCACCAACGTTCGTAGCCGCGAACGCTCCGAAACCCCCGTTGAAAGGACTCCCATGAAGCGGTCGCCGGCTGTTGCCCTGGTTCTGTTCCTGGGATGCGTGTCACTGCTGGGACTACGCAATCTGGAACGCCATGTCGAGGCGGAGGAGGCGGCTCCGGGATCGGGCCAGACAGCGGCCGGGAAGCCCGCTGCCGTACCGGACCGCGAGGAGTTCGCCGGCTGGGGCACGCCCGACCTGGCCATCTTCATCACGGGGCAACAGTACGGCTACATCGAACCCTGTGGCTGCACCGGGCTGGCAAACCAGAAAGGCGGGTTGGCCCGTCGCCACACGCTGCTCGAATCGCTGCGCAAACGCAACTGGAACGTCGTCGCGGTCGACGCCGGCAACCAAGTCCGGCGCACCGGCGCCCAGCAGGAGATCAAGTTCCAGACGACGATCGACGCGTTCCGCGCCATGCAGTACGCGGCGGTCGGCCTCGGCCCCGACGACCTGCGACTCTCGCCCGGTGAACTCGCGGCGTCCATCGTCGCCTCGACCGACGCGGAGGGCAAATCGGACCTGTTCGTCTCCGCCAACGTCAACCCGCTCGGTTTCGTTCCCAGCCATCGCGTGATCACCGCGGGCAAGATCAAGGTCGGCGTCACGGGAGTCCTCGGCAAGGAAGCGCTCGCGAAAGTCACGGGCAGCGACATCGAGAAGCGTCCGTCGATCGAAGCCCTGCGGGAATCGCTCGACGAACTCAAGAATTCTGGCAGCCAGTACACAATTCTCCTCGCGCAAGCTCCCATGGAAGAGTGTCGCGAATGGGCCAAGACGGTCGTGGGTTGGGACCTGATCGTCTGCGCCGAAGGCGTGGGCGAACCGACCTACCAGGCTGAACGCATCCCCGGCACGCCCACCTCCCTGATCCAGACCGGCGGCAAGGGCATGTATGCGGGCGTAATCGGTCTGTATCCGAACGCCACGCCCCACGTCCGCTACCAGCGAGTTCCGCTGGACGCCCGCTTCGCCGACTCCCCCGACATGCTCACGCGGCTCGCCAGTTACCAGGACACCCTGCAGCAACAGGGGCTGAGCGGCCTGGGCCTGCAGCCCGTGCGACACCCGACTGGCAAGTTCGTCGGCTCGCAGGCCTGTGGCGAATGCCACACCAAGGCGTTCGCGCACTGGCAGAAAACACCACACGCCCAGGCCACCGAGTCGATCGTGCATCCCCAGGAGCGTTCCACGATCGCGCGACATTTCGATCCGGAATGCCTCAGTTGCCACGTCACGGGCTGGAACCCGCAGGGCTACTTCCCCTACGAGACGGGCTACGTCGACGTCGAGCGTTCGGTGCTGCTGCACGGCAACGGCTGCGAGAACTGCCACGGACCGGGCGAGGCCCACTCGGCTGCGGAAAGCGGGGAGTCTGCGGTGACGGACGCCGACCGCGATGCCTTGCGAGCCTTGATGCGTTTGCCGATGGGCCAGAAGGCCCACGACAAGTGCCTCGAATGCCACGACCTCGACAACAGCCCCGACTTCCACCACGACGGCGCGTTCGAGAAGTACTGGGAGCAGGTGGCCCATCCGTGGCGCGACTGAGCAGCGTCACGACGGCGGGTGACGGACTCAGGGAGTGCAATAGTGCGGGATACAGAAACCGCGGAGAACGCAGAGGGCCCGGAGCGGGGATTAGGTGACGATGGAGTTGAGCACTTGGCCGTGCACGTCGGTGAGCCGGAAGTCGCGGCCGGCGTAGCGGTAGGTCAGGCGCTGGTGGTCGAAGCCCAGCAGGT
>JBIIEC010000100.1:0-15146 GCA_044238045.1 Pirellulaceae bacterium | reverse complement strand
GTCCGCCTGCGCGCTCTCATATTTGCCCCGCGCGAACACTTCGACGAGGTCGCCCGAGTCGAATATACCGTCGAGTCCGGCATCGCCGTAGGTCGTTTGCAGGTAGTCGAGGATGAGCAGATCGCGGTCAGCTTGATTGACGAGCCCATCGCCGTTGAGGTCGAACCGAGCTTCCGGTTGCGGGGACTGCATCGCGGCGCAGAAGAGGTCGACATCGGCCACATCGAGCTTGCCGTCCTCGTTGAAATCGGCGGGTGATCCGACACGGAATTGCACGCTTCGCGCGGGCACGGGTCGGCCGAGCGGCATGCCATCAGGACCCGCCGTGAAACCGGCCGAACCACGCAGCAGGTGCATGCGCCGACCAAACACGGGCACTCCCGACAGATTCGACGGATCCGTGGCGTCCGGATCGTTCGCCAGCGAATTGGTGACCACCAGCGCACCCGGCTTGGGCCCCGGAATGCTGCCGTCGAAGTTACGGACGTTGTCCCCATTGTCGGCCAGCACCAGGTAGCTGGCCGTGATCTTGCCCGTGTACGCGCCATTGGATCCATTGTAGCCATCGCCGAAACGAAGGCCCGCGTTGATCGGCGCCTGGGGATCGATCTGCGTGCGGTTCGCGACCACCACGCTGCGCGTCACGGTGACCATCGGCCCGCCATAGCCGGCCTCGATCCCCTGGTTGGCTCGCTGCACCACCGTATCCTCGACCTGGACCGTGTTCTTGTTGCTGGTGGCGATGCCTTCATGGAAGGTTCCGTCGATCCACGAACCGAGCACCTTGAGGATCGCGCCGTTGTGGTCGATGCCGTCGTCCTTCGTGCGAACGATGTGGCTGTTCCGAAACTCCGATGCCTCTCCCGACGGGTGGGCTCCCGCGAAATAGAATCCGTCGTTGTCATCATCCACGAACGTCTGCTGCTCGTCGGAGATATCCATGAGCCAGGTGCGATCGACGAGCACGACGCTGTTGTCGAACTGCGCACCGGTGTCGACATGGGAGATCACCGAGTCGGCGATCTGGATGCGGCTGGTCTTGGAGCCGAACGCCTTGCCGACGTTGTGGGTGATGAAACAGTTCTCACACGCCAGGTTGCCGCTGCTGACGTAGAGCACCGGCTGGCTGTTCGAGTGGCCGAAGGTGCGACTGGTGTCCCCACCACCGCGAGTGAAGAACGTATAGCGAAGCCGATTGCTGGCCGCTCCCCGGAACTCCAGTCCGCCCCACGGCTTGGCGGCGTCGAGTGCGTTGAAGAAGACCGGGTCGCTGGCCGTGCCGAGCGACTGCAGCAGGCCGTCCACGCGCAGGTTTGCGCGGTCGCCCATGAGGACGCGCGTGCCCGCTTCGATCGTCAACTGGCTGCCGACCGGAATGACGACTTCACCCGTCAACCGATACTCGCGGTCGGCCGTCCAGGTGGTGTTTCCAACCAGCGTGCCGCTGATATTCTCGACGGGAAAGTCGTCCGGCAGCACCTGCACGGCGCGGCTTCCCAGCGGCGTGCTCAACTGGAAGTCACTGGACGCCAGCACCGTGGGATTCAAGGTGGCGACACCATGCTGGAACTCAAGCGACGTGGCGCTCAGGTCGCTTGAGTTGGCGAGACTGACCAGGGCGTTCCAGGCCACATCGGTCTCCCGCTGCCAGTCCAGCCCGCGCGCGACCACAGGCAGCGTCTCCCCCTTGCGCACCCGGCGCGGCGCGAGCAGATCGACCGCGCGATCGCGCCAAGCCGGCGTCTCCCCCGTGTACCACTCGCCCGCGCTGTTCATGCCGACGACTTCCACCTGATGGTCGCCTTGCGCAAGCCCCGTCAACTGGATGGACTCCGTGACCGGCGTCTGGACACTCCAAGCGCCCCCGCCGACGCGGTAGCGGTAGTGGGTGATCCCCGGCCCGCCTACATCCAGCGAGGCCTTGCCATCGGCGCTAGCCGGCGACCTCAACCGCATCGCCGGGCCTCCCACCACCAGCGCGCCCATATCCATTCCCAGGGGCCCCGTGCCACGAGCGGGTGAATCGGGCCGCAAACGGTAGTTGCCCACCGCCGCGTCGACGAAGAGCGGATCGCCCTCGAGGTTCCCCATGCCCAGCGAATGCGCCGGCACCGTCGTGGCACCAAACGCCACCGACTCGTTCGGCAACAGTGACTGGTTCACCGTCAACTGCGTCTTGAAGGTCGCCGAGTTGACGAGATTCTTGAAGAGCTTGGCGTTGTTCCAGAAGATGTTCCCATCCAAGGCCGCCCCCTTGCCCGCTCCCATCACGGCCGTCCCACCCTCCTCGTTGAACTGCATGACCGCCAGCGTATTGTTGACGAACACATTGTTCTGGACGGTGGCGAAGGCGTCTTCCTTCAGCAGCATCGCATGGTCGTTGTTCATGAACACGTTGCGGACGACGGTGATTTCCGTCCGATTCGTCGCGCCGGTCTGCGGCAGCCCTGTCGCGATCGCATTCGACGTCGTGGCGCGACTTGTGTTCTTGCGGAAGTTCATGAACACGTTGCCCTCGATGTGGGCATCGGTCCCATCCAGGTCCAAGCCGTCGTCGCCACCACCCTGGAACACGTTGTTGAGGATCTGCAGCACGGGTCCCGGTCGGTTCGGTCCCAGGAAGTCGATCACGTCACCGCCGTTGTTGCTGTTGGCGAACACGTTGCCGTCCACGACCAGGTATTCGTTCCCCGACAGGTTCTCCCCGTGGATCACCTCGTTGCCATTCGACTTGGGAAACATCGAGTCGCGGACAATGAGCGATGGATGGTTCAGTTCCAGGACCGTGCCTGTCGTGCCGGTCCAGACAATATTTTCAAGATAGAGCCGCGAGCTGACCACATGGATCGCCTCGCCCTGCGCGTCGCCCGAATCCATGTCGGTGAACGTGATGCGGTTGTCCTGCAGCGTGCTGGCGAAGTCCAGGCCATCCCAGCGACTGCCGCCGGCGACCTTCTCCATGCGGATGCGCGCGTCAGGCGTTCCCTCGGCCAGCAACCGCCCCTTGACCTGCAGCCCCGCGCCACCGCGGAACTGCACGACCACTCCCGGCTCGATCGTCAGCGTAGCCGTCGACTGCACGACCACGTCGGCCGTCACTTCATACGGCGAGTTGGCACGCGACCACACGGCGTCAGCCGCGATACTCCCCGACACCTGGGCGAACACCTGGCGACTCTCAAGCAGTTCCAGCGTGCCAGGCCGCGCCACCCGCCCACGCAACGCGTGCCGCGAAACGCCGCCGGGACGCCGCTCACGACGCAAGGAGGGCAACAGGCGGGCCAATCCGACGCGGGCACTCAAGCGGCTCATCAAAGCAATCCTCACCAGGCAGGTACCTTCATCCGAGCCCCGGCGCGCACCGCAGGCCATGCCGACATTGTAAAGGCCCCGCACCCGCGGTCAAAAGGCTCCAAGCCGTTTCACAGAAGACCGGAGGTTCTCGGTCGCGAGAAGGCTGCAGCCGTAGTCGGCACGCGCCGTGTTCCGAATCCCAGACGCATCCCGAAGCGTCAGCTAAGCCCGGGCGGGCCTCGAGACGACGCAGGTCGCCTAAGATGGCTCTACAAACCGGCACACGGTGTGTGCTGGCTACGAGCAGGCGGCAGCGTGCGCTGGTCCGTTCGCTGAACAGCCGCTAGGACTGGTCGCCGCGCGAACGTGTAAAGCTGATGAGACGCGTCAGGTCCGTGATGATCCGCGGCAGTTCCAGACCGCCGGGAGAGGCAAGGTAACGCGGCGTCCACTCGGGAGTGAAGCGTTCCTTGTAGTTCCGCAGTCCCTCAAAGCTGTAGAAGTGCTGTCCGTGACGGTAGACGATCCCCACGGCTTTGTTCCAGAGCGGCGCGAGTGGTCGGTCGTCGATGCCCGAAAGAGGCGCCATGCCCAGGTTCATGTACTGATACCCGCGGTCCTTCCCCCAGAAGATCAGCTTCACGAACAGATACTCCATCGTTCCCGACGGAGCGTCCGAGGTGTAACGCATCAGATCGGGCGAGAGTTCCTGCGTATTGCCGCTTTGCCAGACATTCGCGAAGGCCACGATCCGGCCCCCCTGACGGACCAGGGCGACCGGAAACCGCGACAGGTACCGGGCGTCAAAATAGCCCAGCGAGAATCCTTTCTCCGTCGTGGCCTTGGAGGCCAGCCAGTCGTCCGAAATCGCCCGCAGTTCGGGCAGCAGCGCGGGCACCGCCGACGGCGGCACCACCTCGAACTCGCAACCCAGCCGGTCCAGCCGGTTCACCGAGTTCCGCAGGTGACTCCGCTGACCTCCGTCGAGCGTAAAGCCCGCCACGCGGACGCGACCGTCTTCGCCCAGCTTCAGCAGCGTCAGGCCCTGGTCAAGGTAGATCGACAGGTGATCCGGATGCACCTGGTAGAAGACGGGACGTCCCGAATAGCTGTCGCAGAGAGCCCGGAACTGCCAGATCAGCTCGGCAAACTCCTCCTGCGGCCCGACGGGATCGCCCATCACCACCCACGTCCGCCCCTGCACGCCGTAGGCAAGAAACGCGGTTCGCGTCGGATTGAACAGGAGCGCCTTGTCCCCCAGCAGGGCCACGTTCGGCCATGACTCGGACTGGCCGCCAACAATCGACGCAGCCGTCGCCAGGTCCTCCTCCGTCGGCGTATCCGGACGCGGCTGGTGAGGAGAGATCAGGTTCAGCACGAACACGCCCAGGACCAGGGCCGCCGCCCCCACGCTCGCACGCAAGAACCGCGGAGCGTGGCCGTCCAGCGCCACGGTCCACCACAGGTCGGGCGCATACGGGACCTTGCGATACGAGATGTAGCCAAGCCACAACATGCAGAGGAAGACGACCAAGATCGTGGTAATCCAACTCGGCGTGAAGGCATTGCGCAGCATGGCGCCCTGGCGGTAAAAGACGCTCCGGCTGGGCCAGAGCAGCGCGAGTGCCAACGCCAGCAGCGCGGCCTCTTCGATGTCCAGGCCTTTCAGCAGCGAAAAGGCGATGCCGGCAACCAGCAGACGTGTGGTGATCCGCCAGCCTGACTGGAGACGCCGCTGCAGCCCGCTGGCCGACAGCAACAGCCCCATGCCCACCAGGCTGTTGGCGAAATGCGACAACTCCAGCACCCAGCGTGGCAACCGCTGATCCAGCCACGTCAACCGATACTGCAGCGCCGGGACAGCGCTGGAAAACATCAAAGCCGCTCCGCACATGGCCACTCCGCCCGCCAACACCGACGGCACGATCGGCTCCAGCCAGCGCCCCGCCTGCTTCCAGGAGGTCCGCAGCGACTTGCTGTGGATGGCCACTTCGTTCACGGCCAACAGGATGATCGCCAACCCCAGCGGCAGCAGGTAGTAGATGACGCGAAACGCCAGCAGAGTGCCCAGCATCTGCACGCGATCGCCGGTGCCGGTCAGCGCCAGGATCGTCGCTTCAAATACTCCCACGCCCCCCGGCACGTGCGTCAGGATCACGGCCAGCAACGCCAGGCAGTAGATCGTCACGAAGTTCAGGAAGCCCACCTTCGTGTCTTCCGGCAGCAGCACATAGAGACACCCGGCGGCTAGGCAGAGATCGATGGCCGCCACTACCACTTGCGCGACGGCAATGCCCGGTCGCGGCAACGACAGCTGCCACGATCGCCAACCCAACGGCTGCTTCCTCACCCCTGCAAGCACGAACCAGCCCAAGACCACCGACAGCAACAGCAGACCCAGGATCCGCAACTGCGTGTGGTTCCAGTTCGAATTCAAGAACGGCGACACCGGCTCCACCAGCATCGCCAGTCCCGCCAGCGCGAACACCCCCAGCCAGAAGGTGACGGCCACCTGCACCAGCAGCTGCGCGATCTCCACCGCCGACAGACCCCAATGGGTGTACAGGCGCGTGCGAACCGAGGTGCCGCCCAGGAGTGCCCCGAAATTGAAACTGGCAACGAAACCGGTGAAGGAGGCCAGTGCCATGCGGCCCAGGGACAGGTCCCGCCCGATGCTCTGCAGCGCCAGCCAGTCGTAACCGATCAGCGTGATGTAGTTCGCGGCGGCGAGGAGAATCGAGACGACAATGTGCCAGCGCGGAATGCGACGCAGGCTGTCGCGAATCTCCTCGTAGTTGTATTTGCCCAGGTGACCGTGGATCAACCAGATCGCGACCCCAAGCGCCGCGATGATCACCAGCGGCTTGATGAAGGAGCGAATCGGTCGCTTGACGTGGGTCGACATGGGGAACGCTGGTCACGACCAGGACAGACAGTGCCTGGGGGGATCCGCCTCGGGAGTAAATACTCGGGAAACCAGAAGACCTGGAGCTACCGGATGCGTTGCGCAGACCGCGAGCGGAACGGCCGCCCGCGGGACGATCAGAGCCAGAAACGTGTCACGGCCATGACGAGATAAACGAGCACCATGAAGGCGAGGACCCAGAAGGCGAATCGCGCGGCATGCTCAAGGATCGGGCGCGTCGCTTCATGGCGAGTCGCAGCGTAGACCAAGCTGATCGCGACGACCAGCGGCAGGCTGTAGCCGAGCCGGCCCAGCAGGACCGCCATCACCACGGGCACCGCCGAACGCAGTCCCTCACCGGCCAGCCAGAATTCCAGCACGTTCGCTTCGAGCATCTTTGTGTCTCTTGCCATTCGAGGGACCGGGCCCACCCAAGGCCTTAACCCGCGTGTGTCTTGTCTTCCGGCGGATTCTCATCCGCCGGATTCTCCGTTGACTTCTCCGCCAGCATGAACACGGGCCCGGCCAACGCATCGTAGATGGCCAGCACGTTCAGCAAGCCCGCGATCATCGTGTACAACGTGCCCAGTTCGAAATCGCCCTTCAGCTCCCGGTGCCAGTCGGCTAACTGGTCGGGTTCCTGCTCACTGCGCCCCACCTGCGGCGGAGCCATGAAGCCACCCCAGAGAGGCGGCTTGGCCGGTTTGCTCACCAACACGCGATGCCGCTGCACGAGGGCCGGCAAGGCAGGCAAGCCAACTCCGATCTGGCACAGGTACGGAAATCGCACGTCGGGCGCGCGGAAGGAAGCGTAAACCACCTTGCCCCCGCCAATCCAGAAACCCATCAGGTAGATGCCCAGGATGCAGATCATGAACAGCAGGCCTTTCGCCCGCCGGCCTTGGTAGAGATGCCCCAGGCCCGGAATCAACCAGGCCAGGAACGCCGCCAGCATCGGATTGCGCAGCTGGATCTCCATCGGATAGTCCGGATCCGGCGATTTCACCAGCTTGTCCATGCGCGGCTTCCTGCGATCAAAAAGGCTTTCAGTCCAGCGGGCCATTGTATCGGTTTGAAATGCCCCCGCCAGGGACAGTCAAGGGCCCGAACCCCCTGCGACACGCGGGCCCCCTGCGACACGCGGGCCCTCGGGCGTCGAGTCACGGGCCCCTGGCTCCGCCTCACCCGGTCCACCTCCCCCCAGGACGCCGTTCGCCTCGCGAAAACGACCACCCGGCGGAATCCCGGAGCAACCGGCGGGCAGAGCGACGCAGCGCGTCGGCCGTGTATCGCCCTGCACGGAGTAAAAGAACGCGTGGCCGCAAGCTACCGGCTCCGTGGCAGCCCCGCAGTGACACCCGTGTGTCGTACGAACCCTCGCCTGATCCGGCTCACGCCGCCTCGGATATGCCCGACGCCGTCAGGCTGCGGTAGATCGACTCAATCACCTCTTCATTCAGGTCCGCCAGCTCCTCGGCCGCGCCGGCCAACAGCGCCAGCTCCGCCAACTGCCGCACCCGGCGTGGAACCCCTTGCGTCAGATGGAACAGATGGTCGGCCGCCGCCGGCGTGAACAGCTGCTCATCGCCTCCCACCAGCCGCAACGACGCGCGCAGGAACTGCTCCGTCTCCCGCGCATCCCACGGCTCCAGCTCCGTGCGCAAGTCGCACAGCTCCGTCAGTTTGGTCCCAAAGCGACTCGTCCGCTGCGGCTGCGCGGCGAGAATGATTGTCAGCCGCGTGTCCGGATGGTTGTCGGCGATCGCCAGTCGACACAGGGCCGACTGCAGGTCGAGTGACATTTCGTCGGCATCGTCCAGCATCAGGATCGTCTGCAGGTGCTGGTAACGGCAGGCAACCAGATGATCCTGGATCTCGCGCCAGCATTCGAAGGGCGCGGCGTTGGCGGAAAGCGTGTGTCCCAACGCACTGCTGAGCCGCCAGACAAACTCGGTGCTGCCCAGCCCGACCGCGTTCATCTTCACGACATGGCAGTTGAGTCGCCGCAACTGGAGCGCCGCAACGTCCAGCATCAGACTCTTGCCCGTGCCGCTGCCGCCAAGCAGATATCCCAGGCGGCGACGACTGTCCACCAGGAAGTGCAGCCGAGCCAGTGCTTCCTCATGAACGGCACTCGGGTAATAATCCGCAGGGTTCAGCTGCGCGGTGAACGGGGAACGAGAGAGTCCCCAATAGGCGACGTGCATCGACGTGGTCTCCGATCGAACGTGCGGTGGCGGAATGTTCCGTGGGAAAGGATCCCGTCGGCAGGAAGCCAAGACGGGAGCCGTCCTGCGGGAACAGCACTGGGGTTTGCGAGGAAGTACTTGACGGGGCGGGACTCTACCCAGCATCGCGCCGATGCGTCAAGCGAAGTTCCCCGCAGGCACGCCGAGTGCTGGCATGCGGCGGCAACGACCAAGAGAGCTTGACGCGCGAGTTGGAATCCATCGCCAGACAGCTGCTATCATGCGCAAGCACCCCAAGGAAGCAGGAGGGTTCATGTCCCAACGTTTCTTCTCGGAACTACCGATCCGCGGCAACGACGCCGTCCTCGACGGACCAGAGGCGCACCACCTGCTGCATGTCATGCGTGCACGCGCCGGGGATGAAGTCGTGCTCTTCGACGGCAGCGGCGCTGAATTCGCCGCGACGATCGAAAAAACAGGCCGACATGAAGTGGCGTTGCGAGTGGACGAGCGACGCGAGATCGATCGCGAACTGGGATTCCCGCTGGAACTGGCGGTCGCCCTGCCACGCGGCGAACGCCAAGAATGGCTC
Organism: Pirellulaceae bacterium; assembly: GCA_044238045.1. Taxonomy (GTDB): domain Bacteria; phylum Planctomycetota; class Planctomycetia; order Pirellulales; family Pirellulaceae; genus CAZUJM01. The sequence goes on along the minus strand of JBIIEC010000100.1, from coordinate 6,166 downwards.
GTGCAGAAGGTCGTCGAACTCGGAGCCACCCGACTGATTCCCTGGCAGACGGAACGAAGCGTGGCGATCCCCAACGCCAAGTCGCTCGCTCGCCTTCAACGCACGGTGATCGAAGCCTGCAAGCAGTGCGGCCGCAACCGCCTGATGACCATCGACGAACCCGTGGCGTTCGACGACGTCCTGCAGACCTCGGCTCCCGAGGCGGCCACCGCAGGCTGGCTCGCCCATCCTGGCTCCGATAGCCGGGCGTTACCTGAAGCCCTGGCTGCGTGGAATCTCGGGACCGGGGCGGCAATCCGACTCGGCGTCGGCCCCGAAGGCGGTTTCAGCGACGCCGAAGCCCTGCGGGCGCGCGAGCAGGGTTGGAACTGGGTCGGCCTCGGCGCCAGCATCCTGCGCACTGAAACGGCCGCTATCGCCCTGGCCACCGCCGCTGGCATCGCGCGGCGACGATAACCCGCGTGGCAGGTGCCAGCGACAACAGGCGCTGCAACGCCATGAACCACGCACCTGTTTTGCTGACCGCGGAACGAAGGCAGCGCCGCGATAGAATCCGGCGGCGTGAATCCAGCACGCACGCCGGCATGCTTCCGATGCAGTCGGCCCGGGATTCGAATCGGCCCACGAATCAAGAGCCGATCTTTGTGCCACCCGGTCGCCAGGCCAGAAGCGGATCTCAATAGTCCATCGTGTGGCAGTACGATCCCTTCGGCGCAGCGGCGTCCATCGCTCGCTGGATCACGAGCAGATAGTATTCCAACCGCGTACGCTCATCATCGAGCGCTCCACCGAACGAGCGTGTTTCGTCGAGATAGATGAGCGGCACAGGGAACTCGCGAATTCGCCACTTGGCGGCGGCGACTTGCACCCACAATTCCAACGGCATCGCATAACCGGTCTCGGTCAGCGACAGGCTCGCCAACGCGCCGACTCGGTAGGCCTTGAAGCCACAGAAGGCATCGGTCAGGTGCAGGCCCAGTCGCTGATTCAGCTCGCCGGTGATCGTCTGGTTGATGCGGCGACGCTGGGCCGGCGGTGCACTGTCCCCCGGAAACTCCAGCAGATAGCGACTGCCGGAAACCATGTCGACGCCGACACAAGCGTCCACGAAAGCCGGGATACGCTGCGGCTCATGCTGGCCATCGCAGTCGATGGTGACCAGCACGTCGTAACCCTTCCGCAGGGCGTACTCGAACGCCGTGATCAACGCTCCACCGTAACCGCGGTTCTCGGGGTGACGCACCGTCTGAATGTCATGCCGCGTCGCCAGCACGTCGCTTGTGCCATCGGTCGACCCGTCGTCCACCACCAGCACGTGCGGGCTGATCGCGCAGACCTGGTCCAGCACTCCGCTGACGTGGTTCACTTCGTTGAAGACAGGCAGAGCGGTCAGGTACTTCACAGGAGCTTTCATCGAACAGCGCCCCCTCCCCATGCAGGACCGACCCGAGCGAACCGGGGTCGGATGGACCAAGCGAATCCCGAAACGGCGATTTCGAGATGAACACTCAACATTCTAGAAGTGGGACCCTCGCCGTCAAACCAACCGAACTCCATCCGGCATCGAGCCTGCCACAGCAGATGCTGGGGACCGCAACCGCGGCCGATCATTGGACCGCCCAAAACGTCGCCGCACAACCGGCAGAGCCTGGGCCGCACAGGGTAACTTCGGCAATCGATACCCCTGCTCGCCGGTCAGCGGCCGCCAGCCAGCAGAGTCCCCGAAGGCGAAACAGCTTAACGCAACCAGGGCCATCACGGCCCTTCCCGACCTTCCCTATACGCGTCTTCCCGCCGTTTCGTCCGCAAAAAACGTGGCGAGGCCGAATCCCCCCAGCCCCCGATCCGCCGCAGTGCCTCGCGGCTTTTCCGCAGCCACCCGTTTGCGAGGCCCCGACCTCCGCCACTACATTGCAATCACGCTTTGCACGCATGCCTGCACTCACTCGGCCCAGGCCCTCGGCGAAAACCGCTGCGGCTGATTCCGGCGATCCGGCGTCGAGCGGCCTGCAGTCGTTCGCGACAACGGCCACCTCAGGTTAAGAAAACGAATCATGCGACAATTGCGTTCGACGCCGGCCCCGTATCTTCCGCAGCCGGTTCCCCGCGTACGGTCACGTTCGCTCGCTGACCCCTTCGAAAGGCAAACCGTCTCATGCGACAGTCGGAGATAAGCGACTTCCTGGAATCAATCGCTCCGCTGCACCTCGCCGAGTCGTGGGATCCGGTCGGGTGGCTGGTGGGCGATCCGTCGGCGCACGTCGAGCGGGTGATGACCTGCTTGACGGTGTCCCCGGTGACGGTGGAGGAAGCGGTCTCTCGGAAGGTGAACCTGATCGTAAGCCACCATCCGATCCCCTTTCGCCCGGTGGCACGACTGACGACGGGCGACTACACGGGTAACCTGCTCTGGCGACTTGCGGGAGCGGGCATCGGCGTCTTCAGCCTGCACACCGCCTGGGATTCCGCTCCGCAGGGAATCAACCAGCAGTTGGCCGAGGCGGCCGGCTGTCGCGACATTCGCCCGCTGATACCACGCGCCGATCTGCTCGACGGTGCGGGCAGCGGCCGCGCGGGTTCACTGGCCGAACCGGTTCCTGTCGCAGAACTGCTATGGCGACTGCGGCAGGTGACCGGCACGCATTTCGCGTGGCAGCATGTGGGCGCACTGGAACGCACGGTAAGCCGCGTCGCCTTCGGCTGCGGCGCCGGCGGTTCGTTCCTGGACGCCGCGCGGCGCAGCGACTGTGAGTTGCTGGTGACCGGCGAGGCCTCGTTCCACACCTGCCTGGAGGCGGACAGCACGGGTTTGTCCATGCTGCTGCTCGGCCACTATGCGAGCGAGCGTTTTGCCGTAGAATCCCTCGCAGCCCACGTCCAGAAGGCGTTCCCCGCCCTGCGGGTGTGGGCCAGCGAGTTGGAGACAGACCCGGTGGTCGGTCCGAAATGATCGAGCATCGCGGAGCTGCCGGCAATTCGCGCGGGGGCGACGGGAATCCAAGAAAGAGCAGATCATGATCCGAATCGGCGTGCAGGCCGCGAGCCTGCGGGTACCCTTCAAGAAAGCGCTGCCGTTGATCGCCAGCATGCACGCGACCGGCGTCGAACTCGACGCGCGGGGCGAGTTGCGGCCCGGTTCGCTGACCGAAACGGGGCTCCGCCAAGTGCGGAAACTGCTGGACGACTACGGTCTGAGTGTCGCGGCAGTGAGTTTCCAGACGCGGCGCGGATACGATGTCGCGGAAGACCTCGAACATCGCATCGAAGCCACCAAGCAGGCGCTGCAACTCGCCTACTCGCTCGGCTGCTCCGTGGTGCTCAACCAGGTCGGCCGCATTCCCAGCCAGGAGCAGCAGCCGGACGCGTGGCAGCGACTGGTCGACTCGCTGACCGACATCGGTCGCTTCAGCCAGCGCGCCGGCGCGTGGCTGGCGATGACGACGGGCACCGATGACGGCTGCGTGATGCGCTCGCTGGTCGAAGCGTTGCCCGAAGGTTCGGTGCGCGTCAACTTCGATCCCGGCAACCTGATCATCAACGGCTTCTCGGCCGACGAAAGCCTCCGCGAACTCGCGTCCCATGTCGCCCACATCCAAGCCCGTGACGGCGTGCGCGACCTGGCCCGCGGCCGTGGACTGGAAGTGCCGCTCGGACGCGGCTCGACCGACTTCCCCTCGCTGCTCGGCACCCTCCTCGAATACCGCTACCAGGGCTTCTGGACGGTCGCTCGCGAATCGTCCAACGACCCCGTCCGCGAACTGAACCTCGGCGTCCAGTACCTCCGCAACCTCGCCGGCTAGCCGTCGTGGCCCCGATGGGTTGCGAGTCGCCGTCAACCACGCAACACGCCCAACGTTCGAACTCCACGAACTACTCCAGAACAAGGACGCAGCGATGAACTCGATGGCCCTCCGTCAGGCACGCACAGCAGACTCCCAGCCATGCCCCAACTCCAAGCCCGCCCTGCAGGGAACGTTTGCCGGACGCCTGCGGACCGCGATTCTGGTGGCGAGCTGCTGCGTGGCTACTGGGTTGGCGACCACGCCACTCGCTGCCGCCGATCCGCCCGCGACTTCCGCCCCGCAAGCACCCGCCTCGCAACCGTCGACGAGCGACGCTCGGCCGAAGGCGACGGAGCAGGCCGCGATTGCCGAGCGCAATCGCGATCTGCAGACCCGTCTGTCAGGCAGCGTGTTCGAGGGCCAGTTCACGATCGACGGACAGCCCGACGGTCCGAAGCAGGAGATGTACGAACTGCAGAGCGTCACGAAACTGCCGGCCGGCGACCTGTGGCTCTTCAAGACACGGATCCGTTACGGAGGCCACGATGTCACCGTCCCGCTGCCGATCCCGATCAAGTGGGCCGAGGGCACGCCCGTGATCTCCGTCGACCAACTCAACGTCCCCGGCCTGGGCGTCTTCGATGCGCGCGTCGTCATTTCAGGCGATCGCTACGCAGGCACCTGGCAGCACGGCGAAGTCGGCGGACACCTGTTCGGCCGCATCGTCAAGAAAGCCGCCGCTGAAAAGAAGGGCGAAGCGAGCGACGGCGCAAGCGACAACCAAGCCCAAGAATAGACGCTCCACGGCGGCCTTGCCGGACGCAAGGCACCCCGCTCAAGAAGCCCCTTGTCGCAACGTACGCAGCCGCAAGGATGCCCCCATGCGAGTGCAGACCGAGGCGGTCATTCGGTGACAGCCGTCGAGCCGCTGGAGCAGATCTCCTTCGATGCCGGCAGGAACTGCTCTCGCAGCCACTGCAGGTGCAGCTCATACTCGCGCTGTTCGTGCAGGTTCAGCGGATCGGCATGATCGGCCTCTGCCAGCCGCAGCACGCGTGAAGGGCCACCAAAGGCTTGGAACACCTTCTCCTGGAACATCGGCGGCACGATCCGGTCTCGCGACGAACTGATGAACACAGCCGGACAACTGGTTCTCTCGGCGTTCCGGATGCTGCAGAGAGCGGACGGGACGCGGCGAGCGATCAGCCACGCGCCGAGCCACAGGTTCCACCAGCCATGGCGGCCGACGATGAGCTGCCGGAGCGGGGGCGGGTTCCGCAGGATTAGCCCGGAGACGGGATAGCGTGCGGCCAAGTGCAGGGCCATGACCGTACCCAGGCTGTTGCCAAGGATCACAATCGGCCGCCCCGCCGCCTGCTGCTGCAGGTCCCCAAACACCCGCTGACTCGCCTCCGCCAGCCACCGCACACTGGCATGCCCGGAACTGCCTCCGTATCCAGGCGGATTCACCGACCAGATCTCGGCCCGAAGATCCGACCAGTAGTCCATCGGATGATACGTCGAACGCTCCGCCCGCCCGCCGGTTCCGGAGAACTTCAGCGCGAACAGCTCGACCTCGTCCGGCAAGTTCGTGCCAACGCGTTGCGTCCAAACATCCAGATGCCCCTTGCGGAACGGAACCCGCAGGAGCTGCTTGCCTGGAGCAGGCAACGCATGAATGGTCGGCTTCAAAATAAGCCGATCGGCGATCGCTTGGGCGATAAGGGTCATGTTTCCAGCGCCGCCTGCCGCAAGGCAGACCAGCTTTCCAGCGGTATCATCACACTTCATCCGGCGGACAGTGCAGGAACGCACGAAGGGATAGCCGGTGTGTCGCCAACATCTGCGGATTATAGGAGCCGAGGTCGCCAGCGGTAAAGAGACCGCCCCCCCAGCGCCGCCCGGAGAGAATAGAAAAAAACAGGGCGACCTTTGCCGATCAGCCGGAGTTTACATGCAAATAGTCGGCACTCGCGGTGCGCCGAACATACTGCAGCCGAACCGGCTGCGAGTACGTGCCATGCCCTCGGCCGATCCGCAGACGAAAATTCTCCGAGGTGAACTCACCGGTCGCGCGGCGAAGGGGCGCGTCGCCCTTCGCCTCAAACCTTGCGGCCTGCAAACAAATTTCCGCCAGAAACAACACCTGAGCCGCCGTCCGCAGCCAGTCCCGCACGACGGCTCGGGCCGACCGCCCAAGTGTCCCCCTACATTCAAAACAACCCCACCAACCAACAGAAGCGGCGACGCAATTTGCAGCATCCACGCTGGTTGCACGCCAACTTCAACATCCGACACTAGAATCTGGAAAACGGCCTGAACCTTTTCTCCCGGACAGGTCGGGCCCCGCCCCGAAACGAAGCCAGCCATCCCGACAGACAGCG
>JBIIEC010000469.1:0-4394 GCA_044238045.1 Pirellulaceae bacterium | reverse complement strand
GTACCTGCGTATGTCTGCGCCGGCGCGATGGTGATGAACGACGGCAGGTTGCGGTTTTCGGTTCCCAGTCCATAACTGACCCAGGCTCCCAGGCTGGGACGAGCGAAGGCGAACGAACCGGTGTGCATGCCGAGCGTCGCGTTGTAATGGTTCGAGTGGTCGGTGTGCATCGAACGAATCAAGGCGATGTCATCGACGCATTGGGCCACGTGCGGAAAGAGACTGCTGACGTCCATGCCGCACTGGCCATGCTTCTTGAACTCCCATTGCGGACGCTTGAGGAAAATACGCTCGTAACCGGGCCGATCGCGGATCTCCGGATGGTCGAGCTTCACCTCCTTGCCCACGTCGGCCGATAGCGCTGGCTTGGGATCGAACGTGTCCACATGCGACACGCCCCCCGTCATGAACAGGAAGATCACCTGCTTGGCGCGTGTGGCGAAATGCGCGGGGCGTGGTGCCAGCGGATCCGCCGTCCGGTCAGATACCGATCCGCGCGCCGCATCGGCCCCCAGCAGCTCCTGCAGGATCCCCGGCATTAGCAGTGAACCGGCCACGGCCGAACGCAGGAACTGCCGTCGCGCCGCGAACGAGTGTGGGTGTGGAAGTGAGTGTGGGTTCATGGCATTTCGTCCGATCGAGGACTCGAATTCTTGTCGCGTCGCGCCGGACGCGTCAGTCGATGAACACATGTTCGTTGCTGGCCAGCAGGATGCGAGCATAGGCCGCCCAAACGGAACTCGCTAAGCCGTCCTCGGACGCAGCTTCACCCACCGTCGCCTGCGACTGCTGGTACTCTTCCAGGAACGACAGCGCCTCCTGCTCCTCCTCCTCCGCGGGAACACGGCCCAGGATCTGGCGGTAGAGCCACCGCAGCCGCGATCTGTCGTCTGCTCCCGAGCCCTCCTCCAACGCCCGCTCGGCGATCCGTTCCGCCCGGCCATGCACGAACGGATCGTTCATGAAGAACAACGCCTGCGTCGGCACCATGGTCATGTCGCGTTTTGGCGTGCTTGCGTTCGGGTCCGCTCCATCGAACAGCGCGAAGAATCGCAGCCGACGATTCCGCTTCTGCATCACATAGACGCTTCTTTTACGCGTCTCGTACTCGGCGGCGAAAGGCCCATGCTGCGTGAACGACCAGGTGGATTCGGGTGGGAACGGGTGCGACGTGCCAGGCTCCAGATCCAACTCCCCGCTGGCGATGAGCAGGGAGTCGCGGAGTTCCTCGGCGGAGAGGCGACGTCGCGGGAAGTGCATCCAGAGGTCGGCGGCTGTCGGCGTCGAGGCGAGGATCGCCTCGCTCTCCTCGGCGGGAAGGCTGGACTGCCGATAGGTCGCGCTGCGGAGGATCTCGCGATGCAGCCACTTCAGACTCCAGCCGTTCTCCATGAACTTCACGGCGAGGTCATCGAGCAGTTCGGGGTGCGTGGGCGGCGCGCCACGCTGGCCGAAGTCGTTAGGCGTGGCCACCAGGCCGCGACCAAAATGCCACTGCCAGACGCGATTCACGATCACGCGTGCGGTGAGCGGATTGGTGTCGCTGGTCAGCCACCGCGCGAGTTCCAGTCGGCCGCTCGCGGTCTTCTGTTCCACCGCCTGGCCCCCGAGGATGGATAGGAATCGCCGCGGCACTTCCTCGCCCAGGTCCGCGGGGTTTCCCCGCACCTGGATCTTCGCGTCCTTCGCTTCGCCCTCGACCACGGCATACGCCACCGGCATCGCCAGCTGCGATTCCAGTTCCCGCCGCGCTGCCTGACGCTCGATCATGCCCCCGGCGATACGCCCCAGTTCGGTCAGCTGTCGCGGGTATTCGTGCGAGGCGATGCGTTCGAGTGACCAGACGACTCCATCACCTCCCCCTGCGTGTGCATCGGCAATCGAACCCGCCAGCGTGTAGGTTCCCTCGGCGGGTGCGATCCAAGCGATCGCTACCGGCCCGTCGGCCGCAGGGTGTACGAAGAGCGACCGTGGGGCCAGCTGCGTCCAAGCCTGCAACGGCTGTTCCGAAGTGTTCACGAGCACGGAGGGTTCATTGCCGTTTCGCCACGCATGGAGCGATGCCTTGCCCTCCAAGCCACGCGCGGATTCGAGCAGCAGGGAGTCGCCGTGGCGCGCGTCGAGCAGAACCCAGGTCAGGCCTTTGCCCCGCGGATCAACGAATGGATTGGAACGCAGTTGGTCGGCCACCAGATCCTGCAAGCTCCAAGAACGTTCGCTATCCGACAGGTCGCGGATCGTCAATTCGAGCCGCGTCGTGTCGGCGCCGTGGTTCGTCTTGGGAGCGATCTGCAGCCGGATCGCGTCGCTCTTCCGCAGCGCGACCGTCAGCGCGGGACGTCCCTCGGGTGAAATAATCGGCGAGGATCCGCCATCGGCGATTGAGCCGCTTGCCAGCTCGGTTCGCGCGGAATCGACCCGTGTCCGCGCTTGCTCGGCCAGGACCTGCATGGCAGCGCGAGCTTCACCATCCAACCGGTCCAACTCCGCGATACGATCCCGCACCGGCTGCGTGCGGCGCGCAAACTCGCCTGGCTCGATGATCGGCACCAGGTCCCTCGGCTGCTGCTTGGGTTCGCAGCCCGGGAAGGCGAACTTCGTGCTCGCCAGGATTCCATACAGTCCGTAATAGTCCTTGCTCGACAACGGATCGAACTTGTGTTCGTGGCAGCGGGCGCAGCCGATGGTCAGTCCCAGCACCGACTTGCCCAGCGTGTCGATTGCGTCCTCCAGCGTCAGGTGCATGTCCTGGTCGATGTCGTGCCCGAAGCGGCGCGCGATGGCCAGGTAGCCGGTGGCGATCACGCGATCGGTGTACCGCTCCGCTGGCCCCTGGGCCGCCAGCAGGTCGCCGGCGATCTGCTCCTGGATGAAATCGCGGTAGCTCTTGTCCTGGTTCAACGCGTCGATCACCCAGTTGCGATACCGCCACGCATGCGGCAGGGGATGGTCGGAGTTCTCGCCTGCCGTATCGGCATATCGCACGACATCCAGCCAGTGTCGTCCCCAGTGTTCGCCATAACGGGGTGATTGCAGCAGGCGTTCGATGGCTTCATCATGCGCCTCGGGGCGTGGATCGTTCTGGAAGGCATCGAGTTCATCGGCGGTGGGCGGAAGGCCGGTCAGGTCGTAGGTGACGCGTCGCAGCCAGTTGCGACGGTCTGCTTCCGGCGCGGGCCTCGCCCCGAGGGCTTCCTGCCTCGCGAGGATGAACGCGTCCAGTGAAGTGCGTGGCCATGTAGTGTCGCGCACGGCTGGCGGAGGAGTTGCCACCGGCGACTCGAAGGCCCAGTGCGACTGCTGGAGGAAGGCGGTGGAGCGTTCTGGCCAGGGAGCGCCGGCTGCGATCCAGCGCGTGAAGTCCTCGATTTGGTCGGGACGCAGCGGTTTGTCGGGAGGCATCGCCGCCACGTCCTCCTCGCGCCGAAGGGCTCGCAGCAGCAGGCTGGTGTTCGGATCGATCGGCTGGTTCTCGCCTGCCAAGGCCGGGCCCGACTCACCGCCCCTCCGCAGATGCTCGCGCGAGTCGACTCGCAACCCGCCCGAGCCTTCGGGCTGTCCTTCCTGGCCTCCATGGCAGCGGAAGCAGGTCTCGGCCAACACGGGTCGGATCTTCTGTTCGAAGAAACCTTCCTCCACGATCGCCAACGCCGAACCCTCGACCGGTTCCGCGGCGCGCACCGCCGTCGTGACGCAGTTCAGGCACAAGGCCAACGCGACCCAGCACCGCACCGCGGCTGCTGTTCTCGCTGAAGACTCGCTCGCGCGACTCATCCTCTCGCGATCCATCGTGGTACTCCCCCGGCCATCGTCATGTCGAGTTCCAGGCAACTCCCGGTCCACGTCGGGAGCTCTACCGGCACCGATTGCGCCGTCTACACTTCCGCCAATCGTTCGCGTGAATCGCCAAACTCGTTCCGCTGGATGCCCACCTTGTCGAGCAGCGAAAGATACAGGCTGCACATCTTGCGATTCGGCTTCTCCATGTAGTCCAGTACGCGTCCGCCCTGCAGTTTGCCGCCCGCGCCGCCGACCACGACCACCGGCAGTTGCGTCGCATCGTGGCCGCCGGTGAGCATGCTGGAGCAGTAGAGCAGCATCGAATTGTCGAGCGCCGTGCGTTCGCCCTCCTGGATGCTGTCCAGGCGGGTCGCGATGTAGGCCAGTTGCTGCATGAAGAACTGGTTCACCTTCAGCCAGTCGGCCGTGTCCGAGTGCGACAGCAGGTGGTGGATCATGTAGTCGACGTTCAGGTTCGGGAAACGCAGCGAGCTGTGGTCGTTATTCAGCTTCAGCGTGCAGATCCGGGTCGTGTCGGTCTGGAAACCCAGCACCAGGATGTCGCACATCAGCTTCATGTGCTCGGCGATGTCCTGCGGAATTCCGTCCGCAGG
>JBIIEC010000099.1:0-15152 GCA_044238045.1 Pirellulaceae bacterium | reverse complement strand
GGGTAGCTCGTCGCGGATGAGGACATTCGCGGCGGCCACACGGCCCGTGTTGCGAAGTCGAATCTGGAACTTGGCCGGCTGTCCGACCTGAATTTCAGCAGGAGCGATCTTTTCCAGCGTCAGCGAAGGGATCTGCGGTCCTTCAAGGCTCTGCGGACCGGGTTGCCCGGAAGCGTTCAGGTTGTCGAGCATCGCGGCACCGGGCCCTTCGGTCGCGGGATCGGCGGCTGCGCCGCGACTCGCGGCCTCGTTGTAGTCCGGCATCGCTTGACGCGCAGACGGCTCCGGCTGCAGGGTCTGCGTCGCGTGGGGCGCGGCAGCCGCCGGGTCGTCCCCGAGCTGCGGAACGGGCTGCAGCGTCGCGTGGTCCTGGCTGGCCGAACCGGGCAGCGGAGCGCCCGAGTCGAGCTCATTGGAATAGGGGGGCGCGTCGCCGGGCGCGGGTTCGAGCGAACCGGTGTCACCGGGCATCGGGGACTCTGGGCGACCGGGCGCCGGAGACTCTGGGGCACCGGGCGTCGGAGACGCGGTGTCACCCATCGGCTGCGGTTCGGCGGTGCCTTCCTGCAGGAGCGGCGGCGCTTCCATGCCCTGGTTGGCTTCGGGTGAAAGAGCGTCGGCAGCGTCTGCGGCCACTTCCGCACCGGCAGCCATCAGAGCGGCCGGAGCGCTGCCGCGAAACGGATTGCGGCGCGGCGAGGGCAGCATGTCCTGGGCGTCGGCCAGGGGACCTTCGGAACCGTCGGCTTCCGGATACGCCTCCGCGGCGGCCTCTTCCGCAGCTGGTTCGGCGGCGAACGAACGCTGGAAGCGACTGGGCGGCGGTTCGGTGGCCTCCGTCTCCGCCATCGGAGCGTCGAGGTTTTCCGTTTCCCGCGAATCGGGCGCACCCCACGATTGCGAGTCGCCCTCGCTCTCGGACGGATGTTCGGGAAGCGTCAACTCGCCCGACGCCTGCATCACGCCGGACGCATGGTGGTCACTGGCGACCTCGCCTTCCTGGCCCAGCGGAATGGGCCGCGCCTCGGCGAACGCAGCGGGGATCGAATCCGGGAGCGACTCCAGGGCGGCCAGCGGGTCGTCCTTCTGCGCCTGAGCCAGCGCGATCGCGCCGAATACCGCGACGGAGGTGAGCATCGTGAACTTGGTGTACGACCGCTTGGCCGAGGCCTTCATCTCTTCGACTTTGTCTGCCAGCATACAACACCCACCGTGATTGGATCCCAGGGAACTCCGAGGTCGGCGGGTGGTACCAAAAGACGAACGGCGGGGGAAGGTCAGTTTGTCGACCGCCAGCGGCGATTGCCGAAACGGCACGACCAAGATGGCTGCCTGTGCGCAGCCGGCCGCCCGACGATCGCTCAGTCCGTGCCTGCGTTGCTGTCATGGGCCATGCGCGGCAGCGGCTCGGCGCTCCACGACTGGATGCGGCGCGCCAGAGCGTCCATTCGCTGCCGCTCCTCACGCATCGCTTCATCTTCCAGCACCTCGTCCAGCACCACCAGCTGGCTCGATCTCGCCGCGCAACGATCCTCGACGAGCTGCAGCAGGGAGTCCATCGAAGCGGGTTCTTCACTCGGAAGCACGCTTGGCGACGCTCGTTCTCCATGACGCGAGGCGTCGAAGTAGAGACGCAGGAATCGGTACTGCTGCAGCAGTTGGCTGCAGGAGGCGGCGATCGTCTCCATCTTGTTCAGGTCCCAAACGGGATTTGCCAGCAGCTGGTCTTCAACGGCCGCGCGGGAAAGATTGTACGAACGAATCCGCGCGCTCAGCATCGGTACGTTGACCGTTTCCACGGAGTCGCTGCGATTGAGGGAGGGAACTTGGGGTGGGGCGGCGACAGCGCGGGGAGGCCGTGGCACCGCGACGCGGGTGGATGCAAGCAACGTGCGCGGGCGCGCAGGCGGGCGAGGCGTGGACGCCGCCACCGATCGCGGGTTGCCCGGTACGTTCGTGGGATACGACGCGCCGGGTGACTCACGCCGCGGCAGCAGCAGCGAACGACCGCGATCGAGTGCCAGGCTGGAAGTTGGCACGTCCTCGGGAAGGGAGTCCACGTGGCGCTTGGCCGCCAGTGTGGTGGAGGCCAGCGAGGCGGGGGCGATGCGGACGATCGGAAGAGTCCATGGCTGCACTTGCGGAGACATCGCTACTGGGGACAGCGAGTTGATCTGGGCGAGCGACGTGTCCAGCGGCAACGCGACCGTCGTCGTTGGCCAGGCGGAGAGGTCCTGGCCAACGTCGCTGCGCCGGACCAGCGCCGTCGCGGCTGGATCGACCGAATCGAGGACGGGCGCCGGTGGCGTCTGCGCGTGGCCGACAGCCCAGCGAGGCGCGCGGTCGTTGTCGTGCGCCGGCCGCGCCGCGAGCGAGACGGGAAGTGGCAGACTGGGCGGCGCGAAGCGACGCAGCGCAGGAGCCTCCGGAGGCATGCGCGACGCGAGGTACTCGGCCGGTTCGATGGAGGCGATCAGGCTCGCGGTCGGCAACGCCAGGTGATCGACCGGCGCGATGGCCGGGATGCGTGTAGGGAGCGGGGACCGTTTGGCGTCGTGGGGGGCCTGTTTTCTGAGAGCGCGAGGCGCAGCGGCAAGCGATCGCGTCGACGGTTGTCGACGGGGATCGTCCCGGTGGGCCGGCAGGCGTTGAGTCGCGAGGCGCGGATCGCGCGAGGCGCTGGCTGGCGAAGGCAGCCGCTGGGGAGCGGTGGGCTTGGGGCGGCGTCCGAACGCACGAGAAACGGGCTGGGGAGCCTGGATCTCGGTGGCCGCCGCCGCAGCGGAGAGACGCAGGTTGCCAGCAATCTCGCTCTGGGTGGGAACGCCGAGTGCGAAGTGCGGCGCGTCCGAACGCACCGCAGGCGGGATTGCAGCAGAGGAGGACTTGTCCCCGCGCGATGCGGGAGCGCGTGGAGGAAGCGACTTCACGGACTGCTGGGCGAGTGTGGCAGCGGAGGACGATTCCACCGCGTGGTCTAGACGCTGCGATCGGTCCTCGCGGCGGGGCGGCAGGATCGGTGCTCGCGGCGAAGTGGAGGAGCCCTGGGTTGGCAGCGGCGTTCGGGGTAGGCGCGCGCGCGGGGGCGGCGCGCGATCGAGCGGTGGACTGGGCTGCATCGACCGGTTGATCGCGGATGACGAGGGAGCGATCTGGAGTTCGGGCGGCGTGGGAGTGGCCGCGCGGGGCTTGGACACGCGCGCGGGGCTCGCGGGTGCCGCCTGGGCGGCAGTGCGTTGGCGGGGCAGGGCGGGGCGCGCGGAACTCGCCGTCTCCCGCGGCTCGTCGGGCGCATCCGTGGTCCTCGGCGGGATCCTCGGAGGAATCTGCGGCGCTACGCGGCCCGAAGATCCCGGACGGCCGCTCGTGGGAGTCCGACGCGCAGTGCTCGCCGCGGCGCGGACCTCTTGCTCGATCGAACCGATCCAGCCGACCAGTCGCTCGGCCTCGCTGGCCGGCGCGCCTTTCGCCCGCCACGATGCCAGCGCGCGGTCCACCGGCTCCATGCGCCGATCGTACTCCCGGCGATCGTAGCGATATTGTCGATAGGTCTGCATCCGCAGCCGTTTCGCCGCTCGCTCCACATCGGTCGCGTCGGCCGCCCAGGAGGGGGCGGACTGAAGTGCGACGAACAGCAGCAACGCAGCCAATCGGAATGCCAGGAACAGTCGCGCAGGCATGAAGGTAACCCGAGGAGCGGAACGGCCGGAATTCTCCGCAACCGTAGCCTTTGTCGGGGCTTGGTCAATTTGCCAGACCGGAAAGATCCCTGCCGAAGGACCTTCTTCAGGGACGCGCTGTCGTCAGGGAGGTGCGATCCCGGTGGCAACCAGCGCTGGAGGCGTTTTGGCAACGCGGCCCGGTAGACAGCCAGGGAAGCCTCGCATGCAGCCACGAAAAAACCCCCGTCGCGCGGGAGGCCACTTGGAATGGCCTCCGTGCGCGACGGGGGTTGGTCATGATTCCGCCGTTGGAGGAGTCGACGGCCAGGATCTTAGTTGTTCGGCAACGGGCCCGCTTCCGGACCGGGGATATCGGAAGTGCTTCCCGATCGCGAAGACTCTGCGGACGAGCCAGAGAGGAAGGGGCGGTTCGCTTGTACGGGGCCCTCAACCGTACCGCTTTCCACCGGACCTGTCATGCCCGACTCGATCGGTCCCGTCGTTTCCATAGGACCCGTTGTGTATTCGTTCACGATCACTTCGCCCGACTGGACCGGACCGCTCGAGTACGGACTGGGTGCGAACCCGCTCGACATGCCGCCTTCAGGCGCATTGCAGCCCGAGTTGCAACCGGGAGCGCCCCCGGCTGGCGGACCACCGGCGGGAGCCCCGCCCTGATGTCCCTTGAACAGCCCATGCAGTCCGGACATCGCGGACGAACCCACGCCGGGACGGCAGCGAGCTCCGCGCTTGAACAACTTGTGCTGACAGCCTGTGGTGGACAGAGTCAACGCCACACCGATCAAGATCCAACACATCCTTTTCATGACTTGATCCCTCCATAACCCGCAGACAGAAACATTTTCCAGGCGAAGCCACGAAACTCTACACCCAGAGTTGGAACGTGCAAATCAAACGGTGTATTTTTTTCAACAACACGCTGTGCGGAGGTTGACAAAAATCATCAAGCGTTCCTCGTCCCCCGACGATAGAGGAACGGCGTGATGTCACAGGCGTGCTGCCATGCTCGTGGCTTACGCGGATCCCGGCGGCGTTTGAGCCCGGGGCTTCGCAGGGAGGCGTGGCCCGGTTGTCCGCAAGGCAGAGTGATGCGTCACGAAGCGATCGAGACCGAGTGACAGGAGGTTGGCACTCGTCGGACACCGCGCGGCGGCGGACAGCCGTTGGCGATCCACCAGACCGAGCCAGGTCGCACCCCGGCTTCAAGGCAGATGCCCCAAGGTTTCGTGGATTCAATTAGACTTCGCTCCGCGAGATTGCAGTCTTCGCACCGCGAGGTTGCCATGCTTCGCAACGCGATGTTGGTGCTGGCATGGAACGCATGTCAGGGACGGCTACCGTGATTCAACAACTGCTCAATGCCGACGCTCGACTGGAGCGTACCAACCGCCTCAGGATCCTGCGGCTGCTCTGGATCCTCGCGCTGGTCCCGTTGCTTTCGCACCGGGTAGGCGCCGACGAGGTGGTGGAAGCCGCGACGGCTAATGCTCCTGCGGCTGCTGAGGCCTCGGTTGCGGCACCGGCCGCAGTGCCAACGGCGGTGACGCCCGCGGCCGCCGACCAGGAGATGTGGCTCGTCAGTTCCCGCCGACTTCCCAATCCCTGCGGACCGCGCGTGCCTGCAGTCGAACTCGACTATGCCCAGTGGGTCGATGGCTGCTGGTTGCCTTCAACGGCCGAGGCGTTCTGGAGCGGCTCGCGAGCCGATTGTGTGACCTGCGTCCACGTGCACGGCAACCGGATGACGCTGCACGACGCGCGCGTCGGCGGCTTGGACCTGTACCGCCAGCTGCGCGCCTGCTCGGAAAGCAAGTTCCGGCTGGTGGTCTGGACCTGGCCCAGCGATCGGATCCACGGCATGGCCCGGGATGTCTTCACGAAGATGGATCGAGCGGACGGGGAGTCCTACTATCTGGCGAGCTTCCTCGCGAAACTGCCGGCCGGCGGTCGCGTCAGCCTGATCGGATACAGTTTCGGGGCGCGCACCGTGGTGGGTGGCTTGCATCTGCTGGCGGGGGGAACGGTGCGAGGCACCTCGCTGCCTGCGGAGAAGTCCGATGCCGTGCGTCCGCGCGTGGTGCTGCTGGCGGCCGCCTTGCCCATGGGAGCGATTGTCCCCAACGGTTCCCGCAGCCAGGCCTTGGCGCAGTCGGAGTCGGTCGCCTCCTTTTATAATGCGGCGGATCCGGCGCTGAAGGCCTTCGAACGATTTGGCGAGAAGAGCGACCTGCTGGGCAGACACCATCTGTCGGAGGGTTGCTTGGGGGGAGCCGGAGCCGTCATGCTGCAGTACAATGCTACGAAGACGGTGGGCAAGAGCCACGATATCAACGACTATCTGAACTCGCCGCCCCTGATGCGGGCCATTCGCGGGCACCTGCTGGACCCCGGCCAGCTCTAGGCGAGGGAACGGCGCACATCGGCAGGCAGACGAACCGCGGCAGGGCCATCGTGCCGCTCGCCCGATGACAGGCCCCATTCGTTTCGCGTGCTCACGGCCCGAACCCGGCGCAGCCCCGCCTTCGATCCTCCCCGAGATTCCGCATGAGCATGACGCCTGACATCTCGGGACCGATCGCCTTTCTGGACGGAAAGTATGTCTCCGCGCACGACGCCCGGGTCTCGGTGACCGACGCGGGGTTCGTGATGGGCGTGACCGTCGCGGAGCAGGTGCGCACCTTCGCGGGCGAGCCGTTCCAGCTGGATCGACATCTGGATCGGCTGTTCCACGGGTTGGACCTCGTGGGAGTGGGCTGTCCGCATTCGCGCGGGGAACTCGCCGAGATCGTCGATCGCGTGGTCCGCCATAACCGGCGGCAACTGGCCGCGGAGGACGACCTGGGAGTGACGCTGTTCGTGACGCCCGGCATCTATTCGGCGTACGCCACCGAGGATCGCGTGTCGCCGACTTGCGGTGTCCATACTTATCCGCTGCCGTTCCGCCTCTGGCACGGCCGCTATGCGTCGGGTGCCTCCCTGCAGTCGGTGTCGGTACAGCAGGTGTCGTCGCGAAGCTGGCCGGTCGATCTCAAGTGTCGCAGTCGAATGCACTACTACCTGGCGACGCAGGAGGCGCGTGCGCACCGGCCCGGTTCGATGGCCGTGCTGCTCGATGAGCGGGGGCAGGTCACCGAGACGCCGACCGCGAATGTCGTCGCGTACTTTGCGGACGAAGGCCTCGTGTCGCCGGGCAGGGAGAGCATTCTGCCGGGTATCAGCCTCGCCTTCCTGCGGGAACTGGCCGAATCGCAGGGACTGCCGTTTCATGAACGACCGCTGACGATGGACGATCTGCGGCGCGGGGCGGAAGTGTTGCTGACGAGTACGCCGTTCTGCCTGCTGCCCGTCCGGGAGGTCGATGGCCAGCCGCTGCCCACGGCACGCACGATCTACGATCGCCTGCTGTCTGCTTGGAACGCACACGTCGGGCTCGATATCGCAGCCCAGGCTCGACGCTTCGCGACGCGTTGACAGGACCGACCTTCCGCGCGCCGACCCCGGCTCAGCTGCCCTTGCCGCTCGACTTATACTCATCGGGCGTCAGCAGTCCGTCCTGATTCGTGTCGATGCCCTGGAACTCGGACACCTTCTCGTCGTCCCAGGAACTGGCGTACTCGGCCATCGAGACCTGGCCATCGTTGTCCGCGTCGGTCTTGAGGAACCATTCGCGCGAACTGCCGGACAGGACCGCAGCAATCCGCTCGTCGGCCGACTTGAAGCGATAGCTGGCCTTGGTGGTGCTGCGAGCGGTGGAGTCCGACCGCCCGCCGCGGCCGCTGCCGCCGCGGTTGTCGCGTCCCGAGGAACTGCGTTCGCCGCTGCGATCCTCGCCTCGTCCGCGTTCGCCGCTACTGGCGGTGCGACTGCTGTCGGGCGACGATCCTCCGTTCGAGAATCCGCGGCCCGAACCCCCGCCGCCCGAACCCCCGCCACTGGAGGAAGATCCTCCGTCGCGGTTGCCCAGGTGTTGCGTCAACTCCTGCCGCGTGATCACTCCATCTTTATTGGCGTCCGCATTCGCATAGCTGGAACGCATCTTCGACCACTCGTCCTTCTCCAGTCGCCCGCTCTTATTTTCGTCGTAGCGATTGAACATGCTCTCGGCATAGCGGGCCACGCGGTCGCTGGAGCTGCCACCGCCACTGCTGCCACTCGCGCTGCCGCCGGACGAACCGCCGCGATCGCTGGAGCTGCCCCCACCGCCATTGGCTCCGCTGCCGAAACCGCGTCCGCCGGACTCTTCGTTGCGCGGCGGACCGCCGGGGCCTGGTCGACCGGATTCGCCGCTGCCGGGGCCGCGTCGCCCGCCGCGCGCATCATCGCCCTCGTCGCCTCGGCCTCGACCTCGGGATCCGCGGTCACCACCGCCCTCGCCCCGGCTGCCGCTCCATCGTCCACGCCGACTGCTGTCTCGTGACTCCTCCTGGCTCCAGCTCGACTCAATGCCGGTCAGCAGCAGGCCAGTGCTGAGTAGTAGTACATAGAGCCAGCGATGCATGAGCGATCTCTCCCGGCCGCTGTGTCAAGCGAAATGGACTGTCCGTGTGCGGAGTCCGTGTGCTGAAGGCGACCTGTACGATGATAGTCGGCGCTTGGTACGACGCGAAGCGCGGACGGTTCTCGAAGCGGATTTTAGTTTTAGGGCGAGTTGCTTGGTCGGAACTTCGGGGCGCATACGGTCGTCTCTTTGCGAACGCCGAACCCTCGCCCCCAGCGCCGGCCCTCGCCCCCAAGCGAAGGCAGCCCTGTCTCTTTTCGGTCCGCTCGTCCAGGAAGGCGGAAGGCCCGCATCGCGTACACGACCGACTTCCACGATCGCCGGCGATCCGGGCCCCATCCGATCGCGACACAGGGAAGTACCGACAACGGAACCTCACCTGCGCAGTTTCGGGCGATTCTTCCTTTACTGGCTTTTGGCTCCGTTCGCAGGGGAGAGCCGGGCTTGGTCGACATTGACCCTCGTCGAAGGGCCGCTGATAATAACCCGACTTCTGGCTTGAAGTTTCGCGTCGGGGTGCTGTGAGGCGCGGGCAAGGAATCCGCGATCCGCCCCTGCGGACGGCCGAGAGTCGGTTAATCGCTGCCTGGGAAGCCGGGTTGACCGGCGAAACCTTGGACCTTCGGCCGTGTTTAAGACGTCGTGGCAGGCATCGGGCCGCGGCGACTGGCTTTTCCCTCCTCCGCCGTGCCCCCCTTCAGCCCACCTTGGTATTTGACCGTCCGTTTGCCTTGTGGCGAGAGGTCGCCGCAGGATGGCGACCGGTCCGGCCAGGCGAGTCAGGCCCCCCTCAATTCGACAGGAGTTTTCCGACCATGCAGTCTCTGTTGCGTTCACGTTGGTTGGCCGGCGCGGGTCTGGCCGTGCTGTTGATGGCAGGTTCGGCATCGGCTCAGCCCGGTGGTGGCCGCGGCTTTGGTGGTCCCGGCATGGGCGGCATGATGGACATCGGGCTGCTGTTCTCGCCCCAGGTGCGGGAAGAGATCGAGCTGGTTCCGGAGCAGGAGGAGCAGCTACGCGAGATCGGTGATTCGATGCGCGAAGACATGATGTCCATGTTCCGTGACATGCGTGACATGTCAGAGGACGAGCGTCGTGCGGCCTCCGAGAAGATGCGTGAAAAGATCGACGGCAAGTTGAAGGAGGTGCTGCTGGACCACCAGTACGAACGCTTCAACCAGTTGCGGGTGCAGTCGCAGATGCAGCGGGGCGCCGCCGATGCGCTTGGTTCGGGTCGCATTCGCGATGAGCTGGGCATCACGGAAGAGCAGTTGGAAGAGATGCGCAAAGTTGCCGAAACCGCCGAGGCGGAGCTGCGTACCAAGATCCAGAAGGCTACCCAGGAAGCTCGCGAGAAGGTCTTGGAAGTGTTGACGGCGGAGCAGCGAGCGAAGTGGAAGACGCTGGTGGGCGAGTCGTTTGAGTTCCAGCAGGGTGGCTGGGGTCGCGGTGGCGGATTTGGCGGCTTCGGTGGCCCTGGTGGCCCCGGCGGCGGCCAGGGCGGCGGCCGAGGTGGCCGTGGCGGTCGCGATCGTGGGGGCGATCGTGGCGGCAACGACAACCAGAACTGAACGCAGTCGCGACGCACTGCATTGAAAAGGGCACGCGTGAATACGAACTGAAACTCGCGATGGCGGCAAGAAGCGTCATCGCGCGATGCGGTCTCGGATTATGCTGAATGATGGGCCCGAGCGACCGACGGACGCTTGGGGATGTCCAGGAAATGAACGATCGGTTCGGGGCGATGAAGTCGCCGGGCTAGAGCAGGCATCGACGAACGAGCGGAATGGTGACTAATGGAAGCGGGCGAAATTCTCTTGCGGCGCGGGTTGCTCAACCCCCAGCAGCTGCAGCGTGCCCGCGAGTCGCAGTCCAACGGATCGAGTGTGCTCGACAAGGCCGTCGAGATGGGATTTGTCAGCGAAGAGCTGGCCTTGCGCGCGGTGGCCGAAGAGGTGGGCATGGACTATGTCGACCTGACGACGGCCGAGGTCGACTTGGCGCTGTTGCCGAAGTTTCCGCAGCGGCTGATCTACCGCGATGCGCTGTTTCCGGTGCGTCGCGAGAACGGCAGCCTGGTGGTCGCCACCAGCAATCCGTTCGATCTCTATCCGCTGGACGAAGCGGGCGCCGCCACGGGTCTGGCGATCATGCCGGTGCTCGCGTCGCGGCAGGAGATCGCCAAGCTCATCAAGACGCACCTGGGCGTCGGCAGCGAGACCATCGAAGGGCTGCTCAAGCAGTCGGCCGACCAGGATTCGGTGCAGCTGCTGGACGAGATCGAGACGGACGGCTCCGAGCTGTCCGAGATGGCGCAGGAGGCGTCGGTCGTCCGGCTGGTCAACGAGATCCTGCTGGAGGCGATCGAGTCGCGGGCGAGCGACATCCACTTGGAGTCCCAGGGAAGCGGGCTGGTCATCCGTTACCGCATTGACGGCCTGCTGCATCCGCAGCCCGTGCCACCGGAAATCAATCGTTTCCAAGCGGCCATCGTCAGCCGCCTCAAGATCATGGCGCGGCTGAACATCGCCGAGAAGCGGCTGCCTCAGGATGGACGCATCAAGCTGCGCGTATCCGGCCGCGATATCGACGTTCGCGTGTCGGTGATCCCGATGATCCACGGCGAGGGGATCGTCATGCGTATCCTGGACAAGGGATCGCTGAAGTTCGAACTCGCCGCGCTGGGCATGGGCTCGCGCACCTACAAGATGTTCCGCGAGCTGATCGACATGCCGCACGGGATCATTCTCGTGACGGGTCCCACCGGCTCCGGAAAAACCACGACGCTCTACAGCGCCCTGCAGGAGATCCGCAGCCCTGAGATCAAGATCATCACCACGGAGGATCCGGTAGAATACCAGCTGGAGGGCATCAATCAGATCCAGGTGCACCACCAGATCGGCATGACGTTCGCCAAGTCGCTGCGGGCCATCTTGCGACACGACCCGGATGTCGTGCTGATCGGTGAAATCCGCGACCTGGAAACGGCCGAGAATGCCATCCAGGCGTCACTCACCGGCCACTTGGTCTTCAGCACTCTGCACACGAACGACGCCGCCGGATCGTACACGCGCCTGGTAGACATGGGCGTGGAGCCGTTCCTGGTGGCGAGCACGCTGGAGGCGGTCATGGCGCAGCGGCTGGTCCGCGTGTTGTGTCCCGAGTGTCGCGAGGCGTATCGTCCGAATCGCGACGACCTGCCCTCCGATTTTCCGTGGGAGCAGTTGGAGGCGTCGGGCGGCCACCTGCATCGTCCGCGCGGTTGCCGCGCGTGCCGCCAGGTGGGCTACCGCGGACGCTTGGGGATCTACGAGCTGCTGGTCAGCAGCCAGAAGGTGCGTGAGATGGCGCACGATCGCAAAAGCAGCTGGGATGTCCGCAAAGTCGCCATCGAGGACGGCATGGAAACGCTCCGCGAGGACGGCTGGAACAAGGCCATCGACGGCCGTACGTCGCTGGACGAAGTGCTCCGCGTCACCAAGGGTGATCGCCTGTAGTCCGCCCGTTCGTGGCCTCTTTTCCGCCCCGATGGAAGGCGACCATACACCCGCAAAGAACTCGACTCCACCAGGCAGCTTCGGAAGATCCCCTTTAGAAACATTCGCACTTCCCGCAGGCCCAGGCCACCAGCAAGCACTCTATGCCCAGCTTCGCCTACACAGCTCGAAACCAGCAAGGAAAGCGCGTGAGCGGCACGCTGACGGCCGGCTCGCAGCGTGAGGCCGTGGCACAGCTGACCGGCAAGTCGTTGTTTCCGCTGCAGGTGAAGGTCGAGGCGGGACGCCGTAGCTGGGCGGGTTCGCGTCGCGTGAGCGGCCAGCAGCTGGCCCAAGTCTACAGCCAGCTGGCCGGCCTGCTGCGCAGCGGCGTGCCGCTGCTGCGGTCCCTGGAAGTGCTGCGGCGACAGACGTCCAGCGAAAGCTTGAAGGCGGTACTGGACGACGTGCGGAGTCGCGTGGAAGAAGGCACCACGTTGTCGGATGCGATGCGGCAGCATCCGCGGGCGTTCGACGATCTGGCGGTGAGCATGGTGCGCGCGGGCGGCGAAGGCGGATTCCTCGAAGACGCCCTGACGCGCATCGCGCAGTTCACCGAGCAGCAGGAAGACCTCAAGGCCCGCACGATGGGAGCGTTGGCGTACCCGATGTTCCTGGCTGTCGTCGGCACGCTCGTCGTCTTCGGCCTGCTCGTGTTCTTCGTGCCCAGCTTCGGACAGATCTTCGAGGACTTGCGGGAGCAGGGCAAGCTGCCGGCCGTGACGGAGTGGCTCATGTGGACCAGCGATACGCTGCAGCGTTATGGCGTGCTGCTGCTGGTCGCGATGGGCGGACTGGTCTACTATCTGCGTCGCCAGTTGCAGACGGACGCCGGACGCTATTTTGCCGACAAGATGCGGATGCGCCTGCCGATGTTCGGCAGCATCTACCAGAGCCTCGCGGTGGCCCGTTTCTGCCGCGTGCTGGGCACGCTGCTGAAGAACGGCGTGCCGATCCTCAAGTCGCTCGAGATCAGCCGCGACGCCGCGGGAAATCGCATCCTATCCGAAGCCATCCAGCGGGCCTCCGAGAACATCTCCGCTGGTGACGCGCTCGCGCCGCCCCTGGCCGCGAGCGGTTATTTTCCGGAGACGGTGGTGGAGATGATCGCGGTGGCCGAGGAGTCGAACACGCTGGACCAGGTGCTGGTCGATGTGGCCGATGGCTTGGAACGCCGCACCGGCCGGAGGCTGGACCTGCTGGTACGCCTGCTGGAGCCGGTCATGCTGCTGGTGCTCGCCGTGGTCGTGCTGATCGTGGTGATCGCACTCCTGCTGCCGATTTTCAAGATGACTTCAACGGTCTGATGACCACTCCCATGTTCCCCTCAGTTTGTAGAAGAATGGAGCCCGAAATGGCACGAGTTCGCAACCGGCGTCGCCGTGGTTTTACGCTGATGGAAGTCCTGCTGGTGCTGGTGATCCTGGTGATCCTGGGCGGTATGGCCGGCACGTTCATCCGCGGTGCGCAGAAGAAGGCACGCGTCGACGCGGCGCAGGCGCAACTGGGCGCGTTTGAAAACGCAATCAAGATGTATGAGCTGCAGGTCCTCTCGTATCCGTCGACCTCCGAAGGCCTCAATGCCCTCCGCACTCCGCCCAACGGCTTGGATCCGTTCCTCGACCGGGACGTTCCCTTCGACCCCTGGGGCAATCCGTTCCAGTACGAGTCCGAGGGCGAGGGCTACCGCATCTGGTCGATGGGACCGGACGGCATGGATGGCAGCGCCGACGACATCCAGGTCACTTCCTAACGACGTTCGCCGGCGCGAAGGGAGTCGTGGCCGCGCAAACCGGAAAGCACCCCATGGACCACCCGTTCGCTCCTGGGCCAACTGAGCGCGCCTGCCGACCGATGCCCGTTCGTCGGAGCGGGTTCACGTTGATGGAGCTGATCCTGGTGCTCGTGCTGCTGGTGGTGCTCACGAGCATGGGCGGCCTCAGCCTGCGCGGCAGCTTGCGGCATCATTCGCTACAGAAGGCGGCGGAGCAGGTGCAGGTGGAATGGGGGCGAGCGCGGGCCAAGGCGATCAAGTCGGGACGCGTGCAGGTGTTCCACCATGCGGTGAACGGTCGCCAGTTCTACACGCGCGGCGAAGCGTCGCTGGACGATCCCGTTCCCAGCATGATGGGCGGCCCAGTCGGCGGCGCGACAGGTAACGTATCGGGGAACCTGGGCGGCGACACGGCGATGGGGCCTGGATCGGCCGCGGGCTGGGGGCCGACACCGCCCGTGGACAACGCCAAGGTTCGCGAACTGCCGCAGGCCACGACCTTCGTGGGCGCCGATGTCCGCATCGACCAGCGGACGGCCATCCAGCTGACCGGGCTGGCGCGAGCGGCCGAGGAGTCGGCGTTCGGTCCATCGGCCGCCTTCGATCCCAGCGAGGAGTTGGCCGTCGAATGGGGCATGCCCATCTATTTTTTCCCCGACGGCACGACCTCCAGCGCGGTGCTGCTGCTGCGCAATGACCGAGGGTTGGCAGTTGCCGTCGAACTGCGAGGCATCACCGGCGCCAGTCGCATGGGAATCGTGCAGCCCGAGTCGGCCATGGATCTGTCGGGAGTGCAGCCATGAGCGTGCGCAAGTCGCGGGCCGCGCGCGGCCTGACCCTGCTGGAAGTGGTCCTCGCGCTGGCGATCCTCGCCGCCGCCTCCGCCACGCTCGCACAACTCGTCGGCATCGGCCTCCGCGCCGCCGCCGAGGCGCGCGACACGACCGAGGCGCAGCTGATGGCCGAGAGCCTGATGTCGGAAATCGCCTCGGGAATCACCCTGCCCGACCAGATCTCCAGCGCGCCCCTGCCCGACGACTCCTCGTGGCTCGCATCGGCCTTCGTCCAGCCCGCGACTCTGCCCGGCGTGTTGCAGGTGACGCTGCTCGTCGAACGCGATCCGCAGTACGGAGGCCGGCCAAGCAGCTTTCAACTGACGCGCTGGATCCGTGACCCGCAGGTGCCTTACCCGGTCGAGGAAGAAGAAGAGACAAGTTCCACCGAGACGACCGGCGAAGTCGGGAATGCCGCGAGTCAGGAGGCGACCGCCACGGGCAATGGAACCGCGGCGGGCATGGGAATGCCGATGGGAGCAGCGCCCAACGGCGGTGGTCGAGGCGGCCGCGGACAAGGTGGTCGCGGTGAAGGACAAGGCGGCCGCGGCCAGGGTGGTGGACGGGGCGAAGGCGGCCGCGGTGGACCCGGTGGCGGTGGAGGAGGCGGCGGACAGGGTGGCTTTGGCGGTCCGCGCGGCGGCGGTCAAGGCGGCGCGCAAGGGGGTGGTGGACCCCGTGGTGGTGGACAGGGAGCAGGCGGCGGCCGCGGTGGTTTCGGCGGCGGTGGACAAGGCGGCGGCGGTCCGCGTGGTGGACAGGGTGGTGGACCGGGTGGCGGACCGGGTGGCGGACCGGGTGGCGGACCGGGCGGCGGTGGCGGGCCGC
>JBIIEC010000098.1:0-15199 GCA_044238045.1 Pirellulaceae bacterium | reverse complement strand
ACTTTCGTGGAGCACCGACTGCAGGGTGAGTCGCTGGCACCGTCCCCGCCGGCGAGCGACCGAACGTGGCTCCGCCGCGTTACGCTCGACCTGACCGGCCTGCCCCCCTCGCCCGCCGAAGTCGATGCGTTTCTGGCCGACCGGGAACCGGGCGCGAAGGAACGCGTCGTCGATCGGTTGCTGGCATCACCGCATCTTGGCGAGCGATTCACGATCGACTGGCTGGACGCGGCGCGATACGCCGACACGAGCGGCTACCAGAACGACGGCCCGCGGGAGATGTGGCGTTGGCGTGACTGGGTGCTGGACGCATTCAATCGCGGCCTGCCTCTCGATGAATTCACACTCCAGCAGATCGCCGGCGACCTGCTGCCCGATGCGACCATCGAACAGCGGGTGGCCACGGGATTCCAGCGCAACCATCGCGGCAACTCCGAGGGGGGAATCATTCCCGAGGAGTTCGCGGTCGAGTATGTGGTCGACCGGGTCGAAACGACCGGCGCGGTGTGGATGGGCCTGACGTTGGGCTGCGCGCGATGCCACGACCACAAGTACGATCCGATCGCGCAGCGGGAGTTCTATCGGCTGTTCGCCTTCTTCAACAACGTGCCCGAGCTTGGCCGCGCGATCAAGGAAGGCAACTCGCCGCCCTACGTGGCCTGGCCCACGCAGGCGCAGCAACGGGCGCTCGACTCGCTCGAACGGGAACTCGCGGACGCCGAGCGCCGCTGGATCGCTTGCCAAGCCGCGTTGCACGAGGCGCGGCGAGCCTGGGAAACGGAGGTGCGGGCGGCGTGCGAGGCAGATCCGGCGTCATGGCGGACGGCCCGCTGGGCTCCGGATGCCGAGGCTTCCTTTGCGTGCGAAGCGGAGACGGGACTGGCCCCGGTACCGGGAGTGGCCGGCAGCGGCCTGCGGCTGGACGGTTCGCGGGCCATCGAAGCGGCCGAAGCGGGCCATTTTGGTTATCGCGATCGCTTCACGCTTTCGGCCTGGATTCGACCCGAGCGGATGACGGGAACAATCGCCAGCCGCATGGTGGACGAACCGCAGGGCGAGGGCTACAGCTGGACGCTGCGCGATGGCCACCTGCAGTTGAACCTCGTGAAGCGTTGGCTCGACGATGCGATTCGCGTGGAGACGGCGGAGCCGATCACGGCGGACGGCTGGATCCACGTGGCGGCGGTCTACGACGGTTCGCGGCGCGCCGACGGCGTGCGATTGTATGTCCAGGGCGAACCACAGCCGACGCGCGTGCTGCTCGACCAGATCAACCAGTCGTTCGTGTCGGCGGAACCGTTCCGCTGGGGCGTCGGCCACGGCGACGGCGGTCGTTTCCTGGGAGCGATCGACGAGGCCGCGATCCACGCGCGGGTGCTGGAGGCCGACGAGATCCGCGCGTTGGCATCGGCCGACGCGGTAGGCTCGATCGTGATGCTTCCGCCCGACGCGCGAACAGCGGCGCAGCAGGCGCAGCTGGCGGCGTGGTATCTCGCGCATGCAGCCGTTGACGAGCATCGGGCGGCGCACGCGCAGTGGCGGCAGCTGCGCGAGGCGCGACGCCACCTGGTCGACGGGCTGCCGACCGTGATGGTGATGGAGGAGCGGGCGACGCCGCGCACCGCGCACGTCCTCATCCGGGGCCAGTATGACCAGCCGGGCGAGCCGGTGACTCCCGGTGTCCCCGCGATCCTGCCACCCCTGGCCGCGAATGACTCAAGTTTGTCACAGCCGGACAAGCCGTCTGGGCCACGCTCCGACGCGCCCGTCAATCGGCTCGATCTCGCGCGCTGGCTGCTGGCGCCCGACCACCCGCTGACGTCGCGTGTGCTCGTCAACCGCTACTGGCAGTTGCTCTTCGGCCGCGGGCTGGTGCGCACACCGGAGGACTTCGGCCTGCAGGGCGAGCGGCCGGACCATGGTGAGCTGCTGGACTGGCTGGCGGTGGAGCTACAGGAGGGAGGCTGGGACCTGAAACGACTCCTGCGCCGCATCGTCCTCAGCTCCACCTACCAGCAGTCCTCCGCAGGATCCCGGCAGCTGTGGGAACGTGATCCGGAGAATCGACTGCTGGGGCGACAGTCGCGTGTGCGGCTGTCGGCCGAGATCATTCGCGACCAGGCGTTGGCGGCGGCTGGAATCCTGCGTCGGCAGCTGGGCGGTCCGTCCTTCAAGACCTACCAGCCCGAGGGGCTGTGGAGTGAGATCGCGACGGACAAGGAGTATGTGCGGGCCACGGGTCCGGAGCTCTACCGGCGCAGCGTCTATCTCTACTGGAAGCGGACGATCGGTCCGCCGATGATGCAGACGTTCGACGCCCCGGCGCGAGAGACGTGCGTGATGCGCCGCTCGGCGACCAACACGCCGCTGCAGGCGCTGCTGACGATGAACGAGACCGGCTTTCAGGAAGCTGCCCGGCTGCTGGCCGAACGCGTGCTGCGGGAGTGCGGAGCGAGCGACGGCGAGCGGCTCGACCGGTTGGTGCTGCTGTGCCTCGCGCGGCCGCCTCGCGACGACGAACGGACCATCCTGCAGCGGGCGTTGGCTCGGGCGCGACAACGGTACGCGGCCGACCCGGAGTCGGCCCGCGGTGCCACGGCCATCGGCGACTCCAAGCCCGACCCGCAATGGCCGGCCGGGGAACTGGCGGCCTACACGACCGCGGCCAGCCTGGTGCTGAACCTGGACGAGACGATCACGCGGGAGTGATGCTTCCAGCTCAACCACCCCGGGCGACGACTGACCGCTTTGGATCTTCGGAGGACCCACGTCATGCACCATCTGCTGCCAAGCTGCCATCGGGCGTCGCGACGCGCGTTCTTCGGACAGGCCAGTCTCGCGACCTCGGCGCTGCTGAGCCTGCTGCGGGAAGAGTCGCGCGGTGGCGAATCGGCGTCGCCGGCCCTTGATGGACTGCCCCATCATGCGGCACGCGTTCAGCGAGTGATCTACCTCTTCCAGTCCGGCGCGCCATCGCAGCTCGATCTGTTCGACCATAAGCCCGGACTCGCCGCGCGACTCGACCAGGACCTGCCCGAGTCGATCCGCCAGGGCCAGCGACTCACCGGCATGACCTCCTCCCAGGAACGTTTCCCGATCGTCCCGTCGCGGTTCGCCTTCGCGCAGCACGGACAGAGCGGCGCGTGGATCAGTGAACTGATGCCGCACCTGACGGAAGTGGCCGACGAACTGTGCTTCATCAAGACCATGCACACGACGGCCATCAACCACGATCCGGCCATCACCTTCTTCCAGACCGGTTTTCAGTTGGCGGGTCGGCCCAGCCTGGGCGCGTGGTTGGCCTATGGACTGGGCAGTGAGAACCAGAACCTGCCGGCCTTCGTGGCCATGACGTCGGGGACGGGGGACCAGCCGCTATACGACCGCTTGTGGGGCAGCGGGTTCCTGCCCACGCGGTACGCGGGCGTGCGTTTTCGCCCGCAGGGAGATCCGGTGCCGTACCTGTCAAACCCCGCGGGCTGGCGCCGCGAAGACCGGCGCGGTTTCCTCGACGACCTGGCGGCTCTGAATCACCTCAAGGAGCAGCAGGTGTTCGATCCGGAGATCGAGGCAAGGATCGCCCAGTACGAGATGGCCTTCCGCATGCAGGCGTCGGTGCCCGAGTTGACGGACATGGCGGATGAGCCTGCGGCGGTGCTGGAGATGTACGGACCGGACGTCACGCGCCGAGGAAGTTACGCGTCCAACTGCCTGATGGCTCGACGCCTGGCGCAGCGCGGCGTACGCTTCATCCAGCTCTTCCATCGCGGCTGGGACCAGCATCTGAAATTGCCCACGGGCCTGCGGGGCCAGTGCGAGGCCACCGACCGGGCCACCGCCGCGTTGCTCATCGACCTCCGGCAGCAGGGCCTGCTGGACGACACACTGGTCGTATGGGGGGGCGAATTCGGCCGCACCGTATACTGCCAGGGGCGGCTGACGGCCGATGACTACGGACGCGATCACCACCCACGCTGCTTCACCATCTGGATGGCCGGCGGCGGCGTCCGGCACGGAATCACCTATGGCGAAACCGACGAATTCGGTTACAACATCGTCCGCGATCCCGTCCATGTCCATGACCTGCACGCCACGATCCTGCACCTGCTGGGCGTGGACCATGAACGGCTGACGTACAAGTTCCAGGGACGTCACTATCGGTTGACCGACGTGCATGGCGTGGTGCGACACGAACTGCTGGCGTAGTACGCCTGGGCGGCAGGTGGACGAGCTCGAGGATGGGCGGATTGGCGTCCGAAGCAACGGCGCACGGGGAGCGACGAAACATGAACGGGTCCTTACTGACGATCCAGCGTGCCGACACAGCGACCGTGGCCCGCCTGATGAAGCGCCGCATCTCGGGCGATGAACTGGATCTGGCCATGTGGAACGAGCTGTCGGCGCTGCTCGCGGCTGGCGAGAAGAGTCCGATCGTGCTCGACTTCTCTCAGGTACAGTACGTTTCCAGCGCCGCGCTGGGTGGACTGCTGACCTTCGCCAAGAAGTGCAAAGGCGCGAAGTACGAACTGCGTCTCGCCGGACTCTGCCCTTCGATCCAGGAGGTGATGGAGCTGATGCAGTTGGACAGGACGCTGAAGATCCATCCCTCGGTCGCCAACGCCATCGAAGGCTGACGGCGGCCGCCAGGCAGGCACCTACCCGTCACCGCCTGAAGCTGATTCAACGGAAACGCTTCGCCGCGGGGTGACTGCTGGAGCGGTTCGCGTTGAAAAGGGGTTCGCAAGCCATGGGATTGCTGACGATTCGAGATGTGCCCGGGCCCCGGAGTCTGGGCGCGAAATGGGACCTGTTTCGTCGCAGGTATGAAATGGGCGAAGCCTGGCGCGAGTTGAGCCTCCAGCACGGTGACTTCGCGCGACTCCCCTTCTTGGGTCCTCCCGCCGTGCTGCTGTCGCACCCGGACGAAGTGCAGGAGGTGCTGGCCGTCAAGGCTCAATACTACCGGATCTATGGCCAGAACCTGCTCGGACGCGTGATGCCGTGGGGTGTCCTGGCGACCGAAGGGCAGGTTCACGACGAGAACCGCGCGATGCTGCTGCTCGCGCTCCGCAAGGTCCTCTCGCGTCGAATCCCGGAACTGACGATGCTTCGCACCCAGCAGTTTCTGGATTCACTGCGGGAGAACGAGACGGTGGACATCTGCTCAATGATGCTATCCATCACGCTCGCCATCTCGGCCTCGCTGCTGTTTCCCCGCGAGCTGCAGGACGTCATGACCTCCCGCATCGACCATGAGGCCTTCTTGCAACTGTTCTCCGGACGCACGGCATGGCTGCTGGGCCAGCCGTTCTCATTACGTTTGATCGCCCTGCTCGCCACCCTGCCAAAAACGTTGCGGACGCTGTCGATGCGCATCCGGATCCAGCGGCAACTGCGAGCGGCGATCGCGGAGGTGCGGTCGCAGTCGGTGGCCGGTCCGCATGCCGACGCGCTTTCGCTGCTCACGGAGGGAGCCGAAATCGGGGGCAGCATGCCGGACGAGTTCCTCGTGGACAACCTGATGTCACTGCTGCTGGCGGCCTACGAAACCACGGCCAACGCCTTGGCGTGGGCTCTTTGGGAAGTGGCCAACCGGGAGGATCTTCAGCAGCGGGTATCGGCCGAGGGAGATGGAATCCCGGAGGATCCTCGCGACAACGAGCGGTGGATCAACGATGCTCACTGGACTGACGCCACGATCCGCGAAGCGCTTCGTCTGTATCCCTCGGTCTGGACGCTGAGTCGTCAGGCGATGGCGCCCTGTCGGATGCGCGACTACCTGTTCCCCGCGGGAACGGTCTTCACCGTCAGCCAGTGGGTCACCCACCGCGACCCGCGCTGGTTTCCCGACCCGCTGGAGTTTCGGGCGGAGCGATGGATGCCGGAAGCCGCCGGGGAAACAACTTCCGAAAGCGGCGGAAAGGAAGTCGCCCATCGCTCGCAGTTCACCTACTTCCCTTTTGGTGGTGGCAAACGATTCTGCGTCGGCAAGGCGATCTTCGACCACGAGGCGAGCGTCGTACTGGGGGCGATCCTGAGGCGATGGCGGCTGGAGCCCGTGGAGGGCTGCGCGCCGCGTCCGAAGTTCTTCGTGACCATGCAGCCGGATCGCCCGATGCTGGTGCGGTTGCGGAAACGCTGAGGCGTGTGAGTGGCAGTGTGCTTCGCGAGCCGTGATTCCGTATCGGCTGCGGAGTGCGTTTGGCGAGGGAGCGCACGGCCGATGCCGGGACGAGGCAAAAGGCGACCGCGCGATTGCCCGTGGCAAGGACCGCCAGTGGCAGTGGACAGCGGATTGGAACGGAAGCGGACGACAGGCATCGATCCGCCCGTCCGCCGGATGGCGGGCAGCGGCGAACGGATGTGGGCAGCGAAACTTGGGGAGCAACGAACGAGGCATGAGTCCCATTGGACGGTGCAGCGGAGTGACGACGCGACAGTGGCTCGGCTGAACAAGCGACGCATCAAGGGAGTTGAGTTCAACCAGGCCATGGGGAACGAACTGGCCGTGCTGCTCACCGCCGGCGAGAAAAGCCCCCTCGTGCTCGACTTTTCGCCGGTCCAGAGCTCGTCACGGTCTGCAGCCGATGCAATGGAGGCGTGACGGATGCGGGGTGACTGCTGGAGCGGTTCGCGTTGGAAAGGGTTCGCAAGCCATGGGATTGCTGACAATTCGAGATGTGCCCGGGCCCCGGAGCCTGGGCTCGAAATGGGACCTGTTTCGTCGCAGGTATGGGCTTGGCGATGAGCTGCGCGAAATTAGTCTCCAGCACGGTGACTTCGCGCGTCTGCCCTTCTTCGGCCCTCCCAACGTGCTGCTCTCGCACCCGAACGAAGTGCAGGAGGTGCTGGCCGTCAAGGCTCCGTACTACCGGCTCCGTGGCCAGAATCTTCTCGGAAGCCTGGTCCCGTGGGGTGTCCTGACGACCGAAGGGCAGATCCACGACGAGAACCGGGCGCTGCTGCTGCTCGCGCTGCGCAAGGTCCTCTCGCGTCGCATCCCGGAACTGACGATGCTCCGTACCCAGCAGTATCTGGATTCGCTGCGGGAGAACGAGACGGTTGATCTCTACGCGATGACGCGATCCATCACGCTCGCCGTCGCGGCCTCGCTGCTGTTTCCCCGCGAGATGCAGGGCGTCATGGCCGCCCGCCTTGACGATGAGGACTTCCTGCGAATGGCCTCCGGACTCACGGCATGGCTGCTGAGCCAGCCGTTTTCGATCCGCTCGATTGCCCTGCTCGCCAACCTGCCGGGGACGTTGCGGACGCTGTCGACAAGCATCCGGATCCAGAGGCAGGTGCGAGCGGCGATCGCGGAGGCGCGGTCGCAGTCGGTGGCCGCTCCGCATGCCGATGCACTTTCACTGCTCACGGAGGGAACCGAAATCGGGGGCAGCATGCCAGAACAGTTCCTGCCGGACAATCTGGCAACCCTGTTGCTGGCGGCCTACGAAACCACGGCCAACGTCCTGGCGTGGGCTCTTTGGGAAACGGCCAACCACGAGGATCTCCGTCAGCGGGTATCGGCCGAGGGAGATGGCATCTCGGAGGATCCGCGCGACAATGAGCAGTGGATCAACGACGCTCACTGGACCGACGCCACAATTCGCGAAACACTCCGTCTGTATCCCTCCATCTGGATGCTGAGTCGCCAGGCGTTGGCTCCCTGTCGGATGCGCGACTACCTGTTCCCCGCAGGGACGGTCTTCACCGTCAGCCAGTGGGTCACCCACCGCGACCCGCGTTGGTTTCCCGATCCGCTGGAGTTTCGCGCGGAGCGGTGGATGCCGGAAGCCGCCGGCGAAACGACTTCCGAAAGCGGCGGGAAGGAAGCCGCCCACCGTTCGCAGTTCACCTACTTCCCGTTTGGTGGTGGCAAACGATTCTGTATCGGCAAGGCGATATTCGACCACGAGGCGAGCGTCCTGCTGGGATCGTTCCTGAGGCGCTGGCGACCGGAACCGGTGGAGGGTTGCCAACCGCGTCCGAAGTTCCTCGTGACTATGCAGCCCGATCGCCCGATGCTGGTCCGGTTGCGGAAGCGCTGAGGCCTGAGCGGTCGCGTCCTACGCGGGTTGGGATTTCGCGTCGCTTGCCGAGTGCGTCCGGCGAGAAAGCCGACGGCGGCGGCACGGCCCATGTCAGGCGGGGGCGAGACGGCGTTCGACTTCCATGTATTCGCCGAAGGCGTCGAGCACCTCGCGTTCGGTGAGTCCGAAGTCGGCCAGCGAATACTGATGCCGACCGTGACGCCCTTGGGGGTGGCTGGCAAGCCACGTCTTCATGGCCGCCTCGGCTTGGGGAGTCAACTGCAACCCGGCTCGTTCGTAGATCGCCCGCACGGTCGTCAGGGGATCCTTGACCAGCGATTTGTAGTGCACGAAAACGACGCTTTCGGGATACTGGATACTCGCCTCCACACTCGCCCTCGCCTGCATCGCCAGGGTCCGCAGGGCATCGCGACCGATCGCCTTCATGTCCAGTCGGTCGGTACCCATCGAGATGAGAGCGGCATTCAGGCTGCACAGCGATCCGACGATCTCCCGCACATCGCGATACGTCTGCACGCAGACGGCGCTGGGCACCAGCGATCGCAGTACGCCGAGGCGCGGCGCGTGCAGAGGGCACTTGAGCACCCAGTGTCGGTCGGTGCCCTTTCCTTCCAGCGTGCGCAGCGTCGCGAGGTAGTGCCGATAGACCTCAATCCAATCCGCCTCCGTTCGCTGCCCCAGCCATTCGAGGTACTCCGGACATGACCACTGCAGGGGAAAACTGTAGGAGACGAACGTGTTCGCGAGCAAGTAATAGCACTCCTCCGGCCCCAACGCCTCGACCTCGTGGATTTCCTTCAGGTACGGCGCGTTTCGGTAGAGTAAGTCAACCGCCTTCACCGCCATCTGCTGACGCGCGACTTCCGAATGCGGCGCGGCGGAGCGCTGCGGGGTGCGCACGGGAGAGTACGACTCCCAGAACATCAGGGGGCGACCCGCCGGATCGGCAGCCAGCAGACGATGGAGCATCGTGGTGCCGGTGCGGGGCATGCCAACGATGTACAGCGGGGGTTTGGCAGGCCAGGGCCCGGCAGGCCAGACGGGGCGCGGCCCACCCCAAACCTGCTCCAGACTCAAGCGATTCACGAGGCTGTTGCGTAAGCAGAAGGCTGTCAGGTAACGGCCCACCGAATTCAGCCGGTTGCCGGAGCGGACGGAGGCGAGGAATCGATCCAGCGGTTCGCGGAACGACGTGTCGAGAAACTCGGAAGCCCCCGCGATGCGCAGCGCCTGCCGCTCCAGAACCTCCCGCTGCAGCCCGGAGCCCGGGTCCATCCAGCCGAACCACTGGAGCAGCGAGCGTTGGATGCGGTACCGCGTGTTGCGGGGGAAAGGATTCTGCTCTGCCATGACGCGACAACTCCCCTGCGCTGCGATTCCCCCTTCGCCGCAATCGCCCCATGTCCGGTCGTGCGACCAGCCGCAGTCTAACGCGATCGAGTGCCGGGTTCCAGAATCGAGACCACGCGGACGGACTCGAGATGGCCGTCAGGAACCGGGGGTTGCCTTGAGCGGCAAAAGAAAAACGGGCTCCAAGTTACCTTGGGGCCCGTCTCCCTTGCGTTGTCACGAGAAGAAAACGTGATTGCTGTGGCCCCTTTCCTGGGTGCCTTATTCTTGGACGCCCGAGCCGATGGCGGCATCTGCCCCAGCGTCCGACTCGGCCGAGACGCCGGCGGTGTTGGTCGGCGACTGGCTGTCGGTCACCTCCGCGACCGCCTCCCCCTGCACCTCGGCGGTGACGAGGCAGCGGCCCGAGGCGCTGCCGCCCATGTCGGTCTGGATCAGCACTTCCGCTGCGACCTTACCCGGCTCGCTGCCCGCCGTGAACGTGATGGGGACGAGGTGAAGTTCCTTGGAGTCGCCATTGGAGCGGAACTGGAAGCCGTCGTGCTCGCATTCGACGCCCGTGACGTGGAAGGGTGCCTTGCCGCGGACGACCAGGTTGCGGGTCACGACCTGGCCGGGACGCAGCACGCCCAGGGAGAGCGTGGCCGGGCTGACGGTCAGCGGGGAGACGATGTTTCCCTCGACGCGAACCGGAATATTCTGCGACTGGGCGTCGTTCGTGACCAGGATCATCTGGTCGCTGAAGGAACCGGAAGGAGCGTCGGACTTGAGCTGGACCTTCAGCTGGTAGCCGACGCGGCCGTTGGCCCGCTGCGTCTCCACCGGCTCGACGATCAGGTTGGTGTTCGCGCTGCGGACGTCCAGGATCTGCCAGTCGCTGCGACCCGCGTAGTTGACGTTGACCGTCCGCACGGCCCCCTCGCCCTGGTCGACCGAGTCGAAGTTGATGGTGCCCGGATCGAGCACGACATCGGTGCGGATGAAACCGGTAATGGTCAACTGCACTTCGGCATAGAACGGCTTGTCGATCGTCACCGTGATGGTCGCCTTCCGCTGGCCCTGGAAAGCCCGCGTGTTCAGCTCGACCAGCACGCCACCCTTCTCCCAGGTGCCCAGCGTGTCCTTGACAATGCGGGGCATGGCACAGCCGCAACTGGCTCGGACGGCCGCAATGTGGACAGTTTCCTTGTAGAGGTTCTGGAGTTCGAAGACGTACTCCGTCTTGGCGGCTCGAGCGACCGTCCCGTAGTCATGGACGCGCGTCTGGAACATCTTGTTGGCCCACTCCTGGGCAACCGCCAGTTGAGCTAGCAGGCAGAGCAAGCACGGAGCGATGAAAAGGCTGCGAAACACAGCGACCCCCCTCATACTTTTCATGCACCCAGGTCGCCAAGCGATCCGGGCCGATGAGCGTGAAACCTGCTGTTAGGCCAGCAGACTCTCCGACGCGAACGGCTCTGGAGAAGAGAGCGAACTTTCTCGCGACTGAGAATCTTACACCATGAGTTCGCGGCGCCCGGAAAAAATTTTGCAAGGGCTTTGTTCAGTCAGGATGCACGATCTTCCCAAAAAAGTATTCGGCTGCCCTCTTCAAACCGAACGAGCCTTTTTCTTTCGCTGGATTCACTTGCTGGAGGTGTGCGACGCGCGAAGAAAATTCAACGAGGAAAGCGAGGAAGGTTGTAGTCCCGCCCGTTCCGTAGCCGGCGAACGTTCTCCCGTAGCCGACGCACGCCGTATGCCGGAGGCAAGACGCAGGCAGCTGGCATCAGGCGGAGCCCACAGCGGGAAAGGCCCGCAGGTTCCCGGCGGCTTCGCCGAGCGAACCCCGGCCGAGCTGGGCGTTGCGGCCGAAGATCGGCAGTCGGCGCGTGCCGGCCACGGGCCCAAACAGCGAAGACAGGCAAGATAGGCCAGCCTCACCACCGAGCGACGCTGCCGGAGGCCTGATTCGGCGGCCGCTTCGCCCGCAGAATGGCGACATCGCGCATTTACAAAGGCCGCGACGCTCGGCTAGAATGTTGGATTCCCCAGACACCCCCTTCCCCGGAGGGGGCCGGTAGGCACCGGCGCGGCCCGCACAGGATGGAGCTTCGTTGGACTGTTAGCGGGCGGTTTGGGTAGCTGGCGGTTTGGGGGCGAATCAAGGTCGGAACCGGGTCGGCTTCCGGTGGTGAGCCGTCGGAGCGTCCGGCCTCTGTTTCCATCGTGGTGATTCCGTTTCGTTCGGGTTGCTGGTCCGCGTAGCGTTTTTCCTCAGGTTTCTCCCATGTTCGAATCCTTGCAAGAAGGCCTGGCGAGTGCGTTTAAAGCGCTGCGCGGCAAGGGCAAGTTGAGCGAAGCGAACATGCGCGAAGGCCTGCAGATGGTCGAGCGGGCGCTGCTTGACTCGGACGTCAGTTTCGAGGTTGTCCGCGAGTTCATGGAGCGGGTGACCGATCGGGCGGTCGGCCAGACGGTGCTTTCGTCGCTTAACCCCAGCCAGCAGATCGTGGGTATTGTCCACGACGAACTGGTGAACATGATGGGTCCCGTCGATTCGGCGATCCCTCTGCGAGCGGGCGAGACGACGGTCGTGATGATGTGCGGCCTCCAGGGGTCCGGCAAGACGACCACCTGCGGCAAGCTGGCTCGGATGCTCCAGCAGAACGGAGCGACCGTGATGCTGGCCGCGGCGGACCTGCAGCGTCCAGCGGCGATCGAGCAGCTGCATGTGATCGGCCAGCAGCTCGGAGTGCCCGTGTTCTCGCAGAAGGGCGCGACCGATCCGGTGGCGGTCTGCGGCGAGGCGCTCAAGCAGGCCAAATCCAGCGGCGTGCAGGTCCTGATCCTCGACACGGCCGGACGGCTGGCGATCGACACCGAACTGATGGCCGAGCTGAAGAAGCTCGACCGGCTCGCCCAGCCGGACCAGATCTACCTGGTCGTCGACGGCATGACCGGCCAGGACGCCGTGCTGAGTGCTCGGGCGTTCAACGAGGCGTTGGAGCTGGACGGGGTCATCATGACCAAGCTGGACGGCGATGCCCGCGGCGGGGCGTTGCTGTCGGTCAAGGCGGTGACCGGCGTGCCGATCAAGTTCATCGGCACGGGCGAGCGGATGGATGGGTTGGAGCCGTTCCGGCCCGAAGGCATGGCCGGCCGAATCCTGGGCATGGGCGACGTCGTGGAGATGTTCCGCACGGCCCAGCAGGAGTTCGACCAGGACCAGATGGCCGACACCGAGGCGCGGCTGCGTCGCGGTGAATTCACGCTCGAGGACTTCCGCAAGCAGCTCGAACAGATCTCCCGCCCCGGCCTGATGCAGAAGA
Organism: Pirellulaceae bacterium; assembly: GCA_044238045.1. Taxonomy (GTDB): domain Bacteria; phylum Planctomycetota; class Planctomycetia; order Pirellulales; family Pirellulaceae; genus CAZUJM01. Next base: position 2,484 of record JBIIEC010000098.1, on the reverse strand, counting down.
TGATCAGCCTGCTGCCCGGCATGGGTGATTTGCGGAACATGATGCAGCAGGCGAATACCGAAAAAGACACTCGCCGCGTGCTCGGCATCATCGACTCGATGACCCCCGTCGAACGCCGCAATCCGGCGATCATCGACGCCAATCGACGCCGACGCATCGCCGCCGGGTCCGGCACCCAGCACTTTGAAGTCAACGACCTGATCAAGCAGTTCGACCGGATGGCCTCGGTAATGAAGAGCCTGGCCGGTGCGGGCATGGGCGACCGCATGCGGATGATGCGCGACCTGCAGGCCGGCGGCGGAATGGCACCCGGAGCCGGAATGCTCCGCCAGAAGGGCAGCACTGGCAAGCGACTGACCAACGAGGAACGCAACAAACTGCGAAAACAACGCGAGAAAGAGCTGCGGAAACGCAAGCGTAAAGGCAGCTGAACCCCCGGGCCAGTAGCTCGGGCCAGAAGCTCAGGCCTGCCGCTCGAGCACCTGACCTGCACCAAAAAAACGGCCCAAACCAACAACTCACCGCATCTCTCCGACACCACGCCCTTTCGCCAGACCAGCGGTTCCCGGCGGCGAGGCTCGGAAGAAGCAAACAAAAAAAACGTCGGCAACCGACGAAACCATTTTCAGACGATACAATTCGCGAATTCAACCGTTTTGTTGAGGAGAAACGAGCTGTGGCTGTACGCATTCGCATGAAACGCCTGGGTCGCACCCATCGCCCCTTCTATCGTATCTGCGCGACCGACGCGCGGTCGCCCCGTGACGGGCGCGTGATCGAGGAGTTGGGCTACTACGATCCGATGGTGAAGGAGACCGATGCTCGCGCCGTGTTGAACGCGGAGCGGGTAGCGCATTGGCTGAGCGTTGGGGCGCAGCCTTCGGAGAAGGTCCGCACGCTGATCAAGAAGTACGGCGCGAACGGCACGCACCTGGAGGCCCAGAAGGCGGCCCTGGCGCGGCTGACCGTCCGCCCGACCGCTCCGCCCCCCGTGGTGATCGAGCTGCCGAAGAAGAAGACGGCTGCCGAGATCGCTGCCGAGGCGGCGGCTGCCGAAGCGGCCGCGAGCGAGGGAGCGGACGAGGGTGGATCCGGCGACGAGTAACGCGGGGCCAGTCGGCTGCGGACGGTGCTGCCTGGGCGGTTTCCCGTTCGCCGTCGGTCTCTGGCCCGCTCGCGTCGGGGAGCCCCTGCCATGCGGTTCGATGTGGTGACACTGTTTCCCGAGATGTTTCCGGGATACCTGGGTCAAAGCCTGTTGAACAAAGCGATCGAGGGCGGGCTCGTCGAGTGCCACCTGTACAACCTGAGAGACTGGTCCACGAACAAGCACCAGACGGTGGACGACCGACCGTTCGGAGGTGGACCGGGCATGGTCCTGAAAGTGGACCCGGTCGTCGAATGTGTGGAGGCGATCCAGAAGGAGAGTCCCGAAGCGGCGGAGGTGATCCTGTTCACGCCGCAGGGCCGACGACTGGACCAGCGTCTGGTAGAGGAACTGGCTCAACGGCCGCGTCACATTTTGCTGTGCGGCCGCTACGAGGGGTTCGACCAGCGCGTCATCGACATCCTGCAGCCGCGCGAAGTCTCGATCGGGGACTTCGTGCTGAACGGCGGCGAAGTGGCGGCGATGGTCTACATCGACGCCCTGGTGCGGCTGGTTCCCGGCGTGCTGGGCGATGAACGCAGCCACCAGGACGATTCGTTCTCCAGCGGCAACCGCTGGCTGGAGGGCGCACAATACACCCGGCCCCGGGAATACCGGGGCCTTGAAGTACCCGAAGTGCTGCTCAGCGGCAACCACCAGCGGATCGCCGCCTGGCGGGCCGAGCAGAGCAGGCTGCGGACGGAACAGCGGCGGGCCGACCTGCTGGAGGCGGAGGCCCATCGTTCACCGGAGGCGTCCCAACGCTCCGCGGACTTGAAATCCTCGGATGCAGCGAACGCCTCCGCGCGGCCCACGACAACCGCCGATAGCCCATAACCGCGTCCCTCGCCAGCGGCTCAACACCGCCCCGAGCGACGAGCAACCGTACCAAGTGAAACGCTTTACTCAGCAAAGGTGTAATCATGGATCGCACGAAGGTACTGGCTCTGGCCAGTGAGTCATCCCGCAAAGCCACCCTGCCCTCGTTCGAGATCGGCGATCTGGTGGACGTCCACACCAAGATTCTCGAAGGCGACAAGGAGCGTATCCAGATCTTCAGCGGCACGGTCATCGCCCGGGCAGGCAGCGGCATCAGCGAGACGTTCACCGTCCGTCGTATCGTCGCGGGCGAGGGCGTGGAGCGTAAGTTCCCGCTGCACTCGCCCCGTATCGACAAGGTGGAAGTGAAGCGTTCGAGCGTGGTTCGGCGCGCCAAGCTGTACTTCCTCCGCGAGCGCATCGGCAAGGCCGTCCGCCTCAAGGAACGCCGCCGCGCCCAGTAGCGCCGCGACCGCGAAGCCCGCGTCTTCCTCTCCCCGGCATACGGCGTGTGCCGG
>JBIIEC010000468.1:0-4430 GCA_044238045.1 Pirellulaceae bacterium | reverse complement strand
CTGCTGACCTTGCTGCTGACCTTGCTGCTGACCTTGCTGCTGACCTTGCTGCTGACCTTGCTGCTGACCTTGCTGCTGACCTTGCTGCTGACCTTGCTGGTCACCCTGCTGTTCGCCGGATTCGTTTTGTTCCGACGAATTTTCAGCGGGCTTGTTTTCGTTGGGAGCGGGTGGCTCGAGTTTTTCGAGCTTCTCCAGTTCGCTACGCGGAATCGCCTTTACTTCGCCTTGGTCGTCTTTGACTTCGACGCGTTCATCGTTGGCGTTTTCGAGACGTCCTTCGACCGTGGTGCCGTCTTTCTTCGTGGCGCGGACGCGCTCTCCGGGCTGCGGCGCGCCGGTGTCCGGAGCCGTCTCGCCTGATTCGGCGGAAGGCGATTCCTCGGTGGGCTGGTCGTCCTTCGGCTGCTCAGCCTTGTCGGGCGATTCCGCATCACCCGGCGGCGATTCTTTCGGCGGAGCCTGCTGGTCGGGCTGGTCGGTGGGCGATGGAGAAGCGGGCTGGCCGGAGCTGGGGGCGGCGGAGCCCTGTTCGTTCTTTTCAATGTCCTTGGATAACGCCTCGGTGCGGTCGCCGAGGTTCGCCTGCTCCGTCGCCAGTTTGGCCGGATCGTCGCCTCCCTCCGTGCGGCCCTGCAGACTCTTCTGCTGGCGGAGAATGCGTTCCAACTGCTGGATGTAACCGCGGACGCGTTGCTGTTCACTCTTCAGGCGGTCAGCCCGGTTTTCGCTCTGCAGCAGGTCAAGTATCTGCCGCAGGCTCTGGTTGACGTTCGTCTGCTGGTCGACGGCCTGCTGCAACTCTTCCTTGCCCAGCAGCTCGACCAGCTGCTGCATATCGAGGGCGATGTGGTTTTCCTTGCTGCGCGATAGAGCCTGCTTGAGCAACGCGGCGCGACGCGGATTGGAGTTCGCGTCGAACTCCGCCATCCGCAGCATCAGCATCTCCAGACGACGATACTTTTCCGCGATCTCGCCTTGCTGGCCGGAGAGGACCTGGGAGCGATCCTCGTCGCCGGCAGGCGATTCGTTCGCGGTTGCCGGATCGGCGGGAGGACTGGTTGGAGCCGGTTCCGACTGAGCCGCCAGGGGGCCGATGACAACAAGGGACGTGAGCAGGCAGACGACGGACGCGATGAACGTTGCTCGGCGGAACCTCGAAGCCGCAAGGCCCAGGCTTCGGCAGGCGGGGCCGGATGGGTTGATTAGTGCGGTCGGGTGACAGGGGCGGATCATCGGGTCCTCCATCGGCCGGGCGGCAGCCCGGGGAACGTTCGCGCGGCGGACGCCCGCGAGGGCTTCTCGAAGCCACGCTCGATCATCCGCCGCCGGCCTCCGCATTTTAACTCACCTTCCGGTTGGATTGTATGTTGAACGCCCCGGAACCTGCTGCCCCGGAGCGACCTTGGGTTGGTGACGCTCAGTCCTCCAGCAGCGATCGAGCCTGCCGTTTGCGTTCTTCCTTCGTCTTTTCGAGCAGTTGGTTCTGCTCCTCGACAATGCTTCGCACCAGGTCGACCAGTTCGTTGTAGGTCTCCAGTTCGAGCATCTTGTCGAGGATCTGCTGAAGTGCCAGCAAGAGGTCGTTGGTCTGCTGGACGGACTGGCTGCAAAGACTCGCCGCCTGGGGCAGGCCGACCTGTTGTTCCAAGGCCGCCATTCCCTTGAGCCAGTCGTCGAAGCGAGCGGTCACGAGGGCCTCGAGAGGTTCGATGATGTCGCGCTGCAGTCGGTCGCGGCGTTCGGGTGTGTCCACGCGGTTGTTGATCAGTTCGGCGCGGATGTCGGCGAAGGCCGCGGCGACTCCCGCCACTTCCTGCTGCGACTTCAAGCCCTGCTGCTGGGCTCGCTGCACGCGGAGCAGACGCAGGACCGAGTCCGAATCGGCATTGCCTTCCTCGTCTTCGCCGTCGCTGCCTTGGGCGTCACTACCTTGGGCGGCTGGCTCCTGATTCGGTTTGGGATCCGATTCGGAGTCCGACTCCGGCTGGCCTGCCAAGGTGGCTTGTAAACGGGCAAGCGAATCACGCGTCTCGGTGAGTTCGGCGAGAATCTGTTCGAATCGACGTTTCTGCCCCAGTTCGCGCGCTTCCAGCAGGGCCAGCAGTTCGTCGGCCGTCACGACCTCCAGCGGCCACTCGTCGCCGCGGCCTTCCTGTGGCTTGTCCGCCAAGTCGCATTCGTCGACCGCCCGCAGTCCCAGCACCATCTTGTCGCCGGGCTGCAGGTCGAAGGGGTTGTCGGTCGCGGCCCGCGCCTGCCGCAGGTCCCACTCCGTCTGCAACTGTCCGTTACGAGGCAGGTCGACCGGCAGTTCGGTGGAGGAGCTTTCCGCGTCTCCACGCGAGCGTTGGACTTGGAACCAGGAGCGCGCGACGCCGTAGTCGTCCTTCACTTCGCCCGTCACAGCGATCAGCGCGTCCGGCGTGATGGCGGACCCGATGCCTTGCAGGCGTGCTTCGATCACGGGCGGCGTGTCTTCGGTGATCTGGAGCGACACGCGGTAGGGTTGTTGGCTGGGTACGTCGTCTTGGTCGAGCAGTTCGATTTCGAGGTTCACTGGTTGCTGGAGCACGGGAAGTTCGAGTTCGAAGGACGATGCCGCCGCAGCATTGGCATCCGCATCGGATTTCGCGTTGGACCCTTCGGCATTTGGCGAGGATGGAGCCGGGGTCGTTGGAGTCTGGGGATTTATGGCGATGGTGCGTCGATCTCCCGAGAGCGGATCGAAGACCGTCGCTTCGCGCAGGGGTTTGGTGGACTGAACGATCATCCGCACGCGGGCTCCGGCGGGAAGGCTGGTGCCGGGCCGCCAGGGCTGTCGTCGCGGCGGCAGTTGGGTATACGTGGGAAAGACGCAGTCCAGTTGCACGTCCGCGATCGCCGGACTGGGAACGACTCGGACCTGGAAGTCTTCGACGCGCGCGTCCAGGCCCAGGACGTCGAACTGGACGTCCTCAAGCATGCCTTGGAAGGGCTGTCCCTCGTAGCGATAGTACTGGAAGCCGTCCCGCGGCTCGCCTTCGCGGACCATGTTGACGCGTCCGTTGGCTCCGGAGGACAGGACGTAGTCGATGGCGCAGACTTCGGGCGGTGGTGTGGTTCGTCGGGCATCCGCGCGGACGCGCACCACGAGGTTCGATCCTTCGGCGACCTTCCGCAGGCTATTGGGGAAGTCGAGGACTTCGAGGAAAGCGCGTCGAGGCCAAGGCTGGTCGCTGCGGAGCAGTAGTCGCGAGTGCCACAACTGGGCGGCGGCGGGACGGAGCGAGGCGAAAGCGGCGATCGACCCGACCAGCAGGGAGGCCAGCAGCCCGATCCTGCCAAGGCGTCGCCACGTCAACAGCTGGCGGGGTGCCAAGTCCTGGATGCGTTCCGTGGCCACGTCGCGGGTCCGCGCCAGCAGCGCATCGTAGACGTTGGGCGATTCGGCGTCCGCAGCCAGCGAGCGCGGATCGGTGTTATCGACGACGGTCAGCAGTGCGTCGTCCAGTTGGGGAAAATGACGTTCCAGCAGCAGAGCCAGGTGCTGGTCCGGCAGCCGTGCGAAAGCGCGGCGTCCGATGAAGCGAACCAGCAGCCAGGCGGCGCCGCCGCCCAGCACGAGCAGCAGCACCGCTCGCGCGGCACGCGGCATCTCGCTGGCACCCACGGTCACCGGGAGGTAGTCGAGGGCTAGGCCGATCCAGTAGACCGCGGCTAGCCAGATCAGCACGAACGCCAAGCCTTCCAGCCAGACATACCAGCGGATCTGCCGACGGAGTTGCGTCAGCATCCGGGCGATGGGCTGCGGCAGGTTTGGGTGCGTTTGAATCATGGCAGGTCTTGCGGAGCGTCACTCCGGCTGATGAGTCTCGAACGTCGTCAGGACTTACTTGGGGATCACGCGAGCCGGTTCCAGCGACGCAGCAGCCACTCCAGGGACAGGGTGCCGGCGATGAGCGCCAGCAGCCAGTGCATGAGTCGCCGCTGGAAGTCGGGATCGGGAGTTCCGGGGACGAAGGTCACCTGGTCTTTCACGGGCAGCTGCTGGGCGAGCGGCCCCTGCGATCGTTCGCCGCGTGCCGACTCCAGACCGACGTAGTACTGACCGCGCGTCTGTCGCGCGAGGTCGGAGAGCAGTGCGTCGTTCCGCTGCGGCTGTTCGGTCTCGCGCGCGGGCAGGCGGATCTTGACGGTCCTTCGCAGCAGTTCGCCTTCAACGCCGGGAATCGCCAGTTGCACCTCGTAGTCGCCCTCACGCGTGGCCGTGAACTGCCCCGAGTACGTTCCCGGACGTTCGGACTGTGCCAGACGCGAGAGCTTCAGCGGTTGCCTCGAACCGTCGGGCGACACCAAGCTCGCCGCCACCGACTCGATGGTCAGTGGCTGGTACTGCGCGTCGGTGAGCGTCGCTCGGATGGAGATGGTGTCGCCGAGGCTGGCGCGTT
>JBIIEC010000467.1:0-4437 GCA_044238045.1 Pirellulaceae bacterium | reverse complement strand
TCGGAGGCCGCAGACCCCCTCCTTGAAGAGATCCTGCGGACCTGGGGCTCTCTGCCCGCAAGCGTTCGCCAGCGGATCTCAGGGTTATTGAGAGACTATGCCCCCCCAGGGGCTTCATATGAATGCATGGGAGACCTGCCCCTTCCCGAAGGTGACGTCTTCAAAACCAACGTGTCGACACGTCGACGAAACCCCACCCATGAAGTGCGAGCCCGACAGGCCCAAAAACAGTAGGTACTTCCTGACACCGCGCGTCAGTAGGGCAAGGGGAACAGCCGCCTATTCGCATTGTTTTTCGCATTTTGTCTTAAGGCGCGGAGGGCGCCAAATGACATCCCTGTTGCAATGGACCCCACCGCCCCATGTCAACCGAGACCCGGCTCTGATCAACCGTCCGCTGCCACCAGATGAAAAACTGGTGAAGCGAGCCGAGGCTCACAACATTTCTGTCGGCAAGAAGCACGAGGCTCACCATGGCCTTCTGGAGAGCCGGGCGTTCGCCACCGATACCGTCACATTGAAGCGGCTTCAGGCCGACCGCGAGAAACGCGAGTCGGGGTCGCTGCCGCTCTGCCAGCCCTCGTCCGTCTCCGTGCGAACGATGGTCTTCATCGCCGCGTTGGCTTCGAGCGTCGTCGAGTGGCAGCCTGGCGTTGAAAGGAATCGAAGGAGCACCCCGTCCCGAACTTGCTTGGACCTGTTTCCGCCCATCGAGTGTCATGGCTCCTGATGAATCCTCCGGCCGAGGCCGATCGTGTCGACGCAACCTTGGCTCGCTTGCTGATCAGCCGTTACCCTGCACTCGCGGCGGCGTCCGGGGCCCAGTCGAGTTTCGACGCGTGGTGGCAGCCCGCGTACTGCCGCATTGGACGAATGGCATCGACAGGCGGTCAGCGCGTCATCAGAAAGGGAAATACGCCGGTTCGCCGTGGAACTGAAACACGACTGGCAAGCGGTGCGCGCGGCGTTCAGCTGCCTTGGAGCAATGGAGATACCGAGGGGCAGGTAGATCGCCTGAAGCTCCTGAAACGCCAGATGCACGGCCGAGCGAGCTTCGATCCTTTGCGACGGCGCGTGTAGCTGGGCAGTTGACGTTTCGGCCAATTGGCGATCGTGGGCGTGATTGAATGGGACGTAGCAGAAAGTTGATACGCTTTAAAAGCCAGCCGAGGCAGGGGCTCACCTGAGCTCGCCATCGTTTGCCAAATGCGACGAACGGGTTCGCCCGATCGATGTAGCAACGCCTTCACCAAAACTGAGGAAGAACCTGTTTCAAGCGCCCGGTGACACTTAAGGGCATCCAGACGCGACTGTGAGCCCTGCCCCCAAGTGCCATTGGCTTGGACCGAGGCGATTCCCGTAGGGATCCCTGAGGCCGGTCGTACGTGGACGTTTTCTAAAGTAGCGAGAAGGGGCCATACCTGCCCGAAAGCGTTCGACCCTCCGGAACGCCCCGCGTTGTCCGGGCCACTCGGACGCTTGCAAAGTCCGGGACGTTGAAACACGCTCAACCAACGGCCCTCGGACATCGCCCTGCTCCCGATATCGGCCAGGGCGATTCGCACGGCGAGTCGACCAACCAACGGTGCGTTTTCGTCCGTTTCAGTTCACGGTCTCCGTTCCGCCTGTGTTCAGGTCGCCGATCGAGTCGCTGCCGAACTTCCAGAACCAGTCGAGGCCGGCCTGGCCGAAGAGCGTGTCGATGGCCGTGCCGTCGGTGAGTACGGTGGTTGAATCGAGCTTGTTTGTGCCGTTCAGCCCACCGCCGTTGCGAAGGTTGGCGATCCGCGCTGTGTAGGCCGCGTCCAGCCGAGACCATTCGGCTCGGATCGCGTCGAGTGGCGCGCGACTGAGGCTTCGCGTGGACTCGTTGTAGTAGGTGAACAGCCCACTGGCCAGCACGTCCTCCTCGTCACCGCCCTCCAAGCGATCGGCTCCGCTTCCGCCAAACAGCAGGTCGCGCCCCGCCAGACCGTACAGCGAATCGTTGCCCGCACCGCCGATCAGCAGGTTGTCCAACGCGTTGCCCTGGATCGAATCCGCGACCGACGAGCCCACGGCGTTCTCGAAGACGTTGCCGTCGCCCAGTACCAGCGACAGATATGTTGTCGACACCGTCTGCACCGTGGCCGTGGCGAGGTTCAGCGTGATCGCCCGTGTGCTCTGCGAGAAATCCAGCCAATCCACGCCACCGCCCGCCAGTTCACTGAGAGTATCGGTCCCCAACGCCTTGCTGGGGTTGAAGACGTAGGTGTCATCGCCCGCGCTGCCCTGGAGCGTATCGTTGCCCGGACCACCGGTCAGGCGATTGGCGAGCGTGTTGCCTTTCAGCGTGTCGCCCAGGGAACCGCCGATCACGTTTTCGACCGCTGCCCCGCTCGAGAGCGTCAACGTCAGGTTCGGGCTCGTCACGGCCTGCGCCGTGGTCAGTGACAGATCCAGCGTCAGGGCTTTCGTGGTGGTCAGTGCCAGGTCGATGGTATCCACGCCACCGCCGGGCAGTTCCACGACCGTGTCGCTGCCCAGCGCCGCATCGGCGTCCAGCGGATAGATGTCGTCGCCGTCGCCGCCCGTCAGTGTATCGTTGCCCGCGCCGCCCACCAGCACGTTCGTCAGGCTGTTGCCGTTGAGCGTATCGTTCTGCGCGCCGCCCGTCACGTTCTCGAACCGATCCGCCCCGCCCAGCACCAACTGCAGGTTCGCATGGACCACCTGCGCGGCTGCCTGGGACAGGTCCACCGATACCGACACCGTCGTCGTGGCCGCAAAGCTCAGCAGGTCGACTCCCCCACTGCTGCTCTCCGTGAGCGTATCAGTGCCGAGCGGCAGATCCACGTCGAACAGGTAGGCGTCGTTACCCTCCTCGCCCTGGAGCGTGTCGTTCCCGCCATCGCCGCTCAGTGTGTCAATGCCCGTGCGGCCGAACAGTGAATCGTTGCCCGCGCCACCCGAAAGACTGTTAGCGAGACCATTGCCGATCAGCGTATCGCCCAAAGCACCGCCGATCAGGTTCTCGAACAGCGTCCCACTGCCCAGCGTCAACGAGAGGTTGGCGGAGTGCACCACTTGGGCGGCCGCCTGCGAGAGATCGACCGTGACGGCCTGCGTGAGCGTCGGAGCGAACGAGATCGTATCCACGCCGCCGCTCGTTGCGGCCTCCACCAGCGTATCGCTGCCGATCGGCGCGTCGACGTTGTAGAGATAGAGATCGTTGCCGGCGGCGCCGCGAAGCGTGTCGTTGCCTGCATCGCCGATGAGCGTATTGGCCAGGGCGTTACCCGTCAGCGAGTCGTTCCCGGCGCCGCCTGCAAGCGATTCGAAGTTGTTGATCGCCCCGAGCGTCACTGTCAGGTTGGCATTCACCATCTGGCTCGTTGCCAGTGCCAGACTGATGGTTACGGCCTGGGTCGAGGTGGCCGAGAAGTCCAGCAGATCCACACCGCCGCTAGTCGCCGTGGATTCCACCAGTGTATCCACGCCCAGCGCCTCGTCCGTGTCAAACAGGTAAGTGTCGTTACCGGTTCCACCCGTCAGTGAGTCATTGTCCGCGCCACCTTCCAGCAGGTCGGCCGCCTTGCCGCCGGTAAGCGTATCGTTATCCGGCCCGCCCCAAACGCCGATCGGCTTTGTGTACGCGGAACCGTTGAACGAATCGTTGCCGCCATGAGCGCGGACGCGGAAGCCGGTGACCGCGGTGGCCGAGAAGGACTTCGCGACACCATTGATCGTCGCCACCGCCGTACTGCTCACCGAGATCGTGTCGGCCGCCGCGCCGCCGTGGATCATCACCAGCCCGGAACCAGAAAAGTACGCGCCGGTAAAAACACCGACGTTATCTTCGCTGACACCGGCCGTATCCAGTTCCGGCACCAGATCGTCGGGATCGGCCACCGCCAGCAGGAAGTAGTCGCTGTTCACCTCCACCGCGCCCGCTCCCGGCAGCGGAATCTGGCCGACGCCGCCGCCGATGGTGAACAGCTTGGTGTGCACACCGGTCGAGAGGTCGGCTGCGCCACTGATGGTTGCCGACGCCAAGGTCGTGTCACTGCCGACCTGGTTGTCGCCCGAGCGGTAGAAGCCCAGCGTGAAGGCAGGCGACGGGTCGCCCACGATCGTGTAGGTCACGGACAAGGTCGTCGTACCGTTCGCAATCATGGAATTCACAACGATATCGGAAGTCACCTCGTTCTGGTCCAAAACCGAGATCGTGAACACTGTTTCCAGCGAGAGTCCATCGAGGTCGGTGCTGCGAACCCGTATGGAGTAGCTGGACTGCGTTTCGTAGTCGACCGCGGCATTGGTCACGAGCTGATTGCCGACGATCGCAAACTTCCCGTTGTCGCTACTGCCGGTGCCGGTAACGAGCGAATACTCGTGCTGGTCGCCCAAGTCGACATCTAAAGACGAAAAGTTCCCCAATACAGTTCCTGACGCCAC
>JBIIEC010000466.1:0-4440 GCA_044238045.1 Pirellulaceae bacterium | reverse complement strand
CATGCAGAACTCCTTGGTCGGGCGTGGTATTACTGGGGCCGTTTTCCGGGGCTGGCGGGCGTTCGGCGAGTTTCCTCGCGGAGTGTTCGGCCGCCGGCACTTGGCGTCCGCCGGCATTGGGGGTCTGCCGGCGTGGACCGCGATGGACGGGACCTTACTTCGACAGGTTGGTGATCAGGCTGACCAGCGGAAGGAACAGTGAGATGACGATGAAGCCGACCGCGCCGCCGAGGAACACGATCAGCAGCGGTTCCAGCAAGCTCATCAAGCTGTCGGTCAGCACGCGGACCTCTTCGTCGTAGGTGTCGGCGACCTTGTAGAGCATCGTGTCCAGTTCGCCGGTCTCCTCGCCGACGTCGACCATGTTGACGACCAGGTCGTCGGCGACGCGGCGGTTCATGCGCATGACGTAGTATCCGAGCGCCATGATGCCGGCCGCCGCCGCTCCGGGCAGGGCCACGGCCATCATGCCGTTGATGAAGAACAGCGGCACCATCGGCAGCACGGCGGTCGCCACCCACAGCGCGGCAGCCACGGGATGGAAGCCGGGCTTCGAGTGTTCCTTCATCGGCTTGGCGATCGTCTCGCCCTCGCGGATCGCGTCCGCCACCTTCGCGTACAGCCGCTCGAACATCGCGTTGCCGCATGTCTCGCGCGTGATCATCAGGCCCTCCAGGATCGGTACGCCGCTGGAGACGAGGGTTCCGAGGGTCCGGGTGGAGCGGGCCATGGAGTTCTTTTCGATGAGCATGCCGAAGACGGGCCAGTTGAGCGAGAACAGGTCCCAGCCCATGCGGCCCACCTTGAACTTGCGGATCATCTTCACCATGATCACCAGCGTGATGGGGATGCCGGGAATGAGGAACCAGTAGTTGGCCGTCGTGTGCGAGATGGTGATCAGCAGCTTGGTCGCGGCCGGCAGTTCGGTATCGAAGTCCTTGAAGATCTGCTCGAACGTGGGCACGATCTTGAGCATGATGAACGTGAGGATGCCGACGGCCACCATGATGACGACCACCGGGTAGACCATGGCGCCCTTGACCTTCCGCTTGAGCGCCTCGGATCGCTCCTTGAAGTCGGCGAGACGCTGGAGGATGACTTCCAACGCACCGCCCGCCTCGCCGGCCTTGATCATGTTCACGTAGAGCCGGTCGAACGCCTTGGGCGACTTGGCAAGCGCTTCGGAGAGTGTCGCTCCGCCCTCGATCTCGTCGCAGACATCCATCAGGCTGTTCTTCAGCCGGCCCGGCTTGGCCTGTTCTTCCAAGATCCGCAGGCTGCGGAGAATCGGCAGGCCGGCATCTTGGAGGATGGAGAGCTGGCGGGTGAAGGTGCAGAGGTCCTTGCTTTTGACGCCACCCATGGCGAAACCGCGCTTCTTGCCGTCGGCGGTCTTCTTCTCGGCCTGCTTGCGGCCCTTCTTGACGTTGATCTTCGTGACAAAGTAGCCCATGTCACGAATGAGCGTCTGCGCCGCTTCTTGGGTCTCCGCCTCCACGACATCGCGGATTTCCTGCCCCTTGGCATCCATGGCTTCGAATTGGAATGTCGGCATGGTGAACTCCCTGTGGGGAAGCTGTCGTTCGTGGAAGGCATCCTGGTTCGCGGTCCCTCGCCGGGCGGGCGACGAACGGCAGTCGGGATGGCCGGTCGGTTCCGGCCGTGGGTTGTCGGTACAGTGGTCGTTGCGGTCGTCGAGTTGCGGGAACTGCAGGTCGAGCTGGTCAGGTCATGTATCGAGAGGTGGTTGCCGGATCGGACGGGGGATCAGGCATCGAGGATCGTTTCGCGGATTACTTCGTCGGCCGTGGTCACGCCCTGGTAGGCGTAGTTCATGCCGCACTCGCGAAGCGTCGTCATGCCGTACTCGCGACCCTTCTCACGCAGCTCGTCGGTGGAAGCGTTGAGGAGGACCATTTCGCGGAGGTCGTCGTTCATGACCATGAGTTCAAACAGGCCGACGCGTCCCTTGTAGCCGGTGTTGTTGCACTTCTCGCAGCCGCGTCCGCGATAGAACGTCCGGTCGCCGAGCAGTTCCCGCGTCAATTCCAGTTGCGACAGGATCTCGTCGTTGACCGTCACCGGTTCGCGGCAGTTGGAGCAGACGCGGCGGACCAGCCGCTGCGCCAGGATCGCCTCCACGGTCGCCGTGATCAGGAAGGGCGGCACGCCCATGTCGCGAAGACGGGTGATGGTGCTGGGCGCGTCGTTCGTGTGCAGCGTGCTGAAGACCGTGTGGCCGGTCAGCGAGGCCTGCACGGCGATCTCCGCCGTCTCGGTGTCGCGGATCTCGCCCACCAGGATCTTGTCCGGATCCTGCCGCAGGATCGCCCGCAGGCACTGCGCGAACGTGTTGCCGATCTCCGCGTCGATGGGGATCTGGATGATGCCGTCGATGTCGTACTCCACCGGATCCTCGGTCGTGACCAGCTTTTCCGTGATCTCGTTCAGCTCGCTGAGCGCCGAGTAGAGCGTGGTGGTCTTGCCGGACCCCGTGGGGCCCGTGACGAGGATGATGCCGTTCGGCTTGTGCATCACCTCGCGGAATCCCTTGAGTGTCTTTTCATCCATGCCGACCTTGGTAAGGTCGAGCGACACGACGGTGCGATCGAGCACTCGCATGACGACGCTCTCGCCGAACATCGTTGGCAGCACGCTCACGCGCAGGTCGACGGGATGGCCGCCGACCGACAGTTCGATACGACCGTCCTGCGGCAGGCGACGTTCGGCGATGTCCAGGTTCGCCATGACTTTGATGCGGGTGGTGATGGCGAAGGCCAGGTGCCGCGGCGGCGGGACCATTTCAAAGAGCACGCCATCGGCCTTGATGCGGATGCGGAACTCGTCCTCGAACGGTTCCATGTGGATGTCGCTGGCATGGTCGCGGATGGCCATCAGCAGCACCATGTTGAGCAGCTTGCGGACCGGAGCGCTGTCGGCGAGCGCCTCGGCGCCGGTGATGTCGATCGGACCGCCGCCCGCGAGCGAGGCCGCCGCCAGCTCCAGTTCGTTGTCCGCTTCGAGGTCGCTGACGAGGCTCTCGAAGGTTTCCGAGGCGGCGGCATAGTAGCGGCCCAGCGCTGCCTGGACGTCCTTCTCCGTCGAAACCATCAGGCGGATGTCGTAGCCCAGGAACGTCCGCAGCTCATCCTCGATCGCCAGGTTCTGCGGGTCGCAGGTGGCCACCGTCAGCGCGTTGCCCTCCAGCTTCACCGGAATCACCCGGTACAGCTGGGCCATCGGCTCCGTGATCAGCCCCAGCACCTCCGGCGGAACCTGCACGTCGTTCAGCTTCACCACCTGCAGCGACATCTGCTCCGCCAGCGCCAACGCCACCTGCTCGTCGTTCACCAGCCCCATCTCTTCGGCCAGCTTGCCCAGCAGTTCACCCGGATGGCGGCGCTGCTCGTCCAGCAGCATCTCCAGCTGTTCATCGTTGATGAACCCGAGGTCGACCAGAATCTGTCCGATGCGTCGTATGGCCATGGAAAGCGTTCTTCGGGCTTTGGTGGAGGGTGGGGTTCGCGAGCGGCCTGGCGAGTCGAAAGCAGGTGACGCCGCGGGTTACTTTTCAGCGGCGTCGGCGACATCCGAATCGTCGTCAAACACGCCCTTCTGGGCGTTGGCGATCCGCTTGGCCAAGTCGTCGGGCGACTGGGCCTTGGACAACGCGTCCTCGATCGAGATCTTGCCGTCGCGCCAGTGCCGGAAGAGCGACTCGTCCATCAGGATCATGCCGTGCTTCGCCCCGGTCTGGATCGACGAGGTGATGCGGTAGGTTTTGTTCTCGCGGATCAGGTTCGCGATGCCGGGCGTGACGACCAGCAGTTCGTAGGCGGCCACGCGGCCTCCGCCAATCTTCGGCACCAGCGTCTGCGCCAGCACGCCGATGATGGACGTGGAGAGCTGGGTGCGGATCTGGTCCTGCTGGTTGGTCGGGAACACGTCGATGATTCGGTTGACCGTGCCCTGGGCGCTGTTGGTGTGCAGCGTGCCGAACACCACGTGGCCCGTTTCGGCCGCCGTGATCGCCGTTTCAATGGTTTCCAAGTCGCGCATTTCGCCGACGAGGATCACGTCGGGATCCTGCCGCAGGGCTCGCCGGATCGCCTCCGCGAAACTCGGCACGTCGTTGCCGACCTCGCGCTGGTTCACCGTCGACTTCTTGTGGAAGTGATAGAACTCGATCGGGTCTTCGATCGTGATGATGTGGTGGTCGACCGTTTCGTTGATGTGGTTGATCATGCTGGCCAGCGTCGTGCTCTTGCCCGACCCCGTCGGCCCCGTCACGAGGAACAGGCCGCGGGGACGCATGCACAGTTCGGCCACCCTCGTGGGCAGCCCCAGCTGCTCCATCGTCAGCATGGAGTTGGGAATCTGCCGCAGCACCATGCCGATGTTGCCGCGCTGCTTGAAGATTGAAACACGGAAGCGGGCCAG
>JBIIEC010000097.1:0-15280 GCA_044238045.1 Pirellulaceae bacterium | reverse complement strand
CTCGAATTGCTGGTTTCGGACGAGCCTCGCGAACTGACGTGAACCGGTGACGTTCGTGCGTTCGCCGATCATCGTGAAGTTCGCGTCGGGTCGGAGCGTCAAGGGCATGGTTCCGCTCAGGCGCGTGTACGGCTCCACCGCATGGCGCTTGCGGGGCGGAACGGAAGCCACCGCCTGCTTGATGGCCTGGATGTAAGCCGGAGTGGTGCCGCAGCAGCCGCCGACGATGTTGAGCCAACCGGCCTTCGCGAATTCGTGCAGCAGTTCAGCCATCCGCGTTGCCGACAGGTCGTAATGCCCCATTTCGTTCGGCAAGCCCGCGTTCGGATGGCAGCTGACATACCGATCGGTTACTTCCGAAAGTTCACGCAGGAACGGCCGCATGGCTTCCGGTCCCAACGCGCAGTTCATGCCGACACTCAGCAATGGAAAGTGCGAGATGGCATTCCACATCGCCTCGACCGTCTGGGCCGAGACGAAGGTGCGGCCGGAGGGATCGAAGGTCGCGGACGCCATGACGGGCAGCGTGCGGCCGGTCTCATCGAAATACCGCTGGATGCCGAACAGGCATGCCTTGAGGTTCAGGGTGTCGATCACGGTTTCCGCCAGGAGAATGTCCGCGCCGGATTCGATAAGCACGGACGCCTGCTGGTAGTACGACTCGGCCATCTGGTCGTACGTCGTGTTGCGGTAGGCGGGATCTTCCACCTTCGTGGAAATGGCCAGTTGCTTCGCCGTCGGTCCAATCGAAGCAGCGACGAAACAAGAACGGCCCGGTTCCCCTCGCTCGATCTCCTCCGCCGCCGCGCGTGCGCAGCGCACGGCCGCCGCGTTGATCTCCCTCATCACCTCCGCCGGCAACTGGAACTCCTCCATGCCCACGGGACTTGCCCCGAAGGTGTTGGTGGTGACGATGTCCGCACCCGCGCGGTAGTACTTCGCATGGATCTCGCGGATCGCATCCGGCTGCGTCAGGCAGAGAATGTCAGGGAAGTTCTTGAGGTCAACGGGATGGCTGGCAAAACGCCTTCCCCGGACATCCGCTTCCTCTAGATGCAGCGCTTGCACCATGGTGCCCATCGCCCCGTCCAGAATCAGGATCTTTTCCTGAAGCAGGGTCTGCAAGCGATGCTGGCGGTCGTCTTGGGGCGGAGCGATGTACATCGGAGCGTTCTCGATTCGTGACGCGAAGATAGGGAACTGCGAGGAACAGGCAATCCTAGGACCCGGCAATCGTGCTGCCCGTCGTGGAAGTAGCCACTGCGACTGGGAATGCGCACTTTTCCCGCGATTCGGCGATCTGGATTGGAACCGGGGAAGTGGTTACCCTGCCGCCCGGTCAGGGCCCAAGGCCCTCGCCCAGTGATAGAGCCCGAAAAACCGCTTCAACCCTCAAGGTTTACCATGCGGGACGTCGATACCTAATCGCGCCGTGTGCTTCCAGGCGCCGACCGCGCTTGGACCCAATACTAACTGGCCGCCTGATGTCTGGACAAGGACGGTATGACCCAGAACCCCCAGGTCCCTCGATGTCGCTCAAGCGTTGCCATTCCCCCACGAACGATCGGGGAAGGGCCCTGGCTTGCCATCCCTGACTTTTCTAACTCGATGATGGCCACACCTGTGCCTGGTGCAGATTCCCTCGTCTTGGAATGCCAAGTCGCGGCGAGCGCCGATGGTTGCGAGCCAACGCCCCCACCCCCTGCATCTCCCTCGTTGATGGCTCCGAGTCTCGAGGAGACGCCGCCGGCGGTCGGTGTTGCCGCTGATGCCATGGATGCCGCACGTGAGATCGTCGCAAGTCCTGGCGAGTCGTCGTCGTCGCCCGTCGACACCGGAGCAGCGGTGCGCGAACTCCTGCAAAGCTCGACGACAGGCCGTCTGCGCCGATGGGTGCAGTGGGGAGCAAATGATCCACGCAAGGCCGTCACCGTCTTGGGAGGTGTTGCCCTGGCCCTGCTGGTCGTGCTGCGAGGCGGTTCGACCGTAAGCCGACCTGCTCCTTCGACCACGCCCGAAGCCGACCAGTTGTCTCGCGAAGTTCACGCCATCGAGCGACTTTCGAGCACGCCATTGCGACTTGCGTCTGCCCCGGCGACAGCCCCGGCGGCCACTGGCGGTAATGGAGAGAAGGATTCGTTGTTTGAAGTGAAGCTCCTCCAGACAGCCAAGGTGGATTCCACGGCGGTCCGGAGTTCGTCGGTCGACGTGAAAGAAGCTCCTCTCCGCGAACTTTCTGCGGCTGCTTCTCCCGACCCAAGCGGGAATCAGCAGGCAGCGGATGTGCGTCCGGTTGCCGCAACGCAGGATCGCCCCAGTCCCTCGGACGCCGCCGAAGCATCTCCTGCTGATCCGGCTCACGAGGACCTCGGAGCCGTTCGTGAGGGGGCGGTGACGCGCGAGGAATCTCTCGCCCCTCGCCCTCCAGCGCGGACCAAGGGCTATCCCAGCACGGATGCCGTGAAGTACCCCGCGTATCGCTTCGAAGGTGCTTCGCAGAACGACAAAGATCCGTCCAGGTAGATTGCCCTTGGAGGCGATGGTGGCTGCATCGGCCGGCGTCTCCATGGGGTTTGAATTCTCCGGCCAGGGAACACCTGGAAGCTGCTTACAAGGATGTGCATGATGAGTCTCATCGACCAAGCCCTGCAGAAGGCCTATCAACAGCGGCTCCGTCCGGTCACTCCCGGTACGCCAGCCAGCGGTCACGTGGACTCGGCGCGAGGAGCGAATGGAAACGTATCAACCGCGGGCCGGGAGCTCTACGTACATGCGGCGGAGCCGATGCGCGGACGGCATTTTCGGGTCTCCTCGCAGGCATCTAACCCCGCCGTCACTGAGCCCGGCGAAAACGACTCGCGACCGTTCCAGTTGCAACGCGACCATGCGGTCGAAGCAGGAACTGCAACGGGAAACGCCGTGGTGGCAAACGTCGTTACGGAGGTCTCCAGTCTTCTGCTGATGGACTGCGTTGGGCATCCCACCTGGGGCCCCGGCGGCCATGTCCGCGAAGCCGTCACCGACTCGGAGATTGGCCGCTGTGACTCTGGAACTCTTGTGCGTGAGCTGGAGTGGATGCCTTTTCCGAGTTCCGGCATGCAGTCTAGCAAGCCGGACGCAACCGCTGCGGCTGCCAAGGATGTCTCGCAGCCCGTCGCGCTGTCCGAATTCAAGCCGACATGGGAAGTGGACTCCTTCAAGTTTTCTCCGGCAGTGGTCCAAGCGGAGGAGCGACTTCTGACACGACTCCGCGAGGCGCTGCAGGAAGTGGTTGCGACACGAACTCAGGTTGTCTGGGTGAGCAGTTTGGCGGAGGGCGAGGGGCGAACGACGATCGCCGCCTTGCTGGCACTGTCCCTGGCTCGGATGGGCCAACAGGTCCTCCTCCTGCAGGGAGATGGACACGCGACATCGTTGGCAAAGCAGCTTGGGGTTGCTTGCGACCTGGGTTGGAGCGGTTCCTGTGCGGAAGCCGGACTGGGCAGGTTGCAGGACCAATGCCTGTTTTCGCTGAACGACCGCCTGGCGTTACTGCCCGCCGCCGATGCGTCGCCAGCGACCGCGTTGGCCGGCATGCTCACGAAGCTGATTCAGGCATTCAACATCGTTGTTGTGGACGCGGCGGTTGGAATGTCGCATCGGAATCTCGCGGTGCCAACGGCCAAGGAAATGGAAGTCGTCGTGCAAGATGTCCGGCGTACCTCCTCCGAGGACTTGCAGCGGGCCCTGTGGGCTCAGCCCATGGCCAGGTATCGCGAGGTGCGCGTGGTCCAGAATTTCGTCTAGATCGCTTCTGTCGAAGTGTCTTTCTGATACGTGGATGGCTGCCAAGATCGCGGAAGGGGCAGATGATGTACGAGGCTTACTGGGGTTTGCAGCGAAAACCTTTCGAGAACACTTCCAACGCGGACTTCTACTACCCGGGCAATTCGCATCAGGCAGCTTTGCTGAAGTTGCGTTACGCCATCGAAAACTGCCGGCAGGCCGCTGTGCTTGTCGGTGCGCCGGGATTGGGCAAGTCACTGGTCGTCCAATCGCTCTTTCGAAGTCTCCCAGAACGATTTCAGCCTCGTGTCCACCTGGTGTTTCCTCAACTGCCTGCGGCTGAGTTGTTGGCCTGCATCGCCTGTGAATTGAATGGCGTGGACCCGGGACGCGACGTACCGTGCCGACAGGAGTCGGTGGCGAAAATCCAAAGGTGCCTCCAGCAGAACGTGCTCGCCGGGCGCCATTCGGTGGTTGTGGTGGACGAAGCCCACCTGCTCGGGGATGGAAGCACGCTCGACACGCTTCGCTTGCTCCTGAACTTCGAAACCAATTCACAGGCCAGCATGACGCTGTTGCTCGTCGGGCAGCCTTCCCTGTTGCCTCTGCTGGATCGCCAGAAGGACATGGAGGATCGCTTGGCGGTCAAGTGTCTTCTGCGGCCGTTTGACCAGGACGAGTCGATCGCGTACGTGAATCATCGCCTGCGTCACGCGGGCGCGCAGCGGGCCATCTTTTCCGAGGCCGCGCTCGAGACGCTGCACTGGGTGACCCATGGAAACCCGCGGCAGATCAACAGGATCGGGGACCTCGCGCTGCTCATCGGGTTCGCGGAGGAGTCCGAACTGGTTGGTTCGGACGCGATCGAGGCCGTTTCCCGCGAGTTGATGACGGTGGCGGCTGAGTAGCGAGCGTTCGCCAGCCGTCGTCGAACCTTGGAAAGCATGTCCTCGTTGCTGCCGGTTCGGTCCCTGTGTGCCGCAAGCCTCCCGGCTCGAGGACTTCCAGGCGATGTCATGGGGAGCTGCCCCCCCCAACGCGATCTTCGAGCGGACTTGTGGCGTCCGACCGAAACGGAGACGCGTCTCTTCAACGATCCTCGCCCTCTTCGGAACGAAGGCGGCCCGCGTTTCATCGAAGGGCTCGGCCTCCTGAAGTAGGAAGGAGGAGGTTGCCGAACGGGGCTATTCGTCTTAAAGTGTGCCAAAGTCCCGGCCACGATTGGGGTACTCTGGCAAGAGGCACTCAAAGACGGCGTAGGTCCCGGGGGTTGCTGAATTCGCGAGGCGGCCGTTTGTCACGAAGGGTGGCGATCGTCACGAAGGGCAGATCGACTCATGGCGGACGGATTTTCAGTTCGACCTCCAACTCCAGGACGGAGCAGTCCCAGCGGCTGGTGGTTCGGCTTGGCGATCGGGATCGTGGCGGGCGCGATGGCTGCGTTCTGGTGGAGTGCCTTGCGGCCGGCACCGCTGCTCGATCCGCAGGCCCAGGGACGGCCTGTGGTACCGCGGGGGGATTTGGCGGCAGATGAACGCAGTGTCATCGAGCTGTTCAGGAATCAGTCGCCCGCAGTCGTTTTCATTACCACAGCCAAGGTCGGCATCGATTGGCGACGATTCGATGAAACGACGATCAGCCGGGGGTCGGGATCGGGATTTGTGTGGAGCAAGGATGGCTACATCGTCACGAACGACCATGTCGTCTCCGAGGCCAGTCTGGCCCAGGTGACACTCGCCGATCAGTCCGTCTGGAAAGCCGAACTGGTGGGGCGAGCCTCGGGCAAAGATCTCGCGGTCCTAAAGATCGAAGCGCCTGCCGATCGATTGCGACCCATTCTGGTCGGCAAGTCCCAGGATCTGCAGGTCGGCCAGAAGGTGTTTGCCATCGGGAATCCATTCGGGCTGGACCAGACACTGACCACCGGCATCATCAGCGCGCTGGGACGAGAAATCGCGGCGAACGAAGTGGCCGTGGAGGGGGAAACCAAACGCACGATCGATGGCGTGATTCAGACGGACGCGGCGATCAACCCCGGTAACTCGGGCGGACCTCTGTTGGACAGTGCCGGTCGCTTGATCGGAGTGAACACGGCCATCTACAGTCCTTCCGGTGCCTATGCGGGCGTCGGTTTTGCCATTCCGGTGGATACCGTGAATCGAGTTGTGCCCGAGTTGATCCGTCATGGCAAGCTGATTCGACCGGACATCGGCATCATTCCGTTCCAGGACCAGCGCACCCGGGAGCTTCAATTGGAGGGCGTGCTGGTGCGTGATGTCTATCCTCGCTCCGTCGCGGAACAGGCGGGGTTGCGGGGTACGCTGGTCGAGAAAGTGAGCCGTGGCCTGATCGTGAACTACCGGGTGCGTTATGGTGACCTGATCGTCGCCGCTGATGGCGAGCCGATTACCAGCCTGGACGACTGGTACTCGTTTCTCGAGCGTCATCGGACGGGGGAGAAGGTTGCGCTAACCGTGGTAAGGGATCTGCGGACCCCGGAACAGCGGAAGGAAGAGATCTCGGTGACGCTTGCGGAGCCGAACTGACGGAGGCCGACAACGGTCGTTCGCCCGGAGGATCGGCGGTGGATTCGGGGCCTTCTCGACCACCGATGGCTTGGCTCCGGTGGACGCTCCAGCAGACTCCTGCGACGGAGCCTTTTTTGCGGCGGGCGAGCGTGCGCTGGCCAGGCGTTTGGAATAACGAGGGTGGATCAAGAGAGGTGAGCGGATGCGGGTCTGGCTGTTTGACATCGACGGTACCCTGCTGGTGACGGGCGGAGCGGGGCAGGATGCGGCGGTCCTCGCTTTGCAGGATGCCTTTCAGATCCCCGCCTCACGCGAAGGCGTTTCTTTCGCCGGAAGAACCGATCGAGCGATCAACCGGGACCTGTTCGAGAAGCACGGCATCGAATCGTCCGCTGCGAACTGGGGCCGTTTCCAAGACGCCTATCTGAAACGCCTCGAGCAACTGCTCGATCAACGGGCCGGTGAGGTGCTCCCCGGGGTTCTGGACTTAATCGACCGACTCGAGACCATGCCGAACACGCACGTCGGGTTGATCACCGGTAACGTGCGGGCCGCAGCGGAACTCAAGCTGCGTCGCTATGGCATCTGGGACCGCTTTGCCTTCGGTGGCTACGGTGACGAACACGCCGATCGCGCGGACGTGGCCCGGGCCGCGCGTGCGGCCGCGGAGCAACACGTCGCGGCAGACGTGGATCCGTCCTGCATCTGGATCATCGGCGACACGGGCAACGATGTGTACTGCGCCCGAGCCATAGGCGCCCGAGTGATCGCCGTGGCGACAGGACAGTCGGACATGAATACACTCGGACTCACCGAACCCGATCTGCTGCTGCGGGACCTGCGGGACGTCTTCAACCACCCCCACGTCTTCGCCATTTGAGTGCCGCGCGACCAGGGCGCGTCACCCCTTGGTCGCGGATGAAGTGATCCGGGATGCCACCTGGTCATTCGCCTGTTGCGACGGCGGCCAGATAAACCCTTGCGGTAGATCGGCTTGGTCAGCCGGGCTGTCGCCGGGCCGCTTGCCCTTATTTGGCAGGCGAGGACAGATAGGAGTCAAAGACGCGGACCTTGGCCCAGAGTGGCTTGTTCTCCTCGATGAACTTCAGGTGCCGGGGATGCGTCTGGTAGACATCGTGGGCCGCCTTGTTCTTGAAGACGACATGCAGGGCAATGTCGAAGTCCATGACGTTCACCTCCCGGTTGAGTTCCTTGCAGAGCTCGCCGGCGGAGTAGTACAGCGTGCCCTCGTGATCGGAAAGGTACTTGTTGCACGCCGCCAGCATCGTTTCACGGTTGGCGGGAGTACTGTCCTTGAGCGTGAAGTAGACCATGTGAGCCAGGGGACGTTCGTCGGCGTCCGCTGTCGCGCCACCCGGAGGGCAGAAAAAGGCCAGTCCAGCGAATGCGAAGAGCAGGTTGCGCATTGTCGATGCTCCTTGGGAGGCAGGGAATCGGTCGGTTGGCGAAAGCCACTGGCGAACATTCTCGCGATGGAGTGTGAAATTACAACCGGCGTGGGGCCATCGACGGGCGAGTCCCCGCTGCGGACGCCATCCTGGGTTGAGTTGCTCGACAGTCGATATTATCTTGACGGACCTTTGGGGATTCGAGCGGGAAAGGCGATTTGGGTGAGTCTATGAAAGCCGAAGCATGGCATGGTGTTTTTCCGGCAGCTACCACGCAGTTCCATGAGGACCAGTCGCTCAATATCCAGGCCACGTTGGACCACCTGGAAGCCATGATCAAGGCCGGAGTCCATGGCCTGATCATGCTCGGGACGGTTGGCGAGAACTGCTCGCTGGAAGCCGCGGAGAAACGAGATGTCCTGCGGGCCGTCGTCGAGCATGTGGGGGGCAGAATCCCGGTGCTTGCCGGTGTGGCGGAGTACACCACGCGGCTGGCATGTCGATTCGCGGCGGATGCCGAGCAGCTGGGCGTGGACGGGCTCATGGTGCTGCCCGGCATGGTCTACAAGGCCGACGCCCGCGAAAATCTTGCGCACTTTAGGGCCGTTGCGGCAGCTTCCCAACTGCCGATCATGATCTACAACAATCCGGTGTCCTACCGGGTGGATATCCTGCCCGCGGAGTTCGCCGAACTCGCGGATGAACCGAAATTCGTGGCGATCAAGGAGTCTTCCGAGGACTGCCGGCGGATCACGGATATCAAGAATGCCTGCGGTGATCGGTTTATTCTCTTCTGCGGCGTCGACGACCTCGTGCTGGAAAGCGTGATGCTCGGCGCCGTTGGCTGGATCTCGGGACTCGTGAACGCATTCCCGGCGGAGAACCGCTGGTTGTGGGACCTGCTGATGAGCGGGCAGTACGACGAGGCCCTGGATGTGTACCGCTGGTATACGCCCCTGCTGCACCTCGATACGCACCCGAAGCTTGTCCAATACATCAAGCTCGCCGCGCAGGAATGCGGTTTCGGAAGCGAAATGGTGCGCGCACCGAGGCTTCCCCTCGAAGGTGAGGAACGCGAAAGGGTTCTGGGTATTATCCGACACGGAATCCGGACCCGTCCGCAGGCTCGCGGGCGCAAGTAACGCCTGACAGCAGCGCGCCTGCCGCCAACCGGACCGCTTGTTCGATGTAAGGCTATGCTGGAAGGAGCACGACCCGTGATGCAAGTCGGTGGTACTGGTGTTCATCGAGTGGTCGTGCTGGATTCGCACACGGGAGGCGAACCGACTCGACTGGTCCTGTCGGGAGGGCCCGACCTTGGTTCGGGGAGTCTGCGGGAGCAGCGTGGCCTTTTTCAGTCGCTGCATGACGACTTCCGGGCCGGGGTGATTCTGGAACCTCGTGGGTCGGATGTGCTGGTGGGAGCCGTGCTTGGCCGACCCGAGTCCCGGGAATCGACGACGGGCGTTGTCTTCTTCAACAACGTTGGTGTGCTCGGCATGTGTGGGCACGGCACGATCGGTGTCATGGTATCGCTGGTCCACGCGGGAAGGATCGGGCCGGGACGCCATCAGATCGAAACGCCGGTTGGTACGATTCAGACCGAGGTGCACGATGGGGCTCGAGTCACCGTCCAGAACGTGCCCAGTTATCGGTTCGCGACCAACGTCGAGGTGCGGTTGTCGGACGACCGCGCGATACGAGGCGATGTTGCCTGGGGCGGGAACTGGTTTTTTCTCGCTCGAGTTGACGAGGTGCCCCTGGAGATGAAGTCGGTTCCTCGCTTGCTGGAGATCGCCGGCGAGATTCGTGAAGCCCTCCGGCGACAGGGGGTGACGGGGGAGGACGGGGCGGAGATCGATCACGTCGAGCTCTGGGCTCCGTCCCTGGATGGTGTCGCCGACTGTCGTAACTTCGTGCTTTGTCCCGGAGGGGCCTACGATCGTTCGCCTTGCGGTACGGGCACCAGCGCGAAGGTGGCCTGCCTGGCGGCGGATGGCGCGTTGAAACCGGGAGCTCGCTGGAGGCAGCAGGGGATCACGGGGAGCCTCTTTGAGGCCAGTTACGCCGTTGTTGGGGGAAAAACCCTGCCGAGCGTGACCGGCGAGGCGTACGTGACGGCGGAGACGACTCTGGTCTTCCAGGAAAACGATCCATTTCGACAGGGGATTCGGACTTGAATTCCGGGGAAAACAGCACGGTTGTCGTGGGGGGAGGCGTGGTCGGGGCCCTGTGCGCCTGGTACCTGACCGAGTCAGGGCACCGAGTGACCGTTCTAGACTCGGGAACCTTCGGCAATGCGTGTTCCGCTGGCAACTGCGGCTACATCTGTCCCAGTCATGTGCTGCCCCTTGCGGTGCCGGGAGCCGTCTCGCGGTCCTTGCGAGCCATGTTGTCGAGCGACTCCCCCTTCTACATCAAGCCCCGGTTGTCCCCCGAACTCTGGTCGTGGCTCTGGCGTTTCGCCCGCTGCTGCACCACCGGGAAGATGATGAAGACGGCCATGGCTTGCCATGCGCTGCTGCAGTCCTCCGTGGACCTTTACGAGAAGTTGATCGTCGAGCAATCGCTGGATTGCGAATGGGAGCGACGCGGCCTGCTCTTCGTGTTTCATGCGAAGCACGAATTCGAGGAATACGCGAAGATCGATGCGTTGTTGCGAGAGCGGTTCGGCGTCGCAGCCAATCCCCATGCCGGCGACGAAGTCAGCGCCTTGGAACCCGCACTGAAGGATGGATTGGGAGGCGGTTGGCACTACACCGGTGATTCGCATGTTCGCCCCGATAAGTTGATGCTGGCCTTGCGAGATCGCCTGCTGGCGCGTGGCGTCGACATCCAGGAGAATTGCCGTGTCCTAGGGGTGGGCGGCGGAGGGATGAGAGCCAAGCAGGTCGAGACTTCCCGCGGCCCCATTCGGGGCGACCGGTTTGTCATTGCGACCGGTGCGCTGACGCCGTTCCTCAATGAACACCTCGGGTGTCGCATCCCGATCCAGCCAGGCAAGGGGTACTCGATCACGATGCCCAGGCCGCGCAACTGCCCGCGTATTCCCCTGATTCTGGAAGAGCATCGGGTTGCCATTACCCCGATGCAAAGCGGGTACCGGATCGGGTCGACGATGGAGTTCTCCGGCTATGACACCACGCTGAATCAACGCCGGATCGGACTGCTTCGTCGGGGAGCGGAAGTCTATCTTCGCGAGCCGTATGTCGAACCCGTACAGCAGGAATGGTTTGGCTGGCGTCCCATGACCTGGGACAGTCTCCCCTATGTCGGGGTCTCCCCGAAATGGTCCAACGTCTGGGTCGCTGCCGGTCACAACATGCTCGGACTGTCCATGGCGCCCGCTACGGGACGGCTGGTCAGGGAACTCGTCGATGGGATCGCTCCGCACATCGACCCGGCCCCGCTGAGGCTGCAGCGTTCAATCGCTTAGAAAAGGCGATCCCGAGTTCGGAAGGGTCATACGCGGGACTGCGACAGGCGATCCCCCAGCGTGGCCAATCGACTCTTGAGATCTCGCAGGAGAGTTTCCGGAGGAACGGACTGCATGCCGAAGCCGGATTCCCCGCCCATCTCTCGAGCCGATCGCTTGGGGTTCCACGGAGATGGTTTCTCGGCAACCGAGCCCGTCGTGGCGGTGGAGGTGCGCTCATGCTTCCAGAGAAGTTCGAGTTGGAGAAGCAGCCCGAAAAGGAAGAAGCACTGTCCTCCGATCGCCAGAGGAACGCCCCAGTTCCAAAGATGCGGATTGGAGTCGAGAAAGGAAACTCCCACGAGAGTCGCACCTGCGGTAAACAGGCTGGTGCCGATCAGGAGCATCAGGCCATGGAACCGCGGTTGGCTGTTTCCGCAGGAAGTGGCTCGAGCAGTGTGGTGGACGTTGCGGGTGGTCTCCTGACCTGATGGAGCACCTTCGGCGCCCTGGCTCTGCGAGCAAAAGCCGGCCTGGGCCGCATCTCGAAGACGACTCGGTCGGACCAACGCAGGGAGTTTCGAGTCTTGCTGCAATGTAGGCATGCTTGAGAACTGCGATCGGTGCCTTGAAGGGATAGACTCCGCGGCGACAACCGGTTCGCTTCCTCGGAATCCCGGGGCGTGCTGTCGATGCGAAGGGCAACGCTCTCGAAAGGGGCTCCACCAAAGCCAAGCCGCAGCCGGCGGTCTGCCAGGCAGTCGCGTCCTGCCGATGCGCCCATCGATGCGATGGATCTCACCCGCTAAGGTGAATCGGCGGTTGTCCGTTTCCTGCTGTAGCGATTTTAGGCGACCTGCCCACCTGGAGAGAAAAGCCCAAGAGCGTGGGTGCGCAAAGAGGACCGGCAAAACGCTTGCGAATGAGGCAAGCCAGCGCGTCCAGCGAGTCTGCGCCGCAGCAAATCTGCCTGCTGTCGGCGCTGTCGTTGCTACTTGCTCTCGGCGGGAGCAGACGCTGCGGCCTCGCCTTCCTTCGCAGGCTCGCCCGGCTGATCCGGAATCGACAGGGTCGGGTAGGCTGCCACGTGACTGGGCGGGAAGTCCCCCGACAGATAGCGGGCAAGCAGTTCCAGATCGTGTGCGGACATGCTGTCCGCGAACCCTGGCATCTTGTTCTTTTCGCCGTAGAACTGTTCGTGTCCCGGATTGGTGATGAAGGACTTGAGCCATGCCGTGGACCCATAGCCGCTGAGTTCGGGAATGCCGCCATTGCTGGCGTCTGGAGTGAAGGTGCTGGCGACGCTGGTGTGGCAGTCGGTGCATTTCGTGATGGAGCCCGCCGTCAGGTTGCCGGAGTCCAGGATCTCCCTGCCGCGTTCAACCTTGGTCTGGTCCAGCGATGGGTCCTTCTTTCCGGCGAGAGACACAAGAAACTCCACCATCGCGTCGACGTCGGCCGAGTTCTTCGGGTCGTTCATGACCTCGCGGCTTTCCCTGGCCCAGAAGACCATTCCGTCGGAGGCGGATGCCTCGAGGTCGTAACCGGAGCGAGCGACGGGCGAGAAATGGTTTTCGAAGTCGGTCAGCACGGCCCGCCACCAGGATCGTTGGGCGAACTGTCCGAGGTCAGACGCTGTCGGCTGCGCCTGTACATGCAGATCGGACTCCGGGTGTTTTTCGAGCACTGCGCGTCCGCGTCCGTTATGGCCATCGAACCGGTGACAGGCTCCGCAATGCTTGGCGAAAAGACGGGGACCCACGGTGAAGGGATCGGACTCCAGCATCACCGCCGCGCCCGTCGCGGGGATCCGACTGGGCAACTGGGCGAGTTCCACGGTGCGGTGCCCGTCTCGTTCGGCTTCGGCGATGGCTGCCTGATGGTCTTCATCGAGACCGTCTTCGACCATGGCGAGGCCCGTCAGTCCGACGACAGCTATCCCCAGCAGGGTCATGAAGGCCACATTGAAGCGATGTCCGCCACGGAGGTGGGCGATGAGCGGCATCGCCGCGATCACGGCCATGATGGCTCCCGGCACAAAGATCGCTCCGAATGCCAGTCCGAAGTGTTCCACCGCTTGGAACCGCAGGAATCGGAACAGGAACAGGAAGTACCATTCAGGGCGGGCGGCCGAAAAGGCTTCCGCCGGGTCTGCCGGCGCACTCAGTTCGGCACCCTTGAAGAGGGCTAGGAGCATGACGATGGCCAGCACGCCGAGGCAGGCCACCGCATCGCGGAGCACTTGGTCCGGCCAAAACGAGGCCACGGGCTGGCGAGCTTCCCCGGGAACGGTAATTCCGTGTCTTCTGAACACATAGAGATGGATTGCCAGGAAGAGAACGAGCAGTCCCGGCAGCACGCCCGCGTGCATCGCGAAGAAACGCGTCAGCGTATGGTGTCCATACTCGGGCCCTCCCTGGGCCAAAGTCTGGATCTGGGGGCCGATGTAAGGAGTGGCCCCCATGATTTTGGTGGTGACCTGCGTCGCGTAGTAGCCCTTCTGGTCCCAGGGCAGAAGATATCCGGTGAGAGACAAGGCGAGCACGATCTGCGCAAGGATGAGGCCCAGCCAGAAGTTGATCTCACGCGGAGCGCGGTAAGCGCCATCCACGATCACCTGCATGAGGTGAATGGCGAGCAGGACCACCATCGCTTGAGCGGCAAAGTGGTGAATGCCCCGCACGAGCCAGCCCCAGGCCACCTCATGCTGGATGAAGTAGACGCTTTCCCAGGCTGTCAGGGTGCTGGGGCTGTAAGCGGTCCACAGGAGCACTCCGGTGATTACCTGCAGCACAAACGTAAACGTCAGCGTGCTGCCCCACACGTATCGCCATCGCGCGCCGCCCGGAATGGGTTCCTCGAGCGTTTCCTTCAGCAAGTGTCGATAGCCCGTGCGGTCATCGAGCCAGTCAAGGAGCTTGATCATGATACTGGAATCTTATCCTTCGTGCCGGCGCGGAAATTCTCGTACTTCAGCCAGATCTGCTTGCCCTCCAGGCGAGTCTGCAGGACATCCAACCCGCGTGGGGGGATTTCGTTCGTCTTCTGGCCGTCCAGGTTGAATGAACTGGTATGGCAGGGGCAGAAAAAGTCGCCTCGGGAGTCACGGTAGTCGACCGCACAGCCGAGGTGCGGGCAAACCGAACTGAAGGCGATCACCTGATCCGGGGCAAGCTTGCGGAGCCAGACGGTTCCCACTTGGACATCGAGCAAGCGATTCCAGGCGTTATCCTTGTCGTCATGGACCGTCACGGAGACGGGTTGGCCATCGGCAGGCAACGCATCCAGACTGATGTCGAGCAGCAAAAATCCATCGGCGCTCTCGTCGGCTTGGTCCGGGGAGCCTTCGTCTTGGGACGCCTTGCCGCGCGGGAAAATCGGGTCGAGGAAAAACCTCGCCCCGATCAAACCGGGAATGGCGACCACGGCAGCACCCAGGGCTCCGGTAACCAGGGATACGAACGTCCGGCGAGGTGGGACCGCCTCCTTGCTTTCAGGCGAACGCGGAGAGCTACCCTTGCTGGATGGTGATTCCTTCGCGGGGGACATATCGCGATGGCCTCCTTGGGAAAGGGCTTCAGGCGGAGACGGGCGGGGTAGGGGGGCGGGCACGCCGGATCGACTCCGGCGCGGGTATTCTAACGGAACTGCGAACGAATGTAATCCAGGACCTTTGCCTGGGCCTCGGGAAACTCACCGGCGATGAACGCTCCGGCGGCCGCTTTGTGGCCACCGCCACCGAAGTGAGCGGCGATCTGGTTGCAGTCGAGATGGCAACGGCTGCGGAAGCTCAGTTTGAATCCACCCGTCGCCTGCTCCACGAGAATGACTGCGAAGCGAGTGCCTGCGATGGCCAGCGAAAGATTGATGGCGTCCTCGGTGTCCTGCGGCAATGCGCCGCAAGTGACGAAGTCTTCCTTGAGCACATGGGTGTGGACGAATTCACCATCGAACTCCGTCTGCAGGCGAGATAGGATCAAGCCGCGCAGGCGGCACCTGCCGAGGGTTTCCTGTTCGTACAGGCTGCCGTAGATGCCTGCCGGATCCGCTCCCGCTTGGATCATTTGGGCGGCGAGTTGGTAGGTGGGCGCTTGGGCTGACTGGAAGCGGAACCAACCTGTGTCGGTGGCCAGTGCCGCGAACAGCGGGTCGGCCATGGCCTT
>JBIIEC010000465.1:0-4451 GCA_044238045.1 Pirellulaceae bacterium | reverse complement strand
ATCAACGAACACTCTCGCCGCCCGCCGATCGTCGCGTGCTGATGCGTCGCGCAATGATCGACCTCGTGGGCATCGCTCCCACCTTCGATCAGTTGGAGGCCTTCGCGGCCGATCCGGCGCCGGACGCCTACGAACGCCTCGTCGACCAACTGCTGTCCTCGCCCCGATACGGAGAACGCTGGGGCCGGTACTGGCTCGACCTCGCTCGTTACGCCGACACCTGTGGCTACGAACGGGACCAGTTCAAGCCGAACATCTGGCGTTATCGCGACTGGGTCATCGAAGGCCTGAACGCGGACATGCCTTACGACCGATTCGTCACGGAACAACTGGCTGGCGACGAGGTGCCATGGCGGAGCGAATCATCGGTCATCGCCACGGGGATGCTGCGAGCCGGAACGTGGAACGACGAGCCCAACGATCCGGAGGACTACCGTTACGAGCGGCTGGAAGACTTCGTGCACACGACGACGTCGGCGTTCCTCGGCATGACCGTGAAGTGTGCGCGGTGCCACGACCACAAGTTCGATCCGATCCGGCAGAGCGACTACTATCGGATCGCGAGTTTCTTCTGGGCTGGTTACCTGGGCCAGGCGAACCTGGGCGGGCCCTCCAAGGACGAACTCGGCTACGACGTCTTTGGTTGGACCGACCGCAACCCGGCGCCGGAGCCGATCCGCCTGCTGCGCGCGGGGCAGCGTCTTGCACCGGGCGACGAAGTGTCGCCGGGGTTCCTGTCGGCCATCCCGGCACTGGACCAACCGCTCGTGCCGCCTCCCGACGGGAGCCGCACGACCCAACGCCGCCTGCAGTTCGCCCGCTGGCTTCTTGACCCCCGCCATCCGCTGACCGCTCGCGTGTTCGTGAACCGATTATGGCAGCACCATTTTGGCGAGGCGATCGTCCGCACGCCCAACAATTTCGGTCGCAAGAGCGACCCGCCGACGCACCCGGAACTGCTTGATTGGCTCGCCCAAGAACTGATTCGGGGCGAGTGGCAGGTCAAGCGGCTGCACCGCCTGATCATGACCTCCCGCGTCTATCGCCAGGCTTCGACGCATCCGCGGCACACGCAGCTCGAACAGGAGGACTATGCCAATCGAACCTGGTGGCACTATCCGCGACGGCGGCTGGACGCCGAATCGCTGCGTGACAACCTGTTGGCAGCCAGCGGGACACTCGACCTACGGATGGGTGGCCCCAGTTTCTTTCCGCGCATGAGCGCCGAGGCACTGGAAGGCCTCTCAAGAAAGGGAAGCGACTGGCAGGAGTCGCCAGCGGACCAGCAGGGGCGACGGAGCGTCTACATGGTGAACAAGCGATCGCGGCTGCTTCCCATGATGACCGCGTTCGATTTCAGCGACACGACCTTGACCTGCGCGCAGCGCGATGTGACCACCGTCGCTCCACAGGCCTTGGCCATGCTGAACAACGAGTTCGTGCATGAACAGAGCGAACGCATGGCGGTGCGGATCTTGGAGCAGGCCGGCGTGGCCCGGGAGCAGCAGGCCGAGCTTGCCTGGAAGGCCGCCCTGGCGCGGCGGCCTCGCCCGGAGGAACTGCAATCCGCCTGCGAGCACCTCGCGCAGCAGCTCGATCATTTCACGCGGCGCAACGCGGGAGTCACCCCGGCTTTCACCGGCAACACCGGTCCCGGTAGCACCGATCCCGGTAGCACGGCCCACGGCGAAATGGCCACCGCGCGGCGACAGGCGCTCGCCTCGCTCTGCCATGTGCTGCTGAACACCAATGAGTTCCTGTACACCGACTGACGCGATCAAATCCTACGCGGTCGCAGGCCCTGTCCCTTCCGTGACAACCCCTGGTCACCCAACGCTTCCTCCGGTGCATCGTCATGAAACGCCCGCACGCTCGATCGTCCCCTCCCCTTCGCCAGCCCGCGCTGCTCTATCCTTGCGGACAGACGCGGCGCGAGTACCTCTGGGAGATGGGCGGTGGCTTTGCCGGACTGGCCCTGGCCTCGCTGCTGCAGGGCGATGGTTTCTTCGCGCGTCACCTGAGCGCGGAGGAAACCAACGCGCGTGCGAATCCACTCGCCCCCCGCGCGCCGCAGATTCCTACCCGGGCTCGCAGCTGCATCTTCCTGATGATGAATGGCGCTCCCAGCCAGGTCGACACGTTCGACTACAAGCCGACACTGGAACAGTACGCGGGCAAGACGCTGCCCGCCGACAAGCAGTTCATCAACTCCGGAGGCCGCAAGGTTGGCTTCCTGACGCCGAACTTCCGACCTTTTCGCCCTGGAGGCGAGAGCGGGCTGCTGATCTCGGACTACTTCCCACGCGTCCGCCAGCACGCCGACAAGCTGGCTGTCATTCGTTCCTGCCATACCGACAGCCACGCGCACGGCTCGGCACTCGTCAGCATGAACACGGGCAGCATCCAGATCGGCCGGCCATGTCTCGGCAGCTGGTGCGCGTATGGATTGGGCAGCGAGAACCAGAGCCTGCCCGGATTTGTCGTCATGCTCGACAAACGCGGCGGCCCGATCAGCGGCCAGCCCAACTGGTCCAGCGGCTTCATGCCCTCGACCTTCCAGGGCACACTGTTCCGCCCCGAGGGCAACCCGATCCTCGACCTGTCCGGCCCAGCGCATCTCGACCGCACCGCCCAGCGACGCCAGCTCGACCTGCTCGCCCAGTTGAACGACCAGCACCTCGCGGAACGTCCCGGCGGCCAGGAACTGGCGGCCCGCGCCGCGACCTACGAACTGGCGTACCGCATGCAATCGGAAACGCCCGAAGCCGTGGACCTTTCGCAGGAGTCGGCCGAGACGCTCGCGATGTACGGTGTCGGCCAGCAGCCGACCGATGAGTATGGCCGGAACTGCCTGATCGCCCGGCGACTTGTCGAACGCGGTGTTCGCTTCATCCAGCTCTATTCCGGCGGTGGACACCTCGAAGAGACCTGGGACGCGCACGAAAGCATTGAAAAGAACCATGGTCGCCACGGCGCCGAGGTCGACCAGCCCATCGCCGCGCTGCTCGAAGACCTCCAACAGCGTGGGCTGCTCGACTCAACCCTCGTCGTCTGGGGCGGCGAATTCGGCCGCATGCCGTTCAGCGAAGGCGAGAACGCTCCAGGGCGCAACCACAATCCCTACGGATTCAGCATGTGGTTGGCCGGAGCCGGCGTGCGCGGCGGCATGGCTTACGGGGAAACCGACGAGTTCGGTTTCGAAGCCGTCACCAACAAGGCGCATGTGCACGACATCCATGCCACCATCCTGCACCTCATGGGCCTCGACCACGAACGGCTCACCTACTTCCACCAGGGACGCGACGAAAGCCTCACCGACGTCTACGGCAAGGTCATTCACGAAGTCATCGCGTGAACATGGGGCCTGGCGATTTCCCCAGGGCAAGCCCGCTCCAGCGACGATCGCTCCTTCGCTGAAGGCTCCAGGGTACGGTCAGAAGTTGTACTGATCGATATTTTCGCGCGTGAACACGAGAATGTCACCCAGCATCACATGATCGCCTTCGATCGGCCGCGA
This sequence comes from Pirellulaceae bacterium, assembly GCA_044238045.1. Taxonomy (GTDB): domain Bacteria; phylum Planctomycetota; class Planctomycetia; order Pirellulales; family Pirellulaceae; genus CAZUJM01. Next base: position 934 of record JBIIEC010000465.1, on the reverse strand, counting down.
TCCGAGCGTGCCGCCATCCACCTGCTTGTCGCCTGGCTTGATCTTGCCCGTAGCCAGCCCTTCCGCCACCTTGACGGTCAGGTAACCGAGGTCCAGCGTGTTCCAGAGTACCACCGACTTGACGGTGCCCGACTGGACGAATCGCTTCATGTCACCGGGAGTGGACAGGCCAGTCACCATGACCTGCCCCGTCTTGCCGCTCTGTTCGACCGCTTCGGCCGCGCCCGGAAACGCCACGGAGCTGATTCCGAAGATACCCTTCAGGTCGGGATACTTCTTGATCACATCCTGGGCGTCGGCCAGTGCGTTGCCGGCGTTTTCGCCGGGATACTTGATCGTCACCAGCTTCAGGCGCGTCGCCTCCAGTGCCGGCTTCATGATCTCGATCCAGGAGTTCTGGTTGGCGGAGGTCGCATCGGAGCTGACGATCACGACGTCGCCGGCCACTTCCGGCCCGCCCACATCCTTGACCATCGCGTTCACCATCCCCTTGGCAATGGACTCGGGCGTCGCCTGGTTCACGAACAGTTCGCGGGAATCAGCGACACCGTCGGCGTCCCAGGTGATCACATGAATGCCTTGGGCGCGGGCGTCGCGCATGGCATTGGCGACGACATCCGGCGCATTGGGCGCGACACAGATGACGTCAACCTTTTCGACGATCCACTGCTCGATCATCTCGGCCTGTTTCTTGGGATCGCCATCAATCGGGCCGTCGTAGATCAGTTCCACGTTCGGCATTTCCGCCGCCGCCCGCTGCGCGCCCTGATAACACGACGAGAAATAGCTGATGCCCTTGATCTTGGGCAGCAACGCGATGCGGACCTTGGCGCCCTCGGGCCGCGCCGGGCTCTGGTTGCCTCCGGGCTGGCTGGAACATCCGCAGAACAGGGCCAGCACGAACTGCCAGCCAATCACCCACCGGCGCAAATCT
>JBIIEC010000096.1:0-15330 GCA_044238045.1 Pirellulaceae bacterium | reverse complement strand
GTTCCCGCGAGTAGGGCTGGTAGCCGGCGAACGTATCGCCGGTGCCGCGCTGCGCGAACTGGTAGATCTCGTCCTTGATCTGGAATCCCTGGCGGGCGTCGAACATGGCGGTCAGCGGATGCTCGGGTGCGTCGATCTTGATCGTGACATCGGTGTGCCACGGGTGGTTCTTGAACCAGCCGCCGACCAGGTCACCATACTCCTTGGAGCTGTACATGGTGTCGGTAGCCGAGTGGCAGCCGACGAGGCCCTTGCCGCTGGCGACGAACTCCAGCAGGTTCTTCTTGCGCTGCTCCGTGACCGCCTTGGCCGTGTCGCTGGTGTCGGCCGGGTTGTCGGCCAGGCATTCGCCCGTCGTGTTCAGCATGAAGACCGCGTCGAACTGTGACAATTTATTGGCATCGAAGAACGACGGGTCCTCGATGTGCACGGCGGTGAAGGCGCGGGTTTTCTCGCCAAGCATCGTGATGGCCTTGCCACCGGTGGGGATGGAGCCGTGTCGGAATCCCTGGGTGCGGGAAAAAATCAGCAGGTGCCGCGGCTTGGCGGGCTTGCCCGGCGCCTCCGTGGGCAGCGACTCCGCGATCTTCGCCACGACGTCGGCGCCGACGTCCAGGTTTTCGGCCGCTGCGGCGGGCTGCGTGTGGATGCTGAGTGCGGCGGCGAACGGAGCCGCCACCAGCATGGCGACGAGGAGGGAACGGCTGAGAGCCGAGCGGACGGGGGAGACGCGAGGGCAAGAAACGGAAGTCTGCGTGCGGAGCATGGCGGGGATCCAACGAGGGGCGGGAAGCTCGGAAGCGAAGCAAGCGGTCCGAGGCGGTCCGCTTGTCCGGTGCGCGGAAGTCCGCGCGGCGGCTCGATTATAGCCGCCACGCCCCCGGCACAATACTCGACGGCGCCGCTTTCACGCCGCCGTCTGTGTCCCCGTCATCTGCGACTCAGCCACGCACCCGCCGCCCGGCTCCCAGCGACTCATACAGCTGCATCAGCCGCTCTGTCCGCCGCGCGTAGGTCAGCTGCTCCTCCACCCGCTGCCGTGCCTCGCGAACCCACCGCGACCGCGCCTCGGGTTCGCGCCGCATGCGCAGGATCGCGGCGGCCAGCAGGTCGGGGCGGCCGCAGGGCACGATCAGTCCCTGGCGTTCGGAATCGAGCAGCTGCCGGGTGCCGCCCGCGTCGGTGGCCACGACGGGCACGCCACAGGCCATCGCCTCGACCACCACGGTCGGCGTGCCTTCGTAGTCGGACGACTGCGCGAGCAGGTCCAGCCCGCAGTACACTTCGTGCATCCGCGGGCAGTGGCCCGCCAGACGCACGAACGGTTCCAGTCCGCGCTGCGCGACCTCCTGGCGCAGCGATTCGAGCAGCGATCCATCGCCGGCGACCAGCAGCCGCGCCCGTGGTTCCGCGGCCAGCACCTGCGCGAACGCCTCCAGCAGCAGGTCGAACCGTTTCTGCTGTTCCACGCGGCCGACACCGCCGATGATCCAGTCGTGTTCGTCGTAGCCCCAGGCCGCGCGAGCCTGCAGACGCAGCGCCTCGTCGGGTCGGAAGGCCTGCGGATCGACACCGTTGAGCAGCACGTGGGTGCGCTGGGCTGGCACGCCCCAGCGGTGCAGCTCGTCGCGGATCTCGTTCGAGACGGCGATCACGCCATCGAAGGACCGCAGCAGCCACTTGTCGGCCGGGTAGTAGACCAGCCGTTCGCGCCAGTGATTGCCGGTCCAGCCGTGCGAGGTCGCGAGGCGCGGCAGGTCGTGGCGATACGCCAGGCGCGTCGCAAAATAGTTCGCTTTGTAGTCGTGCGAGTGCAGCAGCGCGGGCCGGAACTCCCGCACCTGCGCCTCCAGTTGCGGCAGCATGCCACGATCGAGCGGCCCGCGATGGGGAATCAGGTGGCAGTCGATGCCCAGTTCCTCCGCGCGGCGATCGAGGTCGAACAGTCGATCTTGCACATGACGGAAGAAGCAGACTCGCATCGTGATCCGGCGCGGGTCGACCTGCGCGGCGTTGCGGAGCACGATTGAATCGGCGCCGCCGCCCGGGCCATCGACGCCGCGTATCACCAGCACACGCAGGGGTTCGCCGCCATTCATCGGGGAGTCCTTGTCCAAGTGGAGGCGGCTGAAGCGGGCAGGGCGCGGAGGGCGATCCAGGCCAAGCGGGCGACCAGCAGGGGAGCCGCGGAGAGCAGCAGCAGCCGGCGAGCGGTGAGGCCGACGCGCAGGATGCCGAGCAGCAGGTAGGCTCCGTAGAATGCGACGAGCAGGATCGCGGCCGTCGGCAGCCAGGCAGGTGCGGCACCGCTGCGGACCAGGGCCATCGCCGCCAGCAGGACCATCGCGAGGTGTGCCAGCCACAGCGGCCGGCTCAGCAGCAGCAGGGTCCCGCCAAGGTCGGCTTCCTGCCAGCTTCCTGTCAGCAGTCCACGCAGGAGGCAGCCGAGCGCGTGGCGGCGCCCGAGACTCAGGTTGCCGCGGGCCCACCTCGCGCGCTGGATGTCCAGCGCGGCGAGGGACGAAGGCGCCGTCACGCCCACATGGGCCTCCGACACAAACCGCACAGGCACGCCGCGCCGCGCAAGCTGCAGCGAATACTCGGTGTCCTCCGCGCTGGACGTGGCGCGCCAGGGAATCGCGTCCAGCAGTTCGCGGTGCAGGACCATGCCGGTGCCCACCAGCAGCACCGCGCCGCCCAGCCGCGACTTGGGCGCATAGTACAGGTCGTACTCCAGGCAACGGCCCACGGCCGCCGCATAGCTGGCCACGCTTTCGTCGGGGTTGAGCACTCGGTGGTTCAACTGCAGCGCCCGATCGCCGCGACGCACGAAGGCGTCCACCTGCCTCAGCGACGAAGATTCCAGCGTGCAGTCGGCGTCCAGTACCAGGACGGCGTCCCAGTCGAGGAAGTCACGGGTCGCTTGCAGCCGTTCCAACGCCCAGGCGAGTGCTTGTCCCTTGCCGATGCGGACGGGATCGTGACGTTCCAGGCACACCACGGCCGACTGCCGCGCGATCTCCGCCGTCGCATCGCTGCAGTTGTCGGCGAGCACCAGGGTCTGGAAGCGTTCGCGGGGATAGTCGAGCGCCGCGCAGCTGGCGAGCGTCGTGCCCAGTCCGGCCGCTTCATTGTGCGCGGGAATCAGCAGCGCGATACGCGTGCTCGAAGCGTCCTCTCGCGGCGATCGCGACAAGGTCGCTTGATCGTAGACGCCGCAGACCCGCGCGGCGGCCAGCAGCAGCAGGTAGAGAATCGCCGCGAAGGAGGGCAGCAGGCCCAGCACGAGGAAGGCGATCCACGTCATGCTTGCCGTCTCCTCGCCGTGGCCCGCCGTCTGCCCCGTCCGGACGTGACCCGTGCGCTTGGTCCGCTCGGGCCGATGCTCGTGCACTTCGAGTACGCTCAGGGTCCGCGCACGTCGCCTCCGCTCAGGCTTCGACGTCCCCGTTCCAGCGGACGAATCCTTCGATGGCCTCGTACTCGGGCAGGCCGAGCCCGTCGTAGAGTCGCGCCGTGTCGGCATTGCGGGCTTCGGCGCGCTGCCAGAACTCCCGCATGTCCGCGCCCGGGAACAAGGCCCGGTCCTTCTGCGACTCGTGCTTGAAGATCGCGGCCCGCTTCCGCGCCACTTCCTGAGGGCTGAGCGGGACGGCCATCTCGATCTGGTCCGGGCTCCACTCCTGCCAGGCTCCTCGATAGAGCCACACTTCGCACTGCTGGTACCATTCCTCGGCGCGGACGCGGCCGCAGGCCTGGAGCACGGCGGAGAGGCAGGTGCGGTGCGTGCCGTGCGGATCGCTCAAGTCGCCCGCGCTGTAGATCTGGTGCGGCTTCACTTTTCGCAGCAGGTCGACCGTCAGCTGCAGGTCCTGTTCACCGAGCGGCTTCTTCTTGACGCGTCCCGTCTCGTAGAAGGGCATTTCCATGAAGTGCAGTTGCTCGCGCGGCACGCCGCAGCAGCGCGCTCCCGCGATCGCCTCGCAGCGGCGGATCAGCGTCTTGATTTGCTGGACCTCGGAGCTGTCGATCTGGCCAGCTTTCTTCTTTTTGAGGAACTCCTCGATATGGTCCTCCAGCTGGGCTGTGCGTTCCATGTCGATGCGGAAGTGGTGGTTGAATTCCGTGACGAACTCCACGAAGCGGATGGCGTCATCGTCGAAGACGGCGATGTTGCCAGAAGTCTGGTAGGCGATGTGGACTTCATGGCCCTGGTCGACGAGTCGGATCAACGTGCCGCCCATCGAGATCACGTCGTCGTCCGGATGGGGCGAGAAGAGCAGCACGCGTTTTGGGAAGATGTTGTCGAAGGGACGATGCCGGTCGCCGGGGCCCTTGGCGTGGTCGGGTTTGCCGCCGGGCCAGCCCGTGATCGTGCCCTGCAGCGTGCGGAAGACGCCCAGGTTGATCTTGTAGGCGGGTCCTTTTTCGGCGAGCAGGTCCTGCAGTCCGCCTTCGTTGTAGTCCTGGTCGGTCAGTTTGAGGACGGCCTTCTTCAGGTGCCGGGCCAGCCAGATCACCGCGCGCCGCGTCACGGCTTCGGTCCATTCGACCTTGCCTACCAGCCACGGAGTCTTGAAACGCGTCAGCTCACTGGCGGCCGCCGAGTCGAGGATGACCTCGGTGTTGGGGTGCTGCTGCAGGAAGCTGGCCGTGACCGACGGCGTGACCTCGCCCTCGACGGCGCGCGTCACGATCGACGCCTTGTGTTCGCCGAATGCCAGCAGCAGGATGTGCCGCGCGGCCATGATCGTGCCCACGCCCATGGTGAGGGCGTGGCGGGGCACGTTCTCTTCGCCAAAGAAGTCGCTGGCCGCGTCGATTCGCGTGATGCGGTCCAACGTGATCAGACGCGTGCGGCTCTTCAGGCCCGAGCCGGGTTCGTTGAAGCCGATGTGGCCCGTGCGGCCGATGCCCAGCAGCTGGATGTCGATGCCGCCCGCCTGCTGGATCTTCCACTCGTACTGCAGGCAGAATTCGCCCACGTTCTCCGCGGACTGCGTGCCATCCGGAATGTGAATGTTCTCGCGCGGAATGTCCACCAGGTCGAACAGGTGCTCATTCATGAACCGCACGTAGCTCTGCAGCTCCTGAGTGTGCATCGGAAAGTATTCGTCGAGGTTGAACGTCACCACGTTGGCCAGCGACAGGCCCTCCTCGCGGTGCATGCGGACCAGTTCGTCGTAGATTCCCACGGGTGTCGATCCCGTGGCGAGGCCCAGGACGCAGTGACGTCCCTGCGATGCCCGCTCGCGGATCAGTTCCGCAATCCGCCGAGCCGCCGCGACGCTCGCCTCTCGCATGTGTCCGAAAACCACGCACGGGATGCGTTCCCGCTGCGTCAACTGGTACTGCGCGTCATCCATGGATCGTCACTCTCGTTGAACGTTCGGCTCCCGCCGATGGCCTCACCGGCGGATTATTGCTGGGAACAGTGCTTGGAAAATGAAACAGATCGGGGGGGACTCCCGATCCAGCGGGCTGGTGGTGAACGCCGCGCGCTGGCAACGGTCTCCCGCGCTGACCGAGGCTGACCCGCCGGCGACGTAATGCGTGGCCCGCCGCAGAGAGTCCCCGGGCAGGGGCCCGCCGAGGGGGACGAGTCCATCTGTGCGGAAGGCGCAAAATGCGGAGGCCTGCTAACGCAGTCGCCCCATCGAGCGTAACCCCGGGAGGCAGGTGACCCCGCCACCCAACCGGCTTGGCCGCGGATTATAGCCGTTGTTCGGCTTCGGTGTCAGGGTGAGTTGGCGGCGACCCCGGGGCCGGATCGCCGACCAGGCGACTCCGTTTCGACACCCGAGAGATGCAACTGACGGAACCCGCAGGGGAAAAGCGTGTTAAAAATATTCGCGGCGGTACGGATCGGGCTATATCATGAGTCCGTGGCAAGAGATGGGGCCAGCAGGCGGGTGTGGCAGAGGTCCGAAGCGTTCATCAGAAGGAGATGCGTATGTCCGGCCTGCCGACGCGATCGACCCTCCTCCCCGGCGCGCACGACCCGCACTCTCAGCGGCAGGTACCGCGGCAACCGTCGGGCACTGCGGTTCATCAGGCATCTCGCTACGGGCGGTTTCCATCGGCAAAGGCGGCCTCCTCCGCCGCCTTCACCCTCGTCGAACTGCTGGTGGTGATCGCCATCATCGCCATCCTGATCGCCCTGCTGCTGCCTGCGGTCCAGTCCGCCCGCGAGGCCGCTCGACGCATGCAGTGCACCAACAACCAGCGGCAGATCGCCTTGGCGGTGATCAGCTACGAGTCGACCCATGGGCGTCTCCCCCCCAGCGGACTGGTGGGCGAGTATGACGATCCCGACCTGGGTTTCGGCTCCTGCGATCCCCTGTCCGGCAAGATGATCGGGTGGATGGTGCTGATCCTGCCCGAGATGGAGGAAACCAACCTCTACCAGCAGTTCGACCTGAAGCGTTCCATCCTGCGTCAGCCGACCAATCCCCAGGCGCAGCACATCGCGTCATTCCAGTGCCCTAGCGACGCCTCGGAGGAGCGTTACTTCGAGCACCCGAAGTTGACGCAGGGAGTGCGGTTCGCGAAGGGGAACTATGCGGCTTTTGTAAGTCCATTTCATACGGACGAGCAGGTCTGGTTTCCGGGAGCGCTGGGGGGCGGGCAGTGGGATGAGACGGGCGATAACCGGGTGGGGCAGAAGCTGACCCGGATCAAGGATGGCACCTCCAAGACGCTGTTGCTCTCGGAAGTTCGCACGCGGGCCAATCCGCTGGACCATCGAGGGGCTTGGGCGCTGCCCTGGACGGCCAGCAGCGTCCTGGCGTTCGATCTGCATCCCATTCCGGTTTTCGATGGCAACTCACGCATCACCGGCGATCGACTGCTGCCGTACAAGCCGTGGATGTACACGATTGATGGAGCCCAGGTGCCCAACAACCGCGGCTTCAACGTGGACATTCTGTACGACTGCCCGGAGCCGGAGGAGGCCCAGTTGAGCGGCATGCCTTGCGAAACTTGGGCGGGCTTCGGGGAGCAGGGCGAGGCGTTCTATCTGTCGGCCGCTCCGCGCAGCCAGCATGCGGGCGGCGTGGTCGCCGCCGGCCTCGACGGTCACGTCCGCTTCCTGCCGGACGACATCGACCCCGTGATGATGGCCTACCTGATCAGCATCAACGACGGCAAGTCGGACGAGATCAATGTCGACTGAGGGCTTATGCCGCCTCCCCTCGCTGGTTGGCGCGGGCCGTGTGCCGGAATGCTCAAGGTGCTCCCGGGCCCCGTGGCGGTAGCCGCGTGAAGCCCGTAGCGGTAGCCGCGTGAAGGTCGCCCGGTTTTCTGCCGGGGGCAGTGACGGCCGGTGCGATTCGTGGCGGGCGCGATACTTGGTCGGTCCTCGCAATTCGGCTACGATTTGCGTTTTGGACCGGTCTGGGCCGCAGGGAACCGCGCGAACGCGGGCTGCTGTGGCCCGACGAACGCTTTCTCGGCAAGGGACGCTTTCTCGCATGCTTAAGCCGCTACCATGGGCCGTGGGGCTGATCCTTGTCGGGCTCGCGTTGTTCCTTGCCTCGCTGGCTTGGCCGGCGGTGGTGAAGCCTCAGGATGTCTGGAGTCCGGAGCAGGGCGCGGAGCAGGCGTCGGCATCGACGGAACTGCATCAGCGGACGCATGAAGCGGCGCACGCCGAGATTTCGACGATGACGGAGGCGAAGAAGGCGGAGGCGCGGCAGCGGTTGGAGCAGTCGAAGGTGCGATTCCAGCGTTCGCGCGCGGCGCTGGACGAAGCAAAGCAGCTGCGCGACCGCGTGCCCCGGTGGTTGCGGGCTGCAGGCGTCGTTATGATGCTGGCCGGCGTGGGGCTCTACCTGACCGCCCAGGCCAAGTCGGAGTCGAAAGACAAGCGGCGGCGCGGGTGAGTTCGGCCGTTGCGCCGTGGGCAATCACTCGGATGAGAGGTTGCGTTCTTCGCCAAGTCCTCCGCTGGCAGATCCGGCAATGCACAGAGAGAGCTTTTCCATGTCCCAGGAACTTCCACGCACATCCCATCGCACGATGCAGTTTGAGCATGGCGAGGCGATCGGCATGAGCCATCGCTGGCATCGAGGCCAGTACTGCACGATTCTCACCAAGGCCGGGATTGTCGGCTGCGGCATCTACGATTTGAAGACGCCGGCGGAGTTCGGGCAGGCGATCGCGATTGCCAAGGGCACGCCCGCCCAACCGCTGACGGAGCCGGAAGATCTGCTCGACGCCAAAATCGTGGGGTGCACGCCCCAGGCCGCGGCCCTGGGCATCGAACTCGGCATGACGGGCCGCGAGGCGGTCGAACGCATGCTGCAGGCCGGCGACCGGCTGGTGGACTGATCCGCGATGCAGGACGACCGGGCTGACTTCGTTTCGCCGGACCGGATGGTGTTCGCGGTTGCGCGGACACGCCTGCGGCGAAGCGGCCATCGGGCCGTTCGAGCAGCCGGCCGCGCAGCGCGTTCGCTTGGACACGCCGTGGGCATTGCCAATGTCCTGTTCGTCGCGACATGCGCCTTGTCGATCGCTGTGCCGCTTGCAGGGCCAGTTGCAGAGCCGATCGCGCGTGGCCAGGAGGCGGCTGCGGGCCAAGCCGACACTTCGCCGGCTGCCGCTGCTGCTCCTTCTTCCCAGGAAGCGGCGCGTCTGCAGGTCTTCCGCGAAAGCCCGGGGATCACCGAGGTGACGAGCGTCAATCGACACGGTGCGGTCGTGGGGCGTCGCGAGCGGGAGGACGTGGGTGGTTTTTCGATCGTCTACTTCACCCGTCCGCCTGCGGGTCCCGCCGTGGATGCCGCGGTTCCTGATTCCTTCACGCACATCGAACTGGGCCGGCTGAGTGATTCCGGCTGGATCGCCGGATATGCGACCCGACCGCTGGGCGACCTCGTCCGCAGCCAGCAGGCGTTGGTGTTGAACGCGGTGTCGGGCCAGCACGAGTTGTTGCCGGTGCCGGATGGCTATCGCGGCAGCTGCGCGTTTGACCTGAGCGCCGATGGTCGTCGCGTCAGTGGTTTCGTGAACGGACGCGAACCACCGCGACTGGAGCCGGCGGTATGGAGTCGCGAGGGCAACGACTGGCGCTGCGACGTGCTGCCGTGCCCCGTGCCGATGAACCCGCTGCTCACCACGGCACAGGTGGTGATCAGCGACGACGGCCAGGTGGTGGCCGCCAGTGTGGTGGAACGCGTCGATGCCCAAGGGCTGCGCGACTACCGGTTGACTCTGTGGCGTCAGGACGCGGCGGGGCGATGGCAGGCGAAGCCGACCGTGGCCGGCGGAGTGCATCTGGCCGATGTCAACGATCGCGGGCAGGTCGCGGGGCGCGTGCTGGTCGGGGGCCGGCGTCGCCCGTTCTTCTACGATCCGGAGCGAGGAGAGCGGAAGCTGCCCGTGCCGGCGGGATCGTACCATGTCTCCGTGACGGGCTTGAACGCGGAGGGCGACCTGGTGGGAACGGCCGAAGATCCGCCCGGGCCGGAGGGTGGATCGCATGCGGTGCTGTGGGTCGGCGAGGAGCTTCGGGAGATTCCATTCGGCGTGCCCGTCTACTTCAGCACCGCCAATACGCTCACCGATGACGGCCGCATCGGCGGCCTGCTGCAGCGCGTGCAGGCGGAACCGGAAACGGGCGTCGAGGCGTATGTGCTCCGCTGGAAGGAGCCCGTGGAAGCCGCGCCGAACCCGTAGCGCGGGGTCCATAGCGCGGGGTCCATAGCGCGGGCCCCGGATCGGTCGCTAAGGTTGTGCGTTTTTCGTCGCGATCCACTCCACGACATGCCGCTCCAGCACATCCAGTGGAATCGCTCCATGCAGCAGGACGACGTCGTGGAATTCACGGACGTTGAAGTGACTCCCCAACTGTTTCTCGGCGCGTTCCCGCAGTTCCCGGATCTTCAGTTCGCCCATCTTGTAGGCAACTGCCTGTCCGGGCCAGGCGATGTAGCGATCGACTTCGGCGCGAATGTCGTGCATGGCCAGCGCCGTGTGGTCCACCAGGTACTGGATTGATTGCTCTCGCGTCCAGCCCATGTCGTGCATGCCGGTGTCGACGACCAGCCGGCACGCGCGCCACATCTCGAAGGTCAGGCGGCCGAAGTTGCTGTAGGGCTCGCGGTAGAAACCCATCTCCAGGCCCAGGCGTTCGGAGTACAGGGCCCAGCCTTCGATGAAGGCGGTGAAATCGGCGAAGCGGCGATAGTCGGGGAGTTCGCCGAGTTCCTGCTGCAGTGCGATCTGCAGATGGTGGCCCGGCACGGCCTCATGCATCGACAGGGCCTCGAGGTTGTACTTCGGCCGACTCTTCAGGTCGTACGTATTCAGGTAGTAGTATCCCGCGCGCGACCCATCGCCCGGCGGTGGCATGTAGTAGGCGGCCGTGGTCGAAGGAGCGATGTAGTCGGGAATGGGCAGCAGGCCGAACGGCGTGCGCGGCAGCGTGCGGAACAGTTTCGGCAGCTCACCCTCGATGCGTTTCAGGATCAAGGCCGTAGTGGAGAGCAGTTCCTCGGCGGTGTCGGCATGGAGCGACGTGTCCTGGCGGAGCTTCTCTGCAAATTCGGGAATCGAGCCTGCGAAACCGACCTGCTTCATCACCTGTCGCATTTCGTCCGCGATACGTTGGACTTCGGCCAGTCCGGTCTGGTGTACCTGCGCCGGCGTCACCTCCAGTGTCGTGAACTTGCGGACGCGATGCTGGTAAAATTCGCGGCCCGACGGCATGGCGGCGGCGCCGATCGAGCCCCGCGCGTTGGGTACGTACTCCTTTTCCATGAAGTCGAGGAAGGCCTGGTAGCCGGCCGAAACGCCCTCCAGGATCGCGCGACGCCCCTCCTCGCGCAGCCGCGCCTGCTCGTCCTCGGGGATCGAGTCCGGCATGGTCGTGAACGGCTCGTGGAAGAGGCTGCGCGCCGGATCGGTGACGATGTGCGCCTCCAGCGGTTCCCGGTAACGCTGCAGCACCACCGACGGCAGCGTGATCCCCTGGGCCACGCCTTCTCGCAGCAGTTCAACATGTCCCCGCACGAAGTCTGGAAACGCACGCAGGCGAGTGATGTAGTTGCGGTAGTCGTCGGCCGTCTTGAACGGCATCTCGCGGCGCAGTTCCGGGAACGAAACGTGGAAGCCTTCGCGATTGGTGATCGGCATCAGGTAGCCGCGATACTCGGCCTCGGCAATCTCATGCCGCAGCAGTTCGCTCAAGATCTCGTGGTTCAGCCGCTGGGTCTCATGGAGATCCGCGACCGGAAGGGCGTCGAGTTCCGCGAGGACGCGGCGTGCGCGGCTCAGCTGCGATCGAGCGGCCTCCAGCGACACCTCAGGAAGGCGATCGTTCCAGCGATGGTCGCCCGTGGAGGTGGCGAGCAACGGGTTCAGACGCAACGACTCTTCCCACCACGCCTCGGTGATTTCGCGGAACCGCTGGTCGGCAGGAGATGTCGGCATCTCGGTTTGGGCATTCAGCGGCAAGGCAACCCCGACGAGCAGAAGGATGACGGGAACGAGGCGTTGGGCCGCGGCAGCCCAGGCCCACAGCAGGAGAAGGCGGGAAAACACGAACACGCGGGGAGTCCTCACGACAAGGCGACCGCCGCTTCACCGCGCGAAGGACGAGGTCACGCGAGGAGACGCGATCGCCGAAGTGAACTGGTCGCGGACCGCAAGCCTGGGGGCACGTCCGCGGAAAATGAAACGGGCGCGAAGCCGCTCAAGGCCGCTTCGCGCCTGAAGGTTGGAATGGACAAGCGGAAGGCGATCGGCCGTCGCCGGTCGACGCTACCTTCGTCAGTCGACCAGTTCGTAAGTGACGTGGATCGTGACATCGAGGTGTTGTTCGCCCGTCGCGACCGGCACCGCGGCGTCGCTGGCCATCATCGCCTTCATGGCGAACGGCATCGGCGGCCGGAACTCGGGCGACTCCTGCTCGCGAATCGACAGCACCTTGCCGACCTTACCGCCCACGCCATGGGCGTAGAGCATCGCCCGGGCCTTCGCGTCGGCCAACGCTGCGTTGCGGGCTTCGTTCTTCAGGCCGGCTTCGTTGTCGACACCGAAGTGAATGTTGCTCACCTGGTTGCTGCCACTCTGGATGACCGCATCGAGGACCTTGCCGAGCTGTGGCAGGTTGCGGACGCGCACATGGACCTGGTTGGTGGCCGTGTAACCGCTGATGACCGGCTCCGGCTTCTGCGGCGTCGACGTGTAACGCGGACCCACGTCGAAACGCGAGGTCTGCAGGTCCTTGTCGGCGATGCCGAGCGTCTTGAGCGTTTCCATGACCTTGCGGACGCCTGCCGAATTCGCCTCCAATGCCGTCCCGGCCGAAGCGGCTTCGGTGACCACAGCCGCCTCGAAGGAGGCGATATCCGGAGCCGAAGCGGCGCGCCCGGTGCCTGACACCTGAATCGTTCGCGGCATGCCGCCCTGGGGATGTTCGTCCGCGGAAGCCGACGAAAGGCCAACGACGGCTACGCAGAGCAGAAGGCAGAAACTGGTGAGATGCATGCAGGATTCCTTATCCGCTAAGTAAGATCAGTTTCAAACGACATGGGGACAGCCGAAGTGTACCTCGGGCGGGCTTGTTGCCTCGGCCGCGCTACGCTTTTTTCCTGGAACCACTCGCGGGCATTATTGCGTACCCTCCCACGCCTGTCCAAGACCGCTCATGCCCCAAGGATCGGTCTAAGTCTGGCAATAAAAAAGTGCCGGAAACAACCGGTTTCCGCTATTGCCGCATCCCCGCATACGCCGTGTACCGATCTTGGGGCGGCCGGGGAAAACTCGTGTTTGAGGGACAGCGGTTGCTGGGTAGAATAGGCGGCGGAACGGGTAGGTCGTACAAATTGAGGCAGTGCAAGGAGGCACTAATGAGACGATCGATTCTTGCTTTTGGGGATTCGTTTCATGCTTCACGAACGGATCATCCTGTCTGTGCGCGGGGCTGTCGTGGAACTCGAATTGCCCGGCTGCTGGCTTGGGCGTTGCTCGTCCTGATCTTGGCGCCGTCGTCCGCGACTCGGGCCGCCACGATTGAGCTGGTTTCGACCGACGTCTCGCCGCAGCATCTTTCACTGGTTTATGAAGCGGGCACGGGGCGAGTGACGGTGGACGCGCCGGATGGAATGCCGCTGACGGCGATCGAGCTACGCGTCTTGGACGGTTCCTTTACGCAGAATTGCGAAAACCTGGGCGGGCCCTTCGATGTCTGTTCGACGTCCAAGGTGTTCAAGATGAGCATGAGTGGGTTTGACCGCGTGGAACTGGGACCCATCCTGCCGCAGAATGTGTCGGAAGGTTCACTGCGAAGCAACCTCGTGATCGACGGTGCTTCGGTCGGCGGCGGTTTTGATCAAGGGGAGGGCCTGGTGCTGGTGTTGCCCGGCATCGGGGTTCCCGAACCTAGCTCGCTGACGCTCGGCCTGCTGTCGTTCCTCGGCAGTTGGACGCTGGTGCGTCGCCGGCAGTAAATGCCTTGTTCAGGCCGCCAGCGACCGGCTGGCGGCTGGAACGGATTCCGGGAAATCAGGGACTTCCATGGCCGACTGGTTGAACATCATCTCGAATCGCTATGCGGAGGCCGTGGCCAACGACGGCGATGAACTCCTGCTGTCCCCCGGTGCCACGCGGGAGCAGATCGACCAGCGGTGTGGCGCGTTGGGGTTCGTCCCGCCCAGCGACTTCCGCGAACTCTATGCGACCTGCAACGGGTTTGGCGTTCGCGAACTAAAACAGCCCGACACGCCCTGCTGGTTTTTCTATCCGCTGGAGCAGATGTCCGAATTCTGCGAACGCATCCGTGCGGGATTCGCAGAGACGCATCCGGAAGAGGCGGCGCGGTTCTTTCCCTTCATCGATTTCGAAGATGGCGATGGAGTTGGTTACTGCGTCGACGAGGAGGGACAGCTGCTGGAGGGGCTCTTTCTTTTCGAGCACGAGGCGTACGAAGGCGAGGAGGACCAGGAGCCGAGCGACTTCCTGGTCCGCGTTCCGATGACCGTGCAGCAGTTTCTCATGCAGCTGTAGCGGGTGCTGGTCATCACCCGGTCACGATCGCACGAGGCCGGCTACTCGTGGCCCGCCTCGTCATCTGCCCGCTTGATCTCGCGTTCGCCACCCAGGGTCTGCAGGTAAGCCAGCAGGTCGCGCAGTTCGCGCCGCGTCAGGATCTCGGCCTGCTTGGGCATGGGCGAGGTGAGCGGCGTGAGGTCTTCGATGGAGTCGCGCTCGAGCGTGCGGAGGTCGCCCGTTTCCGTGCGCAACACGAGTCGCTCAGGCGTATCCTCGACGGGCGTGCCGGCGACCAGCGTGCCATCGTCGAGGTAGGCGGTGAGTGTTCCATAACCGGGCACGACCACGGCATTGGGGTTGAGGATGGACTGCAGCAGTTCGTCCGGGCGACGCAGGCGACCGATGTGGGTGAGCGAGGGACCGGCGTTGCCGCCGCCCTGGTCGCCCGTGTGGCATTTCATGCAGACGCCTTGGTTTTGGAAGACGAGCCGCCCGACCTGGGGATTGCCGCCTTCGCGCGTGAGGTCGTCGACCGAACGGCCCGACTGGGCCAGCAGCTGGTCGACCGCTTCCCGCTTCGCCTGTACCTCCGGTGACGGGTGCTGCCGCGCCGCTTCGTACAGGTCCAGCTGCACGGTGCGGAACAGGTCGCCACGCAGCATCCGGTCGAGCTGTTCGACGAGCAGCGCGGTGGCCTCGGGTGAATCGTCGCTCGACAGCAGCTCGAAGGTCGTCCGATAGTCCTGGTCATGGTCGTTCTTTAGCAGGACGCGCAGCGCCTCGACGCGTTCAGCGGGAAACGCGGCGGCGAAGATCCGCGCGGCCGCATTGCGCAGGCTGGTCCGCGAGTCGTCCAGCAGGGCACGCAGCAGGTCGTGGTGCGCAGACGCTCCGGGCGCGACGAGCTGGCTGAGCGCGACGAGGCGCACATTCGAGGGCTGGTCGCCGTCGCGGACCAGTTCGAGCAGCCGTGGTTCCTCCAGCCGTAGCCGGTAGTGGTGCATGACCTGCAGCGTGTCGGCCGCAAGTTCACCGCGGGAGCCATCGAACAGTTGCTGCAGCGGCTGGTGAATGGCTGCGGCGATGCGCTGGGGATCGCGGGCCGGCAGTGGGTGGTGTAGTCCGAGTGTGGCGTCGATGGGAGCGGGCGCGTCAAATCGTTCGAGTACCTTCAGGGCCAGCGCGCGGTAGTTCGCGGGCAGGTGCGTCGCCGAGGCCAGACGCACCAGCAGCAGGGCGTCCTCCGCGCGACCCAGCCGTAGCGCCGCGTTGATCAGCCGGCGATAGACCAGCTCGGTCGGCAGGCCTTCGTCGCCGCGGGTGTTGTCCGCG
>JBIIEC010000464.1:0-4509 GCA_044238045.1 Pirellulaceae bacterium | reverse complement strand
TAACTACTACGAACCAACGGGGCCTCTTCAGGAACCAGTGGCATGATGTGGACAAATTCGACGCGGCATCGTGCAGCGATGGGCCTGTGCATCCTCGTGCAGTCCATCTTGATGCTGCTTAGTCTGCATGGTCCGGTCCCGGCGCAGCAACTGCCTGGGGATCGTATCGAGGCTTGGCAAGGTTACCGGCAGTTACGCTTCCAGCTGGCGGGACGCGATGCGTGGCTGGTCGAACCGCGTGAAGCCGCCGAGGGCAAGCCTTGGATCTGGCGGATGGAGTTCTTCGGGCACGAGCCCCAGGCCGACCTGGCGCTGTTGGCGCGCGGATTCCATGTGGCGTATCTCGACCTGCAGAACCTGTATGGTGGTCCGCCGGCGATGGAGGCCATGGACCAGTTCCACGACGCGATGGTGCGCGAACGCGGGCTTGCCCCCCAAGTCGTGCTGGAGGGCTTCAGCCGCGGCGGGCTCTTTTCGCTGAACTGGGGCACGCGACATCCGGAACGGGTCGCCTGCATCTACAACGACGCGCCGGTCTGCGACATGCGCAGCTGGCCCGGCGGACTGGGAAACGGCCCCGGCTCCAAGGACGACTGGCAGCGATGCCTGACCGTCTACGGACTCAGCGAAGCCGCCGCGAAGGAATACGCCGGCCATCCCGTCGACCACACCGGCCCACTGGCACGCGGACGAGTTCCCCTGCTGCATGTGTGCGGCGACGCGGATGAAGTGGTCCCCTTCGCTGAGAATACGCGGCTGTTCGCCGAACGACTCCGCGCGCAAGGCGGTTCGATCTTCGTCATCGCCAAGCCTGGCGTGAAGCACCATCCGCACAGCCTCGTGAATCCCGCCGCCATCGTGAATTTCGTGCTGGCGCATACGGTGCGAAATGCGTCCACCGAGATCTTGCCGGAGTCTCCGGCGGAGCACCAGGTTATCCAGCGGGCCGGAACGCAGCCGGTGCCGGTCCGCGTCTCGGGCTGGATCCAGCAGCCGTCCGACCGTCTGGAGGCCTGCGTGGTCCTCCAGTCGCGCGAGTCGGGCAAGCCCGAGTCGTCCGGCGCGCCTGGGGCATCCGCGGAGGTCGTGCTTCCCTGGCAACTGATCAAGGCGGACGGAGTCCACGGTCGCTATGACACCCATCTGTCACTTCCGCCGGGTGGCTGGTATGAGCTCCAGTTGCGCACGACGCGCAGCGACGGAACGCATGCCCAGGTCCAGATCGGACCCATTGGGGTCGGTGAAGTCTTCGTGATCGCCGGACAGTCCAACTCAACCAACTACGGTTCCGAACGCCAGACGCCGCAGACCGGCATGGTATCGACCTTCGATGGCCAGCAGTGGCGTCCCGCGGCCGATCCTCAACCGGGCACGGCCGATGGCAGCCAAGGCGGCAGTTTCGCTCCTTCCCTTGGCGATGCCCTCTTCGAACACTATCGCGTGCCGATCGCCGTCGCTTCGACCGGCGCGGGGGCAACAAGCGTCCGGCAATGGCTGCCTAAGGGCGGCCGCATGCAACAGTTGCCAACCATCGACGCCTATGTGACCCCTGTCGCTCCCGGTGAATGGGCCAGCGACGGCCAGCTGTTCGACGGCCTGGCGCGGCGACTGGAGGCTCTCGGCCCGCGAGGCTGTCGCGCGGTGCTCTGGCACCAGGGCGAGTCCGACGCCGGCCAGGCTCGGGCCGGCTACCCCGCCGATCGCCAGATCAGCGGTCGGCAATACGCGGAATTCCTCCGCCAGGTGATCGAAGCTTCGCGCGCGCGGGCCGGATGGGAACTGCCGTGGTTGGTGGCGCAAACCACCTACCATAGCGAACAGGATCCCGCCGATGAGGAGTTCCGCGCGGCGCAACGTTCGGTGGTGGAAGCGGGCATCGCCGTGGCGGGGCCGGATACGGACCAGTTGCGGGCGGAGTTCCGGGATGGAGTGCACTTCAATGCGCGCGGACTGCGAGAGCACGGGCAAGGCTGGGCGAAAAGCATCGTGACGTGGCTCGACCAAGATGCTCGCGGCGGGAACACTCCCGGACCCTCACGCGATCGTGACCCCGGCCGATGAGGCGGGGCTCGTCGAACCTCGCCTACTGCTGTGGCGAATGATGGAGTCGACCTGGCGTCCGTCCTCACCCCCTTGTCACTTCCTCAGGAGCCATCCGACAAGCCAACTGGCAGCTCGAGCGAGTTCTTCGAGCACGCCCGGGTCGGACTTGATAATCGTGCGGAAGATCCCCAGAAGCCCCCAAAGGTTGCGAGGCTCGCTGCACGCGTGGCGAAAGAGAGAAAGCGATGCACGCGGCGCATCGTGAGAACGTTCCACGAGGGCGGCGAGTTGGCGACAGGCGCGCGGCAAGCGGGCGTCGTCCACCAACGGACTTCGCCCCCTGCACCAAGGAAGACGGTAAAAGCCGAGCAATCGCGAATGGCCGCTAGATGGTCAACGAGCTCTCCGCAGCGTAATGCCGGCTGTCATGGATCCAGTCGGCCCGCGTGTAGCTGACAACCGAAGTGTCCGTCTCGCGGATTTCTAGACGATCGAGGCGAAAGCCCAGGTCGGTGATTTCGCTGAAGAGCAGAAAGGCCAAATTCTCCACGCTGGTAGGGACGCGGAACAGCTTGAGCCGCAGCGATTCTCCCGTCCGTCGCATGTGCTCCACGAGCGTTTCGTAGAGCGGATCGTGGACATTGATCAGCATCGCATGATCGTACTCTTCCTTCAGGAACGGCTCGATCTTGGCGTCGAAGTCTCCGAAGAGCGTCGAGATGGCACCCTGACGCTCCACCTCGAAGAAGCATCGCACTCCATAGCGATGACCATGCAGATTGCGACACTTGTCGGTCAGTTCCTCGTTGCGATGAGCCGCGTAGAACTTGTAGTCTTTTTGGATAATCATCGCGTCGAATCCTGGGAATCAGCGGGTCTTATTGATGAGCGACATGACTTCGGCGCGACTGGCACCATCGGTCTTGAACTTACCGCGGAGGGCGCTGGTGATGGTCAGGCTACCCGGCTTGCGGATCCCGCGGATCGACATGCACGAATGCTCGGCCTCCACGACCACCGCGGCGCCGGCCGTCTGCAGCTCGCTCTCCAGCAGGTCGGCGATGGTTTGCGTCATCCGCTCCTGAACCTGAGGGCGGCGGGAGACCTCCTCGACCACCCGGGCCAGCTTGCTCAAGCCGGTCACGCGGCCATTGGGAATGTAGGCCACGTGAGCCACTCCGGAGAACGGCAGCAGGTGGTGCTCGCACATGCTCGTGAACGAAATGTCTCGCACCAGCACCATCTCGTCGTAACCCTCGGGGAATGTCACGTGCAGGTGCCGCGCGGGGTCGGAGTGCAGGCCGGAAAACATTTCCCGGTACATGCGGGCCACCCGCTGCGGAGTGTCAAGCAGGCCCGGACGATCCGGATCCTCGCCCACCGCCTTCAGGATCGTCCGCACCGCTCCGGCGATAGCGTTCAAGTCGACTTCCGTGAGTCGCTTGCCCGTGTCGCGAAGCGGAGCGTCGTGCTCGCAGCATGAATCCTTGGCCTCCAGGCACTCGTACATCGTGTTCTCCCGATTCGTGGTGATCATCGTGACCGTCGTCTCCTGCGGTACACTTGCACCGCGAAGCAGTCCAAAGTTCGTAACTATTGAATGAGCTGAGCGAGCAAGACCAGGGCGACAAGCCCACGCAGGGTCCAGCCGAAAGTCCGAAACCAGTTGCCGAGGACGAGTCGCCTCTGCAGTCGTTCATCGTAAGCGTTCGAGAGCCGGGCGTGCTGCGGAACTTGTACGGCGTAGGTCACGACCCAGATCGCGCCCAGCACGGCAATTCCAAGCCAAGCCAGCCGTACTTCGGCGTTCGCAGGCAGGAACCACGGCAGTAACACGGCCGTCACCAGTTCCGCCAACATCAGCGGCCCGACCACCCAGGTGATGCGCCCGCAGTGGGAACGCTCGTACTGCGTAAACCGGTCGGGACCGACCAGGGCAAAGAGGGGATAGTGAACGATCTGCACGAACCAGATAATGCCGACCATGCACAGCGTGGAAGCCACTTGCACCAGCACAATCAGGTCTTCGAGTCGCACGATGGCCCCCCCGTGAGCTGCGGTCGGCGTTCTCGACTCCCGCGACTTGCCCCGGGGCGAACCGTAAGAAAGAGTGTTGAATAACCGAACTGCACCCCGAATGAAGCGAACGGGGCCGCGGGGCCAGAAGGACCTGGGGCCGTGTCCAACCCAAGACCGTTCTCCAGCGACGTGCGGGCGGGGCAAGCCGAGCACTGCAGTATGCCGAGTTTGCGGGGCCTCGGGCGGTCAGCCAAGATGCTGGACGATCTTGCGGCGGGGCACGAGGCGAGTTCCCCGGCTGTCGTCAATTCCACAGGCCAACAGCCAGCGGGCCTTCAGTTCCTTGACCATCTCCCGGGGCAGCTGGGTGCCGTGGCAGAGCCCAGCGACCTTGCCGCCGGCCCGGTGCCCATGGCCTCCTCCCTTCCCCAATCCATCCAGGGTCGC
>JBIIEC010000463.1:0-4528 GCA_044238045.1 Pirellulaceae bacterium | reverse complement strand
CATCGACAGCGATCGCTTCCAGACCGCCTCCGGCAACGTCGAAGAGTCGCTCCGCAAGATCTGCGAGGCCGTCCACGCCAGCGCCGTCGCACCCCGCGCCTAGCTGCCGCTCAGTCGATTGAACCATGCCGATCCCAAGAAGCATCTCCGTGGTTCTCCGTGGTAAAAAAAAGACCCGCCCGAAAGCCTCATCGGCCAGCCCTGCCCCCTCTTCTCTATTCCCGCACCCGGAGGCTCCCATGCCTAAGTTGGCCGTCTTTCCCAAAGCGTTCATGGACCCGCTCTGTAAGACCGGGACGTTGAGCCTGCGTGAATGGATCGAGATGGCATCCACGCTGGAGGTGGACGGCCTGGAGTTCTACAGCGGATTCCTCGACCTGCAGGATCGCGCCGCCTGGGCTCCGGCGCGGAAGATGGCCGAGGACCGACAGCTGACCATTCCCATGCTCTGCTGCTCCCCCGACTTCACCCACCCCGACCCGGCGTTCCGCCAGGCCGAAGTCGACAAGGAGAAGGGCTGGATCGACATGTGCGCCGAGTTGGGCGGCCAGTTCTGCCGCGTGCTCTCCGGACAACGCCGGCCGGAAGTTTCGCGCGAGGACGGCATCCGCTACGCCGCCGAATCGATCGAGGCTTGCATCCCCCACGCGGCCTCGCTCGGCATCACGCTCATCATCGAAAACCACTACAAGGACAACTACTGGAAGTATCCGGAGTTCGCCCAAAAGATGGACGTCTTCTGCGACCTGGTCGATCGCATCCAGTCGCCCCACTTCGGCGTCAACTACGACCCCAGCAACACGATCCTCGCCGGCGAGGATCCGCTGGTGCTGCTCGACCGAGTCAAGCACCGCATCGTCACGATGCACGCCAGCGACCGTTACCTGAAGGAGGGCACGATCGACGACCTGCGCCTCGAGGAAGACTCGGTCGGCTACGCCCGCCGGCTGGCCCATGGCGTCATCGGCCGCGGCATGAACGACTACGACAAGATCTTCTCGACCCTGCAGCAGGTCGGCTTCGACGGCTGGGTCAGCATCGAGGACGGCGAGGACGGGATGGAGCAGCTGCACGAGAGCGTCCGGTTCCTGCGCAACAAGTTCGCCCGCTGGTTCCCCGCTAAGGACGCTTGACGCCTGCCGCACCGGCCCCGCGGTTGCCGGCCACTTGTGGCTTACCCCGTGGAGCGGGCCTTTTTGCTGGCGGGCTTGCCCGAGCTGCGTATACTGGGGAGGTGCGGGCGAGAACCGGATCGGAATCCGGGCGGCCGTCGCGACCGCGGGCCGTCGCTCTGTCGTTGATATTCCCGTCCAGGCGACGAATTTCCCATCCTGGCGACGCAGTCTGCCGCCAATCCGATCACCGTCTGACACCGCTGCACCTGTCGAGGGCCGCATGTCTCGCTTTACTCGCTCGTCGCATTTTCCGCTTCGCCGCCGCCGATTCGGCCTGGAATCGCTGGAGGTCCGCCGCGCGCTGGCCGCCGATGCGCTCCAGTCGGCCCTGGCCCTGCCAGCCGAAGGCGAAGCACCGGTCGTCGAAGTCGCGCCCGAGGGCGAGCCGATCGCCGACTTCTCGCTGCTCGACCTGAACCCGGCCTCCACCACCGCCAACCAGCGTGTGTCCCCACGCGACTTCCAAGGCCAGATGTCGGCCTGGTACTTCGCCCACGCCACGTGAGGTTACTGCCGTAGCCAGTTTGGCTACCTCGACCAGATGACCCGCGAGCTGGCCACGGAGCGGCCCGACCTCAAAATCAATGTGCTCGGCATGAACCAGATTGGACATGAGTCGGGCAATACGCAGGCGACCACCGGTCGGATTATTCCCTGGCTGCAGGACGAAGACAAAAACAACGACGGCAATTCCGACGTCTGGCTCAACTCCTTCCCCGGCCAGTATCGCGATGTGGTGATCCTGGACGCGAACAACGAGCAGATCGACGTCTACAACCTGACGACGCATACCCTGGCAAACGCCGACAACTACGCGACGATGAAGCAGAAGCTGATCGCCGCAGCCGAGGCCAACGAGGAGGTGCTGTCGTGGACCAACCCCGTCCAGCCTCTGGACGTCAACGACGACTCGACCATCAGCCCGATTGATGCACTGCTGATCATCAACGAACTGAACACGGTTGGCGGCCATGCATTGACGACGCCCACCGAGACGCCCCCCGCCTTCATCGACACCAACTCGGACATGTTCGTGTCACCACTCGATGCGCTCCTCGTGTTGAACTACCTCAACACCACGCCGCCTGCCGCACTACCTGCCGCCGTGCCGGCCGAGGGGGAAGCCGAGGGCAGTGTCGCGTCGACGGAGGCGCACGGCGGCTCGACCGGCAACGCGGCCATCGCTGCTGCCTTCGACGCCTACTGGCGATCGCAAGCGGACGCGGAGGATGAAAAGGACTCATCGGTCGCCTGACGGCGGCCGATGAGAACGGCAACTCGGCGGATGCGAGCGAGGACGCTCGCGCTCCAGCGTGCTGCAGGTGTCGTGCGAGCGAGGACGCTCGCGCTCCTCTGACCCGGCACATTTTTCCATTTTGCCGAAGTTACCCGGACTTCCTGTCCGATATCTCTTTGCACCTCGCAGAGCACTTCGAAGGGGCAAGCGGGAGTGTGCGTCACCCAGCCGCATGACTCGACCGCCTTCGCCGGCTGCTCGCGCGGCGTTCCGCGAGGACAGGTGCGCCCCCTGGAGTGACAGGGAGTTGTCTTTCGCGCGATGGAGAAGCCGCCTCGCCGCCAGATACCTCCGCACGCAGCCGCGTCCGTCCTCGTTTCAACCGCTCGCTGAGACTGCATCCGTCCACCGCGCCGCACGGCGCCCTGCCATGAATTGACGAGCATGAAGCCGCCCAAAGCCCGCTACGACTGCATTGTGATCGGCGGGGGACACAACGGACTGGTCACGGCCGCCTACCTGGCCAAGGCTGGCAAGTCCGTCTGCGTGCTGGAGCGTCGTCATGTGCTGGGCGGTTGCGCGGTCACGGAGCAGCTCTGGCCCGGCTTCCGCGTCTCCACGGCGGCCTATGTCATCAGCCTCTTCCTCCCGCAGATCATGCGCGAACTGCGTCTGAAGGAATATGGCCTGAAGATCCTGCCGCGGAACCCGTCGTCCTTCACGCCGCTGCTCGACGGCCGCTCCCTGCTGCTCGGCCCCGACATGGCCGCCTGCCAGCGCGAGATCGCGAAGTTCAGCCCGCGCGATGCCGAGCGGTATCCGGATTACAACGGACTGCTGGAACGCGTGGCGCAGCAGCTGGAGCCGGTCCTCAACCAGGCAGCGCCCGACCCGCTGCCCTTGCCCGGCGACTGGCGCAAGATCGGCGTCACGAAGCGGTTCCGGGACGGCGCGAAGATGCTGGAGCTCTACAAGGCCGTGAGCCAGCTGGGCGCGGACCTGCCGCAGGCGGTGGAGCTGCTGACGGGCGCGGCGCGGCCGCTGCTGGAACGCTGGTTCGAGACGGATGTGCTGCGAGCAACCCTGGCGACGGACGCGATTATCGGGGCCTTCGCGTCTATCTCCGCCCCCGGAACGGCCTACGTGCTGCTGCACCATGTGATGGGTGAAGCGGGCGGCGCGCGCGGCGTGTGGGGCTACGTGCAGGGGGGAATGGGCGGCCTGGCGGACGCACTGGAACATGCATGCCACGACCTGCATGTTGACATTGTCCGCGAGGCCGCGGTGCAGTCGATCCTCACCCGCGATGGACGCGCCACCGGCGTCACCCTGCAGGGAGGAGGCATCATCGAAGCGCCCGTCGTCGCCTCCAGCGTCGACGCACACCTGACCTTCGAGCGATTCCTCGATCCCCAGGTCCTGCCGCCCGAATTCCGCCAGGCCGTCGCCGCCATCGACTACGCCTCCGCCTCCGCCAAGATCAACCTCGCGCTCTCCGAGCCGCCTCAGTTCACCTGCGCTCCCACCACCGGCATCGCACCCCACCACCACGGCACCATGCACATCTCGCCCACGCTCGACTTCATCGAACGAGCGTACGACGATGCGAAGTACGGACGCCCTAGCCTCGAGCCGGTGCTGGAAATGACCATGCCCAGCAGCGTCGACTCCACCCTCGCCCCGCCCGGCCAGCATGTCATGTCGATGTTCGTCCAGTACGCGCCCTACCGCCTGGCCGAGGGCAACTGGGACGACATCAAGGAGTCGTTCGCGGACCGCTGCATCGAGATGGTCGCGCGCTACGCCCCGAATGTGCCCGGAGCCATCCTGCATCGCCAGATCCTCAGCCCGCTCGACCTCGAGCGCACCTTCGGCCTGACCGGCGGCAATATCATGCAGGGCGCAATGAACTTCAACCAACTCTTCTGCATGCGGCCCGTCGCCGGCTGGGCCGACCACCGCACGCCCGTCGGCGGCCTGTATCTGTGCGGAGCGGCCAGCCACCCGGGCGGCGGCGTGATGGGCGCCTGCGGCAAAAACGCCGCCACCGAAATCCTTCGCGATCTCTAAATCGCCCCTTGTTGCGGTTTTGAAGCGGCCGGGACGCGGTGCGCTC
>JBIIEC010000095.1:0-15659 GCA_044238045.1 Pirellulaceae bacterium | reverse complement strand
TCGGCGGTGACGCCTACCAGCAACGGCACCGGCATATCCTGGCGAGTCCCCTGTACTGGGTGTCGCCGACCTCCGCGCCCACCCTGCTGATCCACGGCACCCGCGATCCCTACGTCCACTTCGAGCAAGCTGTCTGGATCTATGAACGCATGCAGGCGGCGGACGTCGCCGTCGAACTGCTGACCCTCGAGAACGCCGGGCACGGATTCCAGGACGAAGATGCGCAGCGGGCGGAGCAGGCCATGTTCGAGTTCCTGGATCGGAACCTGAAACCGAAAGCCGCCGCTGCGCAGCCTTCGCAAAACTGACCGTTGGTCATCGCCCGAGCATGCCTGAGTGTTCCCGTGTGCTGTCGTGGCCCATAGTGGTCTTCAGCGGCGCATTTCCCACGGATCGCCGTGTGCGGTTGGGGGACGCTTTTTGTTGCAGGACGCCCTTGCCACTGCAGCAAGCTGGCTGTGATCTGTCACACGCGGTGCGCGGAGGCCTCTTTCGGAACGTCGCCGACCGCGGCGCGCTCGCTTGCCGCGCCAAGATCGTTGGCTGGTCGAGCCGACGGTTCGCAGGACGCAGCGAGTTCTTTTTCTGAAGACTCCCGAGTGCATAACCGCACACAACTTGCACACTGAGCCATGTGCATTGCGGCACGCCGTTCCTGCGCGAAACCGCAGGTTTCGAAAAGAACCGCCTCCTGGGAGGGAAGTGCCGCGCGTGGATTTCCCGGTGAAATCGGCATTCTTCAGCCGACAAGGCGTCGGCCTTCTCTTCAGCGCGCCTCGCCTTTTCGCGGGATTTCTGTTCGGCACGCTGCTTGCGTTTCCGAGGCCTCGAACGCCCTGCGTTGCGCCCGCAACGCGGCGCAGACAGTCCGAGAACCACCCGAGAGGAAGGCCGTGAGCATGAGACGTCGTCGCAAGCAGATGGGTTTCGAGTCGTTGGAGAATCGTTGGGCGATGACGGTGGCCGAGGCATCGGAGTTTGTCGTGATGGATTTCGAGGACACCGTGCTGCGAGACGACGACTGGCTGCGCACCCAGCCGAGTGGCACCGAGGCGACCTATGTCGTACCCAAAAGCGACAGTGGCAGCGACCTGCTGTCGCTGGCTCCCGGAGCCGGCCGGAACGGCAGCACGGCGCTGCTGGTCGAGTCGCCGAACACGGCCGCCGGCCTGCCAGGCTTCTTCGTGGTCCGCAATCGCGCTTCCTCGGGAATGATTGAGAACATCGACACCGAAGCGGGCTACATCCTGCCCCGTGGCGTGCAGGCGAACCGCCTGGAGTTCTGGGTGAGGTTCGAGGATGGTTTCCGCGCCGTTTCGTCGACGACCGCCGATCGCAACATGCATGTCGGCACCTACCACTACGACCCCGCGAAGATCGTGCCCGACGGCAAGGTGGTCGAATCGGACAACTGGCACTACTACCACGAACTGGTGCTGCGACACGATCGGGCGCGCGACGGTTGGATGCATGTCGTCGTCAACGAGATCCCCCAGCACCAACGCGGCATGAACTTGGTGCGGCAGGTCAAGAACCCCACCGCCAGCGCAGGCGACTACTACGAGCTGCTGACTCGGTTCTACGTGGACATGGATCCCTACTTCTCCAGCCCCGAAACCGGACATCCGGTGAAGATGTGGGTGGACGATATCAAGCTGTCTTACGTTCCGGAACCGACCAACATCCAGGTGAATATCAACGGCGCGGAGTTGAGCCCGGAAGTGTCGGTGATGAAGGGCTCCACGCTGGAACTGCCCGTGACCATCACCAATTCCGGGGACACCGAAGTCACGGGCACTGTGGTTCACCGGTCCACCTACAGTTTCTCGCCGCGTTTGTTGGACCCGGTCTCGGGGCTGAACCTGCACGGCCAGAACATCACGGTGGCGCCCGGCGAAACTCGCGACCTCATTCTCCAACTGTCGACCGACACGGGGATGCCCACCGATCTGGTCCGCGCCCACGGCGTGCTGTTTGTACCCCTGGAGGAACAGCGTCCAGGCAACCATTCGCAGGCCGATCCAAACGTGGAACTGTCGCTCTCTGACGGCTATTCAGGTCCCGCCGATGCGGCGGTGCCGGGGGCATCCGTGGACGTGCGGTTGCTGATGAATCCCGCCGTGCTCGCCCCACCGACCGTCAGCCTGGCCACCGGCTATGTCACCTACACGGAGAACGGCGCGGCAGTGCTGATTGATGGAGCGGCGGGAGTTTCCGACCCCGAACCGGTACCCAGCCTGAACGGCGCGATCCTGACGGCCTCCATCACGGTCAACCGGGATAGCAGCCGGGATCGGTTGCTCATCAAGCCGACCGGCACCGGAGCGGGGCAGGTGAGCACTCGCTCGGAAAACGATACGACCTACGTCACCTTTGGAGGCGTCGACGTGGCCACGTTGACAGGGGGCTCGGGTACCAGTGACCTGGTGATCCAGTTCATTTCGGACCAGGCCACCGAAACCGTCGTCCGGGCTGTCGCTCGAACCATCGGCTTCCTGACCACCACCGACTACCCGTCGACCGCCGATCGGACGGTCCGTTTTCACTTGGTACGCAACGCGACGTCGAGCACCTATCGGCAGGACACGCGGATGGTGAAGGTGGCGGCGGTCGCGGACGCGCCGGTCGTGACGACGTCCAGCGGCGTGACGGCCTTCATCGAGGACGGCGGCGCGGTGGTCGTGGATGCCAGCGCGCAGGTCAGCGACCCCGACAACCCGGCGAACTTCAATGGCGGAGCCTTCTACGCCAAGACCGCCGTGAACGGTGTGTCGACCGATCGCCTTGCCATCCGCCACACGGGCACGGGCCCCGGCCAGATCGGGATTGCAACGATCAACGGAGTGAACAGCGTCACGTACGGCGGCGCGGTCATCGGAACCTACACCGGTGGCGGCGGAACGACGCGACTGGTCGTGACGTTCAATAGCCAAGGCACGGCCACTCCCGCCGCCGTGCAGGCGCTCGCGCGGAGCATCACGTTCAACAACACCAGCCAGGCTCCCACCACGGGACAGCGAGCCATCCAGTTCTCGCTCAAGGACGGGCCCACCGGGCTGACCAGCGCGGTGGCCACGAAGCAGGTGAGCGTCACGGCGCTGCCCGACGCGCCGGTGCTGTCCGCCGGATCGGCCAGTGTTGCCTACACCGAGAACGCCACGCTGCTGGTGGCCGGAGCGGGTACGGTGACCGATGGTGACATGCCGGCAAGCTTCAACGGCGGCCGGTTGACCGCTCAGTTCACGGCGAATGGTCTGGGGGAAGACCTGCTGGGCATTAAGAACATCGGCAACGCCGCCGGCCAGATCGGCGTCGCGGGCGACCAAGTGCGTTACGGCGGAGTGCTCATCGGCACGTTCACGGGCGGCAATGCCACGCAACCGCTGGTGGTCGACCTCAACGCCAACGCGTCGCTCGCGGCCACCAAGGCCCTGCTGAGGGCCGTGACGTACGTGAACCTGAGTGACAACCCGTCGACGCTGACTCGCACCATCCGCTTCACCCTGACCGATGGACCGGAACCCACCGGCCTCACGAGTGCTCCGGCATCGCGGAACGTGACGATCGCGCGGGTCAACGACATGCCGACCATCAGCGGCATCCCGGCCACGAACTCCGTCACCATCGGCGACCTCGCCGTCGCGGTGGCGAACACGGACGCCGTGGTGGCCGATCCCGATTCGCCCGACTTCAGCGGCGGTTCGCTTGTCGTCAAGTCGCTGAATCCCACGGTGTACGACCAGTACTCGATCGAGACGGGCAGCGGCATCACCACTTCGGGCGCGAACGTCTACTACAACGGCACCTTCTTCGCCACGCGAGCCGGCGGCACGGGAACGATGCCACTGACGCTGAAGTTCGCCAAGACCACCAACTCGACGATCAACGCCGCGACGGCGCTCCTGCGGCAGATCCGCTTCAGCATCCTTGCCGGAGACGTGCCCGGTACTCGCTCGCTCCAGGTGCTGCTCAACGATGGTGATGGCGGCACGCCACGCACCTACTCGTCGGTCTGGCAGGTGATCTGACGGGGGCCTCAAGCCGTGCCGCTAAGGCCTGGCGGGCTGTTCTGCTTGGTTGTCGCCACCAGCACACGGCGTGTGCTGGCTACGACTCTGCGAATCGGCCAGCAACTGCTCCAGTCGCGCGTGCAGTTCCTCGGCCGCGCCGCGGGGGTCGTAGGACCAATGCGTGGACCAGACTCGCAGCACGTTCCAACCCAGGCCCTCCAGCACCAGCTTGCGGGTCTTGTCGCGGTCCCGCGCCGTTGCGGAACGCAGGTAGGTGGCGCCATCGCATTCCACGGCCGCGAGGAAGGTCTCCGGATGGTCGGGATGCACGATGCCGAGGTCGACGCGGAAGTCGGACACGCCCACGCGTCGCTCCACGCGCCAGCCTCGATCGGTCAGGGATTGGGCGACCGATCGTTCCAGCGGGCAGTCGTGTTCGTTCGTCGCGAACTCCTCCCGCGTGGCCAGCGTGCTGGTGCCTCGCTGGGCGAATTCCAGAAAACGCTTCAGGTCGTTCACGCCGCGCGCCGTGGAACGAGCGGCCTGAAGCTGGTCGGGTTGGAACGAGGCGTAGACGCACAGCGCCTGCCGCGCTCGCGTCACCGCGACATTCAGGCGTCGCTCGCCACCGGTGCGATTGATGGCACCGAAGTCGACCGGGAACTTGCCGTTCGCGTCCCAGCCGAAGGTGATCGAGAAGTACATGATGTCCCGCTCGTCGCCCTGGACATTCTCGAGGTTCTTCACCGCCGTCGGTTCGAGCCGCTCGTCGGCGAAGAACCATTCCAGTTCCGGCGCGCCCCGCAGAGCTTCGTCGAAAAGATCCTGGATCAGCGTCTGCTGCTGGCTGTTGAAGGTGACGACGCCGAAGGTGAGGCGTTCGCCTTCAGGGAGGGTGAGGTTCTGCTTCATCCGTCGCACCGCATCCGCCACGATCGCCTCGGCCTCCAAGCGATTCGTGCGGGTATTTCCGCGGTCGTAGAGCGCGCCTTCCACGAGGGTCAGGGAAACACCGCGGTCGGTTGATTCCGCTGCGGGGAAAGTGATCAGCTGGCCGCCGTAGTAGCTCCGGTTCGAGAACGCGATCAACGACTCGTGGCGGCTGCGATAGTGCCAGTTCAGCTGCACGGTGGGCATACCCGAAGCCTGCACTTCATCGAGGATGCTTTCCAGATCCTTCTCGTGGTCCGCGAGGTCCTCGTTTGCCTCGTCGTCGTCGGCGCGTCCGAAGAAGTTCGTCGGCGGCAACTGCTTGGGGTCGCCGACGATGATCGTCTGCTTTCCGCGCGCGATCGCGCCGATGGCGTCCCACGTGGAGATCTGCGACGCCTCGTCAAAGACGACCACATCGAAGAGAGCTTCCCCGGGCGGCAGGTACTGGGCGATGGAGAGGGGCGACATCAGCAGGCAGGGCGCCAGCTTGCGGAACGATGTGGGCATGTTCGTGATGACGTCGCGAATCGACTTGCTGGGGCGTTTGAGTCCTAGCTGATGGCGCAGGTAGCCGAGTTCTGATGCGCGCGGCACGAGGGTCATGTCGGGCAGGCCGTGGTGGACGGCCTGGAGTGCCCGCGGCGCCGCCGCCTTCCGGGCGAGGTCGTCGAGGCGACGAAAGTCCTCAATCGCCTGCTCATGGCGGACGCGTTGGAAGCCGCGCAGCGGGTCGCTGGAGTCCAGGGCCTGGGGCAGCCACCAACGGGCGTAGGCGAGTTCGAATCGCGGGCCCGCCTCCTGCGGCGCGAGGTCCCCGGACCAGATCGCTCCCGCGAAACCGGCCAGCCCCAACTCCTCGGCTCGCTGACGCGCCGCGACCCACATCGTCCATGGACGCAGCGCGACGCGCTGCGACAGAATCGTCTCGGCCTGTCGTCGCGCGTCGGCAAGCGTCTGTCGCGAGTCCTTGGCCGCGGGTGTCTGGCCGGCGACCTTCGTGTAGGTCTGCCATGCACCCTGGAACTGCTTCGCCAGTTGGTGAAAATCGGTCGCGACGGCGGTCCGCGTCTCCGGCGTCGCGGCGACCAGCCCGCGGAGCAGTATGGGCAGCTGCTCCGGTGCGAAGCCCGCACCGGCCAGTGCACTTCGCCAGCGCCGCACGGCATCAATGCTCGCGGTGATCGGCCCGACGTCGTGCTCCGCGAGCTTCCGCAATTCGGGCGGCAGTTCCAGAAGTTCCCCTTGTGACGCCAATTGCCCGTCCAACGCCTCGATCTCGCGACGGGTTGCGAGCAGCGACGCGGCACTTGAGGTGAGGGCCTTTGTCATCAGGTCGATGTCGGCCGGGGAGTCGGGCAACGATCCACCGGCTTGCTGGATCAAGCCTCGCAATCGTCGGGCCGCTGCGATTGGTTCGTCGAGAGCGGCCGGCGATTCGCTCCAAGCCGTTTCGAGGGCGGCAGGCAGTTGAAGCGAGCGCAGGTGTTCGTCCAGGCGTTTCTCGCTATCCATGCAGGCCACCAGCAGGGGCACGTCAAAGGCCGGATCGGGCGTCGCGGCCGGAGCCATGAACGTCTTCAACCGCTGCTTGACGGAATACTTCTTCCACAGGGACAGCGGCCACGGCGCGGCAGATGCGTTCATCCAGGCCGCCAGGATGGTATCGATCGGGATGTGGCCGAGCAGCGATGCGGCGTAGGCTCTCGCCTCGAGCGCCCGTCGTGCTTCCTGCAACCGGTTCATCAGCTCCGCGCGTACCACTCCCGCGGATGTCAACGATTCCAGTTGTCGATGGAAGACCAGTGGGACCCCCGCCGATTCCGATCCGTTGACGGCCGCTGCCAGTTGCAGGCCGATTGACTCCGGATCGGCCGCTTCGTGAGTGGTCGCGGTCCGCGCGGCGGGAGCATTGGTCGTCGTGGCATTCGCTGCCGGAGCGAGACCGATGGATGCTTGCAGTTGCGAGAGGGCGTTCTGGCTGGCGGTCACGGCTTGATGTCGATGGGCCAGCATCGTTCCACGTTCGTCGATGGCGGATTTCAAACGCTCCAGGTCGGGATGGAGCAGCAGGGCGGAGGGCGGCGGATCGCCGGCCGTCAGTTCCTTCGCCAACTGGAACATGCCCGCGAGTTGACTGGCAGTGATCTCGACCAGCGGCCCGGCGTCCAGCAGCGACAGGAGACGTTCCGCGGCCAGCGTCAGCTGATCGGCGGAATCACGCAGATGCCGGCAGTTGTCCAGCAGTTCGGTTTCCCAGGCCATCGACCATTCCGAAGCTTCGACACGACCGAGATCCACGCCGGTGGGCAGAGCCTGTCGCGCGGAGGCTGCGTTCGCGATCGACTGAGTGAGCGTCTTGTAGTGCCCGCGATCGTGCTGCAAAGCCTTGGCCAAGGAAGGCGTCGAGCCCCAACCAAGCGTTGGACAGGCGAGATCGCCACCCTGCACCGACAGCCCCATCGCGCGATGGATGGTCCAACCGTTGGGATGCTCCGCATGGAGCCCGGCGACGTAGGCGTTCAATTCATCGCGGCGCACCCGGAGACGCTCGCTGATCTCCAGCCACTCCCCATCGCCCGCGTCCGCCGTCCGCTTCCACGATGCCTCCAGTTGCTCGAGGAACCGTCGTCGTTCGGCCTTGTTCGAATGCAGTTCGATCGCGCAATCGCCGAGCCCATGCTCACGCAGCCGACGATGGACCACATCCAGCGCCGCCGTCTTCTCGGCGACGAACAGGACACTTCGACCCGTCGACAGGCACTGCGCGATCAGGTTCGCGATCGTCTGGCTCTTTCCCGTCCCCGGTGGTCCCACAATGACCAGATCGTGCCCCTCCGACGCCGCCATCACGGCCGCGAGTTGCGATGAGTCGGCGGGCAGCGGATGGACGATGTCCGCGGGCTGGTATCGCGCGTCGATATCGCGAGGCTGCGGCAGGGGGCCGGCATCCTCCGGCCGGAACGGCTTGTCCGGGTCGTGCACCAGATGCCGCACGACGCGGTTCTGGTCCAGCATGTCGATGCGGTCCACCAGGTCCTTCCACATCAGGTACTTCGCAAAGGAGAACGCGGCCACCGCCGCCTCCTCGACCACTTCAAAACCCGGCAGGTCGCGGATCGCCCGACGTGTTCGCTCCAGGATCGCCGCCACATCCAGTCCGTTGTCGTCGGTGGGAAGATTAGCTTCCAGGGACCCGAGGTCGCAGTCGAAGTCCCGCTTCAGCAGCTGTGCAAGCGTGGCATTGAAGCGTGCTTCGTCTTCGTGACTGTTGAGATAAAACGGAGCCGTCGCGTTGCTGCGCGTCAGCTTGACCGGGATCAGCAGCAGGGGCGCTCGATAAGTCTTCGCATCGGTCGGGCACTTTCGCCAGCGGATGAAACCCAGGGCGAGGAAGAGTGTATTGGTGCCGCCTTCGGCGAGGTCGTTCTTCACCTTCCGCAGCAGGCCGGTCAGTCGCACGTCCAGCTCGCCTGCGTCCAACGGGCAGGCCAACTCCCCGCGCGCCAGCGCGAGGTCGGCAAACTCGTCGTCCAGGTCACGCTGGGTCCGTTCGCGATGCAGGCCTGGATCGCGGCCCGCGAGGCGGTTTTCGTCGAGCAACGAGACCAGCCGGAGTCTCTCCTGCTTCGCCATACAGTCTTCCACCCGCGCGAGGTCGCGACCGTGGATCGGGATGCACTGCTTGGACTCGCGATAGTTCAGCAGCCGGTTGCGCAGGGAGAGGTCGAGCAGTTTTCGCTGCCACCGGTCGATGCGGCCAGTCGGAGTCGTCGACGCCTCGTCCTCCTCCGCGAACTCCTCGACCGCATAGCCGGGAGCATCGGATAGTGGCAACTTCGCCGAGTCGACGTGGGCCGTGGGTTCAGTCGAACGTTCCGAACGCGTTGCCAGCGGTCGAATGCCGGCCATGCGTGCCCGCGCGACGTCGATCGCCGCCACGAAATCGTGCTCGTTCGATTCACCGAGGGCCGATTCCGCCGCAGTCACGGCGCGGTCGAAGGGTACCGGCGGTCGCTGGGTGACCAGCGTTGTCTCGAAGACCAGCAGTTCGTCAGCGACGATGGCCTTCCGCAGTTCGCTGCAGTCCTCCTCGATCAGCTTCCGCGGAATCTTCTTGCGAAGCCAAACACCGACGAAGCAGTGGTCGCGTTTCATCACCAGGACCGTATTGAGTCCCATGGCCTCGAGGGCCGACGCAAACAGCAGTGTGGTGTCGAGGCAGGTGGCAAGGCCCTCCTGCAGGATCACGCCAATGCGCCGTGTCTTCTGGCCGACCTGTTCGAAACTGCCCGGCGGATTGGCGTAGGTGAGTGACCGGATGGTGACAGCCGACCAGATGGCATTGGCGAGCAGGAAGACGCGATTCGGATCGTGAGACTGGTAGCCGTCAAGTGCTCCGCGATAGCCGTGTTCCTCGAGAACGGACGAAGCTGACTTCAGCAGCGGTCCGATCGCCGGATCGTTTGGCGTCACGAATGCGGGCAGCAACTCCGCCATCGACCCCATTCCACCCCATTCATCGCGACTGAGGACCCGCACCTCGTGGCTGGCCTCGGCCAGCAGCCCGGACGCGTTGCGAAGCTGGAAACGCAGCACCGCCCGTTCCGCTTCGTCCAGTTTGTCCAGGAAGTCGACATC
Source organism: Pirellulaceae bacterium (assembly GCA_044238045.1). Lineage (GTDB taxonomy): Bacteria > Planctomycetota > Planctomycetia > Pirellulales > Pirellulaceae > CAZUJM01. Next base: position 6,078 of record JBIIEC010000095.1, on the reverse strand, counting down.
CATATCGATATCCGTTTCGCGAAGACTCACGGGGTCCCCGGCGCGAATGCGGTCGATAGGCCATTGCCGGGGACGCGCGAAGGCAGGCGAGGCGATGAGTTCCAGCGTGGCTGACTCGATCGTATCGGGGCCACGGTTCTCGATCGTCACGGAATGGAGCAGGGGGAAGGAGTTCTGCCACGCGACGTAGTTGAACGTTCCCGCGACGTCAATGCGAAGGCTCGTGGAGTCGTCGCCGGATCGAGGTCGCGGCGTGGGATCAGGATCGAGCATGGCCGGGCGGTACCCAAGGAAGATATTGCGATGCTGGCATCTACGCAGGGAAGTTGGCTTTTTCGACACTCAGCGGAAACAGAAACACTCTGGAGGAAATAGTATAGTCGCCGCCGGATCGGCGGTGGATTGGGAAAATGGAGGAACCCTAGCGAACCTTGGTCGCCTTGGGCTGTCATTGACGTCGGCTGCCTTGGGCAGTCGGCACCTGTAGTCCGACCTCTAGTCCGCGAATGTGGTCCGCGCACTCCGTGTGCGGAATTCGGGAGTGCCTTTCAGGCCTGTCGCAGGAACGTTGGTTGGCAGTTCCAATTCGGCACACCGGAGTATGCCGACTACATTGGCTGACTGCAGGATCTTGTCAAACGTGGAATCAGAAAGACTTATGAATCGTCAGAATCGTCGGAGACTCTCGTTGCGCAACCTGCCTTGCGGGGAGTTGCGGGAGGACGACTTGTTGGACCCCCGGGACTTTGCGCGGCCGGACCATGGTAAAAGACCGCTCGACCGCAAGACCCAGCAGCTCTGTCGTCAGGTGATGGAGGTGCTGAGCCTTGCCTTGGGCGAGGATGCGCGCGAGGAGATGCTGCTGGAGCTCTCGGTCGTGGCCGTCACGGCGGCGCCCGATGCGGGGCAGTTGCTGGTGCTGGTCACGCCCTTGAGTGGTGATGCGCCGCTTGATTCGGAGGAGGTACTCGACTGCCTGAGACGCAGTGAGGGACGCCTGCGCGCCGCAGTCGCCGCCGGCATTACGCGGAAGCGAGCTCCCCGGCTGCTGTTCCAGTTCCTGCCATTCGTGGCCCGCGGGAGTGGTGCATGAAGAAGCTGCGTCTCGCCAAGGGAGCCGAGGAAGTTGCGGCACGGGCTTGGCTTGTCGAACCGTGTTCGCACGAGGTGACGAAGTCGCTGGAGCGGCTCGCGCGGGCGGCGGACGTCCAACGGATCGCCGTCATGCCCGACGTGCATCTTTCGAAGGAAGTCTGTGTGGGCGTGGCGCTCGCCACGACAACGCTCATCTATCCGGCGGCCGTTGGAGCGGATATCGGCTGCGGGATGCTGGCGCTGCCGTTTGATGCGGAGGCGAGTCTGTTGGAGGACGAGGCGCGGGCGATGTGGCTGCTGGATGCGTTGCGCGCGGCAGTGCCGTCGTTGAAACACTCCGGAGCGACGCGGATCGACGCGATGCCGGAGACGCTGCGGAAGCTGACTCTGAGCGATCCCGCGCTGCAGCGACTGGCCGAACGCGACGGACTCTGGCAACTCGGTACGCTCGGGCGGGGCAATCATTTTCTGGAGTTCCAGGCGGATGATGAGGGACGCCTGTGGCTGCTGATCCACAGCGGTTCGCGAGGCATGGGGCAGGCCATCACCGGCCACCATGTTCACAGGGCCGGTGACGCGCCACGCGGCAGCCGCCTCGTGGCACTGGATGCTTCCACGGCCGATGGCCAGGCGTATCTGGCCGATGTCGAGTGGGCGATCGCCTACGCGGAGGCGAATCGGATCGCGATGGCCCGATGCGTGGAGGAGCTGCTCCAGTCGCAATGGCGGATCGTGCCCGATCCCACGCTGCGGATTCACGCCCATCACAATCACGTGCGCCGCGAGGAGCATTGCGGGCAGAGATACTGGGTGCATCGCAAGGGAGCGTCGGCGGCGCACGAGGGGGAGGCGGGCGTGATCGGCGGTACGATGGGAACGCCGAGCTTCCACGTGACGGGACGCGGCTGCGAAGATGCACTGGCGTCCAGTTCGCACGGTGCAGGACGCGTGCTGCCGCGCGGGGAAGCCTCACGCACCATTTCCGACCGACAGACAGCGAAGGAACTGCGCGGCGTCTGGTACGACGCGCGGAACGTTGCCCGGTACCGCGACGAGGCGCCGTCGGCCTATCGTGACATTCGCGCCGTCATGCGAGCGCAGCGCGATCTGGTTCGCATCGTTCGCCAGGTGACGCCGCTGCTTTGCTACCGCGGCGATTGAATCTCAACTCAGGCGACGCGCGGAGAATTCAAAGGGGTCAGGCCTCTTTGATTGGACGGGCCCTGCGTTTTGCTCGTGTGTCCGGGTACCGCTCTCCATCAAAGAGGCCTGACCCTTTGGATTTGTGTGTCCTACGCCCCCTCCTTGCGCGATCGTGGATTGGCGACGGGGCACGGAATCGCATCACGCGCCGTGGGACGAGTTGGCTGACCCTGCGTGGCGATCCGCCTTTCACTTCGCCCTGCCACGTTCCCCGTTCTGTTCGAACCGACTGCGCGGGCCTCGTCGCCTGCTCCGCTCTCGGCTGGCCGACTCGTTCAAGACAATGAACGCTTCGGCTTACCGATGGCTATCAATGCGTTTTTTCCTTGATGCGGGCGTTCAAGGTTTTTGTCGCTGGATAAATCTGCTTTACGATCCACTTGTGGGTTTACGCAAGAGTTGACGTCGCTGAGTATTTCAGCGGATTGCGATTAGTGGTGGGGTTGGGCTGATTTTTCGCCCGCAGCTGCTTCAGATCCGCACAGTCTGGGCGGTCTCGCACGCACGAGTACGGGTTCCGTTTCGGGTGAGGCGTTTGGCTTGGGCGAAAGCCCTGCCGGTCGCAGTTGTCGCCAGTGGTTGCCAGCCACCGGGCTTTCAAGTCAGTCGCAGTCTTTTGTTCGCTTGTCAGGTCTCGTTTCGCAAAAGTTCACGGGCACTCCCCCTTCGCATTCATTTGCACCCGATTCAGAGTTGGATTCATCGATGAAAAAAACGCTTCACGCGCCGCAGCCGGTTCTATCAGGCATTTCAGGGTCGTTCTCTCGAGGGTCGTCAAGCGCGGGGTGAACGCATCAGCGTTCGCCAGCTGGCCATTGAGCATGTCGAAGAGCGTCAGATGCTGGCGTCTGACTTGGTGGACGGCGCGCTGACGATGGAACCGATCGCCGCCTACAACCTGGTGGTGGATTCGAACGCGGAGACGCCGGCGACGTACGCTCCGCAGGCGGCGCATTTGGCTGTCAAGGTCACGAACACGGGATCGACGCCGCTGACGGACATCGTGATCCGGATGGGTGATCTCACGAACACCTCGACGGGCGCGGGGACCGCGGGCGTCTATCCGGTGACGACGATCACCAATCCGCCGTATCCTTACCAGGGCAACTTCTCGCTGTAGCAGGAGGGCGGTATCAGCGAGGCCACGCGCCGCATCCCGAGCTTGGCGCCCGGCGAATCGACGGTGGCTTATGTGCTGGTCTCCTACCCCGCGCTCGACGCGAACGGCGACAACGTGACGGGTGCCGCGGCGGAGACGTGGGACGACCTGGTCTTCAACTACGACATCTGGGTCCAGGCGAACGAAGGCACGACGCCGCGTCTTGTTTACGATGAGCGGCAGATCACGGCGCGGAATGAAATCTCCGCGATGGCCAACAAGATTCAGCCCAACACCACCTCCAAGGTGCCGGACCACTATCTGGACGCGATCCAGGCGGCCCTTGGCTGGCGACCGTCGAGTGGAGTGCCTCGCATCCCCGGTGCCTACGTTTCGGAGGGCATCTGGTACGACCTGGGGAACGTGGGCGCTGGCTTTGATAACGACGGCGACCTGGTCCCGGATCGCAACGCCTGGATGCAGCCTGTCGGCGACGCGAATATCTATGACGCGTCTGCGCAGCGGTTGGTGAAGTGCTACGGCCTTTTGATCGTCAAGCTGAACGACGGCACCGAGCAACTGATCCCGTTCGAGGACCAACTGTACTTCATGAACTTGCCCGAAAACAACACGGGCGCTGTCGGTCTGGTGTTCTACGAATTCCTGCCGATGCAGTACGGCGCGTCCAGTTCGCTGACGCCGTACCAGGAAGTGGCTTCGGGCTACGACAACGAGAAGTTCAACGGCGACTTTGGGGCTTCCGGCTCGGCGGTGACGTTCGCGGCTCCGAACGTGCAGTTCGACAAGAGCGGCGCGCCGGTCATCACGCTCACCAGTCCCACGGATGCGCAGGCCACGTTCACGCTGTCGGTGACGAACTACGAGACGACGCAGAAGTTCGGCAATGTCGAATACGGAATGCCGCCGGTGATCGGCGATGACATCCCGGCAGGCACGACGTACGTCGCCGGATCGGCCGCGGCCACGGTCCTTCCGACCGGTACCAGCGTCACCATTCGGTACTCGACGGACAACGGAACCACTTGGCTGGATTCGGAGCCCGCGATCGCCGCGTCGGTGACGGACCTGCAGTGGTGGCTCGATTCGGCTCTGGATGGCGGCGAGACGTTCACGGTCACGTTCAAGACGGCCGTGCCGTGGAACTACCCCGTGGCGACGCTTGATAACTGCGGTGGCGTATCGCTGGGCGGCGGCGAATATGCTTTGGACGACTGCGTCTCCGTCCCGCTTTCCAAGGGCCTGAAGATCGGGGACACGGTCTACTTCGACGACGGATCGGGTGGCGGGATCGTGGGTGATGGCGTGCAGAACGGCAGCGAGGCCGGTCTGCCGAATATTGGCGTATCGCTGTACGCGGACGTCAACGGCAATGGTATTTTGGATCCCGACGATACCCTGCTGGCCACGACGACGACGGACTCGAATGGAAACTACGAGTTCACCGACCTGCGCGACGCGGCCTATCTGGTGGCCGTGGATCGGTTGGACGCGGATCGCCCCTTGGGCAGCATCCCCAGCACGTCGCACGTCATTCCGATCACGCTGACAACCGCCAACGACATGACGGCGGACTTCGGCTTTTCGCCGACGCTGGACCTGGAGAAGACGCTGGTCGGCAGCAGTCCGGTCAACGAAGGCGATGTGGTCACGTACGCGTTGAGCGTGACGAACCTGGTGAAGCCCCTGGGCTACACCTCCTCGACGCCGCAGACGCAAGATCTGTGGCTTTCGACCGTCTCGGGCAGCAGCACGTTCACGAATGCGTCGGATGCCGCGGGAGCCACGACCGGCAACTACGCGTCCACGAATGTCAATGGTGCCACGCTGATCAGCAGCGATCCGATCGATCCGTCGGCGGCGAACCAGACCACGCCGATCACGCACGTTGAAGCCATCCTGCAGTTGAATACGGACTTGCCGTTCCGGTCCGGCGACTCGCTGTCGGTGAATGTGATCCGCCAGGGAACGTCGATCGGCACCTACACGCTGAGTCTCAACGCCATCAATGCGTTCTCCGGTTCGGTCGCGGGGTCGCCTTCGACGGCGACGGAGGGATATGTCTCGATCAACGTCACGGCAGTGACCGGGGGCTGGACGTGGACCGACCTGACGGCCGCGAACACCGGCATCACGATCACACGAACTCAGTCAGGAAGCGGTACCGATCCGACCATCTATATCGATCGCCTGGGCTTCCGCGTCACCACCGTGGCGGCGGAGGATCGATCCGGCACGCTGTACTGGGGTGACCCGACCTCGACGTTCAAGGTGGGACCTGGAACCGGAGGTGAGCTGGAAGTCCTGATGACGGGACTTCCGGGGCCTGTCGAGAACGCGGCTTTTGACAGCGTCAACAGCCAGATCTGGTTCTCGATCGGTTCCTCCATCCTGACCCGCACGCCGGACGGTTTGACGGTGGCGGGTGCTTCGCCGATCACCGCTTCGGCCACGGTGACCGGTATCGACGTCGATCCGTACGCTGGACTCATCTACTGGTCGGAGGCCAACGCCATTCGACGCGCGAATCTGGACGGCACGAACGTGACGAACATTGTCACGGGTTTGAGCGCGGTCGGTTCCATTGCGCTCGATCACGCCTCCGGACAGATCTTCTGGGTGCAGAGCAACGCGAACAAGTTGATCATCAAGCGAGCCAACCT
>JBIIEC010000094.1:0-15765 GCA_044238045.1 Pirellulaceae bacterium | reverse complement strand
GCGCGACGAGTTTCACTTGCAGGCTCCTTCGCGACCAGCACGAGGGGCGCTGCGAGGTGGAGGGCCAGCAGGGTCAGCCACTTCCCTCGGTGCAACAGGATCATGCGGAGGCCCCGAATCATGCGGAGACACAGAATCATGCGGAGACACAGCGTCAAGGCCAAGGGGGTGTTCCTGGTGGGGGCGGAGCGGAGGAGAGGTAAAGAAGTGATGATCGCTGGACGGGATTTGATGGGTGATGGCTGGAGCATGCAGGCCCGGGTATTGGTCCTGCCACGTGCACGCGTTGCGTGGAGTTACGGAGCGGGCGTGCGTCGTGGCGGCGCGGTCTCGGCCTTGTTGGTGACGTCGGTGTAGTCTTCGCTCGACAAAGAGACGCAGAGGATCTCCTTGTCGTTGCGGGCGAACAGGCAGCGATCGGCGAAGGCCGGGTGGCTCCACACGACCGAGCGGCCCATGCCCGAACTGGTGGTCTCCAGCAGCGGCGTGCGGCTGAGCCACTGGTGGCCTTCGGGCGTGAGTCTCGCGATCACCAGTTCGCCGGAGTCGGTCATGAGCAGAAAGCGGTCCTCGTGCTTCACCAGGAAGATCGTGCCCGAGTGCGCGCGGCGGGCGTCGGGCATGAGGTCGAAGGTCTGCCAGAGGATCGAGCCGTTGGCCATCTGCACAGCGCTTAACGCTCCCTCGCGACTCACGCCGTACAGCACGCCTTTCTCCGGGAATGGCGTGCTGTGCACCGGGTCGATGCCCACTTCCTTGCTGCCCATCCAGGCCACGGTAGCGGTCGGGCGTCGCTCGTCCAGGCGCACCATCATCGACTTGTGAATGATGCCGCCCACGAACAGCAGGTCGCCATCCAGACGCGGCGTGACGATCGACATGCCGTAGTTGGGATCGAGCTTTTCGGACCAGTAGACATCGCCCGACTCCGGATTCAAACTGGCCAGCGCGGCCGAGTGCCAGATGAGCAGCTGGCGCACGCCGCCGGCCTGGACGATCGTCGGCGCGCTGTAGCCCGGCTGCTCCGCATCCAGGCTGCGCCAGATCTCGTTGCCGGTCCTCTTGTCGAGGGCCATGACCAACCGGCCCGGCCCGCCGACAATGCAGATCAGCTTCTCGCCATCCACCAGGGGATGGCCGCAAAAACCCCACAGCGGCGTCTTGGCCTGGAAGTCCTTCTTGAAACTCTTGGCCCAGACGAGCCGGCCATCGGCGGCCGTCAGGCAGCGCAGGTCGCCTTCCGAACCCAAGGTATACACGAGGTCGCCATCCACGGTGGGCGTTGCTCGCGGACCGGCGGGGTACGAAATCTCATAAGGGCAGTCGTACTCGTGCGTCCAAATCACCTTGCCCGTGGCGGCATCCAGGCACAGGACGCGTTCCTTGCCGGCCAGTTTCGGTCGCGCGTCGGGACTCGCCGTCCGCTCGCCGTCCGTCAAGTAATCCATCACAAACACACGATGGGCGGCGACCGCCGGACCGGTGTAGCCGCCGGAGATCGGCACGCGCCATCGCACCACCGGACCCGACTCCGGAATCCGCTCCACGATCTCCGTCTCGCGCCACACGCTGTCCCGCTGCGGGCCCAGCCATTGCGGCCAGTCGTCGCCCTGCGCGACCGAGCCGGGGACAACCGAAGCAACGACCGCCAGCCAGGGGAGCAGCATCGTGGACCGCCACACGCCGAGCGACCGGGTGCAAGGGCAGCCCGCTTGCTGGCCACTGGCGGTGTGGCCAGTTGAATCAGGCAACGCGAACAGGACGCGACGAAGGGAAAGAAGCAGAGTGCGAAGCAACATGGAGTCACCTGGCGGAACGGGAGATGAGCGGACCGGGAACGACGGGAAACGCAGAACGGGCAGGGGCAAGCGAGGCCTCTAGGCCCGTTGCCTCGGAGGTTTCCGAACCGCGCGACTGGCCAAGGCACGCGATTGGCCCAACCACGGACCGTGTTGGGGCGACGCGGATTTCGCGGTTCCGTCACCAGGGACAGCGTGACCCCATGGACAGAATGGTACCGATTGGGAAGCATGCGGGCCAGATCAGGCGCGGAGTCTCCGGTCCGCAGGGTGCGGGACGCGGGCCTGAACGCGGTAGCAGCCCGGCAGTCGCCGCTGGTGCGACTGGCGTGCGACCGGCGTGCGAGCAGGCCTCCCCGGGCCTTGCGGCGAGGGACCTTCTGGCTCAAGATGCTCGATTCTGCCATCAGGCACCACATTTCGTCCGGGGATGACCGCGTGGGTTGTCTTCGACCGAGGAGCCTCGGCTAAAACTAAGCGGCCGAACGATGAACGTGGCAGACTCCGTCCGATCGCAATTGGAACGCACGCTGACGCGAGATCGTCCGCGGCTGGAGCGGGAGTGGAAACGGTTGTCGGCCGAGGAGGTTCCGGCCGAACGGCTGGCGGCCTTCCAGAAGCGACTGGAGGAAGCCGTCGACCGTTTCGAACGCCGCAAGCTGGGCGTGCCGGCGATCAGTTTTCCGGAAGGGCTGCCCATCTCCGGGCATGTCGAGGAAATCAGCCGGGCCCTGCAGACGCGGCAGGTGCTGATCGTGGCCGGCGAAACCGGCTCGGGCAAGTCGACGCAGCTTCCCAAGATCTGCCTGGCTGCGGGGCTGGGGATTCGCGGACTGATCGGGCATACGCAGCCGCGGCGGCTGGCCGCGCGGACGATCGCCACGCGTGTGGCCGACGAGCTGTCCGTATCGCTGGGATCGCAAGTCGGCTACAAGATCCGCTTCACCGATCGGACCGACCCGCAGACGTACATCAAGCTGATGACGGACGGGATCCTGCTGGCCGAGACGCAGAACGACCGGTTCCTCGACCAGTATGAAGTGATCATCCTGGACGAGGCCCACGAGCGTTCGCTGAACGTCGACTTCCTGCTGGGCTACCTGAAGCAGCGGCTGGCGCAGAGGACCGACCTGCGGCTGGTCATTACGTCGGCAACGCTGGACGCGGAGCGGTTCAGCCAGCACTTCACCGACGCGCAGGGACCGGCACCGGTGATCGAGGTTTCGGGGCGATCGTATCCGGTGGAAGTGCGCTATCGTCCGCTGGGAGGCGAGGAGGAGGGGGACGAGGAGGACATTGACCTGGAGCAGGCGGTGGTGGATGCGATCCATGAGTTGTCGCGGATCGACCGCGGCGACATCCTGGTCTTCTTGCCGACGGAGCGTGACATTCTGGAGATGGCCAAGCGGTTGCGTCGCGAGTCGTTCGCGGGCGACAGCGGAAAGGGCACGGAGGTGCTGCCGCTGTACGCGCGGCTGACGGCGGCGGAGCAGAATCGGATCTTCGAGCCGGGCGACCAGCGGCGAGTGGTGCTGGCGACGAACGTGGCCGAGTCGTCGTTGACGGTGCCGCGCGTCCGCTATGTGGTGGACACGGGCACGGCGCGGATCAGTCGTTACTCGCCGCGTTCCAAGATCCTGCGTCTGCCGATCGAGCCGGTGTCGCGGGCGTCGGCCAACCAGCGGGCTGGCCGCTGCGGCCGTATCGCGCCAGGTGTCTGCATCCGGCTCTATGGCGAGCAGGACTTCCTCCGCCGCGACGAGTATACGACGCCCGAGATCCGGCGCACGAACCTGGCCGCGGTGATCCTGCAGGCCAAGGCGTTGAAGCTGGGAGAGATCGAGGACTACCCGTTCCTCGATCCGCCGCATCCGGAATCGGTCCGCGATGGCTACAAGACGCTCTTTGAACTGCAGGCCTTGGACGACCATCGGCAGTTGACGAACATCGGCCGGCAGCTGGCGCAGATGCCGGTCGACCCGCGGGTCGGCCGCATGATCTTGGCCGGAGCGGCCGAAGGCTGCCTGGCCGACGTGCTGGTGATCGCCGCAGGGCTGGAGATCCAGGACCCGCGCGAACGGCCCCATGAGAAGCAGCAGCAGGCCGACGAACGGCACGCGCAGTTCCTGGACAAGGAGTCGGACTTCGTCTCGCTGCTGAAGCTCTGGGATTTCTATCATCATTTGCGCGAGACCACGTCGCGAAACCAGATGCGGAGAGCCTGCCAGCAGAACTTTCTCTCGTTCAATCGCCTGCGGGAATGGACCGAGATCCACCGGCAGCTGCTGGAGGTGGCGGAGCGGGTGAAGCTGCGTGTCGGCGCGCGGGGCAGCGAGTACGCGCCGCTGCATCGCGCGCTGCTGGCGGGCCTGCTGTCCGGCGTTGCGCTCCGCGCGCCGGAAGGAGACTACACCGGTGCGGGCGGCTTGAAACTGGTGGTCTGGCCCGGTTCGGGCCTGTTCCGCGAACGCCACGCGTGGATCGTCGCGGCGGAACGCGTGGAGACGACGCGGCGATACGCGCGGACCGTCGCGCGGATCAGTCCGACGTGGATCGAGCGGCTGGCCGAACACCTGGTGAAACGCAGCTACAGCGATCCGCGCTGGCACGCGAAGGCCGGCACGGTGATGGCCTTTGAAAAGGTGTCGCTGATGGGCCTGCCCGTGGTCGTGCAGCGGAAAGTGCCCTACGGCCGCATCGATCCCGTCGTGTCGCGCCGCCTGTTCATCGACGGCGCGCTCGTCGAACAGGAAACGGACGCGAACGAAGGCGTGCTGAAGGTGAATCGCGAAGTGCGTGAGCAGATCGCGCAGATGGCGGCGCAGACGCGGCGCCGCGACTGGCTGCTGGACGACTATTCGATCTACGCGTTCTACGACCAGCGGCTGCCGGCAGAGGTCTACGACCTGGCGTCGCTGCGCCGCTGGCTGAAGGCCGATCCATCGCACGGCCCGTCGCTGACCATGCGTGTCGAGGAGATGATCGACACGGGGCCGCTGGAGGAGGCGGATCCTCGCGAACAGTTCCCGGCGACGCTGCAGGTCGAGGGGTTGGAGCTGCCGCTGCGCTACAACTTCCAGCCGGGCGACGTGGACGATGGAGTGACGGTGACGGTACCGGTGGCCGCTCTGCAGCAGTTGTCAGCTGGACAGCTCGATTGGCTCGTGCCGGGACTGCTGGAGGAGAAGGTCACGGCGCTGGTTCGCTCGCTGCCGAAGGCGCTGCGCCGCAACTTCGTGCCCGTTCCCGACACGGCCAAGCGACTGCTGCGGAACCTGCCGTTCGGCGAAGGGCCGCTGCTGGAAACGCTGGCGGGCGTCCTCAGCCGCTGGGCTGAGGAGCGGGTGATGGTCCGCGACTTTGACCTCAGCAAACTGCCCGAGCATCTGCGCATGAACGTGTGCGTCCTGGGGCCGCAGGGCGAAGTGCTGCGGATGGGGCGCGACCTGGACAGCCTGCGGCAGCACTTGACTCGCTCCGTGGCCGAGCTGGTCGGCGAAGGCGGCGAGTCGCTGGTGCTCGGTGGACTGGGACGCGCGACGTCGGACCGGGTCTCGAAGGGCGGCAAGACGACGGAGAGGCATGCGCCGGACAGCAAAGCAGGCCAGGGCCGGACGGAGCGTGGCGAACGTTCGCAGCCCCCGACCGCGAAGGGCCAGGCGAACGCTGGAAAGGCAGGTGTTGGTCAGGCAGGAACGCGGCAGGAGACGAGCGGCCCGGCACCGAACTTGACGACCGACAAAGCCGAACTCCAGCGTTGGCAGCGCGACAACATCATGGCCTGGGACTTCGGCGAGCTGCCGGCCCAGATCACGTTGCGCCAGGCGGGCATCGAGATTCCGGCCTACCCCGCGCTGGTCGACCAGGGCACGCACGTGCAGATGAAGCTGGTGGATACGTCGCACCATGCCGAACGGCTGACGCGGCGCGCGGTCGCCAGACTGTACGCGTTGTCGCAGAAAAAGTCGCTCAAGGCCCAGGTGCGCTGGCTCCCTCGCTGGAACGAAGTGACCCTCTGGGCCGCTTCGCTGCTGAAGCCCGACCAGTTGCAGGACCAGCTGCATGTGCGGATTTCGGAACTGGCTTTCCTGCTCAAGGACGACCTGCCGCGCAGCGAGGCGCAGTTCCAGCAGCGGCTGGCGAACTCGGTGGAGCGGATTGCGGTGGCTACGCAGGAGATCGCGGCGTGGTTGCCGCGGGCCTTCGAATCATGGCACCGCATGCGGCTGGCGCTCGAGAAGCTCAAGGCGAGCCGTTATCGCGAGGTGGCAGCCGATGTCGAGGGGCAGGTGCGCGGCCTGATGGCCGACGAGTTCCTGGTGACGGCACCGTGGGAATGGCTGCAGCACTATCCTCGCTATCTGGACGCGGCCGCCTATCGGGTGGATCGCGTGACGAGCCACGCGGCGCCGCGGGACGCGGAGTCGCTGGTGGTGGTCCGCCGGCTGTCGCAGCTGTATGAGCAGCAGCGGGCGTCGCGGGATACCTGGTGGGTGGACCATCCGCAGCTGGAAGAGTATCGTTGGCTGCTGGAGGAGCTGCGGGTGTCGCTGTTCGCGCAGCAGTTGGGAACCGCCGTGAAGGTTTCCCCGCAGCGGCTGGAGAAACTCTGGACGCAATTGGCCGCGCGACGCTAGTCTCGCCGCGCGTCTGGCCCTTTCAGGAAAGCATCACCAACCGCATGGGCGACTCGCAAGAAGCAATCGTGGCGTTTGCCGAGGAGACGGCCCGGGATGCCGCGCAGGTCCTGATGAAGTATTTCGGGACGGCGACCGTCCATGAGAAGTCGACGCAGAACCTGGTGACGCAGGCCGACCTGGAGTCCGAGAAGCTGGTGGCCGATGCGATCCACCGGCGGTTTCCCGGGCATGCGATGCTGGGCGAGGAGGGCCAGCAGGCGACCGACTTGAACGGCGAGCATGTGTGGGTGGTCGATCCGCTGGATGGCACCAACAACTACGCGCACGGCATTCCGCAGTTCTGCGTTTCGATTGCCTACGCGCAGCGCGGCATCGTCCAAGTGGGCGCGGTCTACGATCCGCTGCGCGACGAACTGTTTGTCGCGCGGCGCGGAGGCGGTGCGACGTTGAATGGGCAGCCGATTCGCGTGTCGGAGACGACGGAGCTGGCGCGGGGGATCTTCGCGACGGGCTTCTTCTACGACCGGGGCGAAACGATGGAACGCACGCTGGCGTCGATCGGCGCCCTGTTTCGTCGCAACATCCGCGGCATTCGCCGCATGGGCGCGGCGGCGCTGGACCTGTCCTGGGTCGGCTGCGGACGCTTCCAGGGCTTCTTTGAGTACAAACTGGCCCCCTGGGACTTCGCCGCAGCAGCTCTGGTCGTCGAGGAAGCGGGCGGCATCTGCTGCAACCGCGCGGGAACGCCGCTGCGACTTACCGACGACAGCTGCATCGTCGCCTGCCCCGGAGTGCTCGACGCGCTGCGAGAAACCGTCCTCTGGCAGGACTGATGGAGCTTCTGGAGCGCGATCGACCCGGTCGCATCCCCTCCACTCATCAATCCCTCCACCGCCTCCCCGTCGCAGCGCTTCCCGCCCGACTCGCCTCCTGCTTAGATCAACTCCTCCGGCACCACACCACCTGGCACGAGGTGCGTGGGTCTTCCGGAGCGATCGCGAATCGTGTCCTCCGGTCGCAGGCCGAGCGCATGGTAGATGATGGCGTTGAAATCGGCCGGCGAGACGGGCCGCGAGGTGGGGTATTCGGCCTTGGAATTGGTGCTGCCAATGACTTGGCCGTGCCGGTAGCCGCCGCCGGCCAGCAGGATGCTCTGGGCCTGCGGCCAGTGGTCGCGGCCGGCGTCCTTGTTGATGAGCGGCGTGCGGCCGAACTCGCCGGCGGTGATCACGAGCGTATCGTCGAGCATGCCGCGGTCGGCGAGGTCCTGGATCAGCACGCCGACCGCGCGGTCGTGGCGGACGAGCTTATCGTCCAGCGCCCGCTTGATCTGGCCATGATCGTCCCAGTAGCCCGTGTTGAGCGTCACGAAACGCACGCCGCGTTCGACCAGTCGGCGAGCCAGCAACGCCTGCTCACCCCAGCCCGGTCCATACTTCTCGCGCAGCCTCGGGTCCTCCTGGTCGAGCAGGAAGGCTTCGCGGGCGCGTCCCGAAAGCAGCATGTCCTGCGCCTGCTGCGACATCTCATCAAGGTTGTCAAAGGTGCCGCTGCGATCGACATCGCGACGCAGTCGGTCGAACTGCTGCAGGAGCGAGACGCGATCCATCAGTCGGTCTTTGGTTAGCTTGTCGACCAGTTGGAAGCTGCTATCGCTGCCGCTGGGCAGACGGCCTGCTTCGTTGCCGTAGCTGTATTCGCCCGTCTGGAACGGATTGTGGGCCACCCCGAGGAAGGCGGCGCCGTGGAAGCCGAAACCGCCGTCGTTCATGTTGACGGTCGCCGGCACGTCCGATGCCCGCGGGCCTAGCAGGTGGGAGGCGATGGCCATCATGGACGGGCTGCGCGGAACGCGGTCCGATCCGTTCGCGCCCGTGTATCCGGTAAGCATCCAGTGTGCGGCGGCCCAGTGGTCGCCGTTGCCATGGGTGAACGAACGGATGACCGTACACTTGTCCATCACCTGCGCGTGCCACGGCATCAGCTCGCAGATGTGCAGACCGGTCTGCGTGGTGGCGATCGACTTGTACGGCCCGCGCACTTCCTCGGCCACATGCGGCTTCATGTCGAAGGTGTCGAGCTGCGAGGGGCCCCCGTGCTGCCAGACGAGGATCACCGACCGCCGCGAATTGAATCGCCGCTCGCTCTCCGCCCGCAGCACATCGGCCAGATTCAGTCCAAAGTACGACAACGCCCCGACCTGGATGAAACGCCGACGGTTGAGGCCGTCGCATAGGCGTCCTGACGAACCCTGGATCGTGAGCATGGAAAGGGCCTCCGGGCGAGTCTTTCGGGGGGGCGGAAGGGGCGGGAGGGAACGCCGGCCGCAACCGTCGCTCCCCCGCCCGATTCTAGTGGGGACCGTGCCCCGTGACAATTCGTGCGGCGTTGCCCGGTTGGCCGACCTGTCCGTCAACGGGGCGGCCGCACGACCGATCGTACGCTGGGAGGAGAAGGGGGGCCCGCGTTGTCCTCGGGCTCCTCTGCGGAATCGTCTGCGTCGTCCAGCGATCCATCGAGATTCGGGTCCTGGCCGAAGATCCAGCCAAGATGGCCGATCAGCCGGCAGTAGATCGTGGCACCGATCGCCACGGCCGCCGCGAGTAGCACATTCCACCCGGTCTGCCATCCCGAGCCGCGGTTGGCGGTCATCGAGAGGGCCACGAGTCCGATGATCGCCAACGCCAGGGCCATCTCATGCCAGTAGAAACGCTTCCAGGACGCCGCGTGTCGCGAGAAGGAGCGATGCACGACGCGGGAGTAGGGAGCGAACACGGAGTCGTTGACCAGCATCGACATGGTGACGGCGGGAAAGAGCAGGGCGGTGGAGAGAAGGCCGAGCCAGCGGGGCAGCGGCAGTCCGGCGCCTCGGAGGAGCTCCACGAGCAGCATGCCCGGCGCGGTGCTGACGGCCAGGGCGTTGCTCCACAGCAGAAGCGCGTGGCCGCGCGCCAGGATATCATGGCTGGGCCAGTGCGGAATCTGGTCGTGCCCGTCGGACGTGTGCTCAATGATGTTCACGTAGTGCGGCGCGAGCAGGCCCAGCAGGCCCAGAGCGATAATGCTGGTGATCGGCACGAGGAACACGGCGAGCATCGACGAGAAGCCGCCCGATCGCATGATGTCGGCGATCATGTCCACCAGCGTCAGCACGACGAGCAGTCCGAGGGTGGTGATGATCCAGAGGGCGGCGACGCGCGGGTAGAACGCGAAGCGATAGATGGGAGTCTTGAACGGCGCGAGGATGGGCGGCGGTCTTTCAGCGTCCTTCTCGCGCAGCGACTCGTTGGCCTTGGCCATGAGGCGGTCAGCAAGCTCTTTGCGTGTGACGTCGACCTCCACCGCTGGTTCCGCGTCGAGTCGAATGTCGCTCGTGTCGGGCATCACGAAGGGCGCCGGAGCGGCCGGGGGTGCCGGAATCACGGTGACCGCGTGGCAGTCCGGGCAACGCATCTTGCGACCCACGTAGTCGACGCGCGCGTACATCAGCGTCCCGCATGTCCCGCAGGGCACACGCACCAGGTCGGACGGCTGCGACGCAGGGTCGGTGGTCATGATCCCGAGGCTTTCACATGATCTGGACTCAAATGGGAGCCGAGGCTAACCACGGAGAACACGGAGAGCACGGAGAGCACGGCTTCGCAGGAGAACCTCCATGCTCTGTGTATTCTCCGTGGTTCCCCCTCTTGCCTACCCCCGCTCGGGATCCTCTCCCTCGTCCGGGATCCCCGGCAACCCGCGTGTCCGGCAGGTGCCTGCATCCCGCGGCGGTTTTAAAACCGAGCTGGCCTGACCCCATTCCAAACGCCGGGTCGGTTACATTACGATCCGGACTTCCATGGTATTCCCCGGCTTCTGGACAAGAAAGAGGTATCCCGTGCTGATCGGTCCGGTTCTGGAACGCGAACTGGCGACCCTTCCGCGGCGGCCGCGACTCTTCGCGCAGCGGACCGTCTACGCGGGCGTACTGTTCGCCGTCATGTGCACGGCGTGGCTGGTGCTCACAGGCACGCAGGTCATCTCGACCGTGGGGGACATGGCCCGCTTCGGCTCGATCCTGTTCCGCATGCTCGCGCCGCTACAGCTGGCCATCCTGGTTTTTGTCGCCGCGCTGTCGACGGCCAGCGCGGTATCCCACGAGAAAGAACGCAAGACGCTGGTCCTGCTGCTGCTGACTCGATTGAACAACAGCGAACTGGTGCTGGGCAAGCTGTTCGCCAGCTTGCTGCCGGTCTACTCGATGCTGCTGGCGGGAGTGCCCATCTTCGCGCTGCTGATGCTGCTGGGGGGAGTGTCTCCGCTGCAATTGGCGCGGGTGACGGCGATCGCCGGGGCGACCACGCTGGTGGCCGGCAGTCTTGGGTCGACGATCGCACTGTGGCGCGAGAAGGCGTTCCAGGCGCTGGCACTGACGGCGGTCGTGCTGGTGGTCTGGCTGCTGTTGGGGGAGGGCATTCAGGCCGGTGGTCTGGGCGAGCGACCGTTGGGGATCGAGGCGTCGCGTTGGGCGACGTGGCTGAGTCCCTGGCGGGCGACGTGGTCGGCCGTGCAACCGGCGGCCGATCTCGAATCGGTGGCTTGGTACCGATCGGACGCGGCGATGCACGTCGGGATCTCGCTGCTGCTGGCGATTGGGCTGAACCTGATCGCCATCGCCCGCGTCCGCATCTGGAATCCTTCGCGCGAAGTGCAGTCGCAGAGTCTCGCGGGCGACGGCTTGGAAGGCGAGCGGTCGTGGGATGCGCGGACTGACCGGCCTGCTGTGCAGGGAGCGGCGGGTGAGGGCGGTGTCGCGGGCGAGCGAGTTGGCGAGGGGAAGGCTCCCTGGCGGCAGGTCTGGCGGAACCCCATCCTATGGCGCGAAGTCTGCACGTGGGCTTACGGACGGAAGATGATCGCCATCCGGCTTTCGTACCTCGCGCTCTTCCTGCTGGCGTTCCTCGGGGTCTGGCACGCCCAGGCCGGCGACCTCGGCGCATCCGCTTTTGACGATTCACAGCGCGTGATCGCGCCCGCGGCGTGGCCCACCATTCCGTTTTTTCTCGTCAGCCTCGCGCTCGTCAACGCCCTGGCCGTGAACTCGATCTGCAACGAGCGGGATGGCCGCTGCCTGGACCTGCTGCTGGTGACGGATCTGAGTCCGCGCGAATTCCTGTTCGGCAAGCTGGGCGGCGTGGCTTGGGTGACGAAGGAGATGATCCTGCTGCCCCTGGTGCTGGTCGGATTCTTGGCGTGGACCGGAACGCTCGGACTGCAGGATGCCTTGTATGTCGCGGGCGGCCTGCTGATTCTTGATCTGTTCGTGGCCATGCTGGGCGTGCACTGCGGCATGACCTACGCAAACTCCCGCGCGGCGATTGGCGTGAGCCTGGGCACGGTGTTTTTTCTCTTCCTGGGGATTACGATCTGCATCGTGATGATGATCTCCTTCAGCGGCACGTTCCAGATGCAGCTCGCGCCGTTCCTCACCTTCATCCTGGGCGGTGGAGCGGGCCTGTACTTGGCGCTGGGAATCCGCAATCCGTCGCCCGCCATCGGCTGGGCTTCGTTCCTGCTGCCGTTCGCGACGTTCTATGCGATCACCAGCTTCCTGATGGAATACACGCTGGCCGTATTCCTGGTGATGGGAGTCGCCTACGGATTCACGACGGCCGCGATGATGATCCCCGCGCTGTCGGAGTTCGACTTCGCCCAAGGCCGCGGGGAGTCGAACGACGAATGAGGCTCCCGCGACAGAATCGTTGTCCTGCTCGGGGCGACTCCGTGGGTGCTTCTGAGTAACCGTGGAGAGAAATCGACACCCGTGCGTTGATTTCGCAAACCCTGGCTGGCAGGCTACGCTGCCTTCGCACCACGTACTCAACTGGTTACCGCGTTCACGCGCTCCTGCACGCTGAAGACAAACTCGCCCATGATCACCTTGGTGCTCAGCGAGGCCTCTGTGAACTTCACCGTGGCCGACGTGGTGACCACCGGCGGCGTGCTCTCCAACTTCACACCGGGGCAGGCCGGAGCTACACGGCCACGTCCACCCGAACGGGGTCGTCGATCGGTACGGTCCATGTGTCGGTGCCTGCTGGCCGATTCACGGACGCGTTTGGTAACGGCAATCTGGCAGGGGCCCCGTCGACGGGAGGCGGTATCTTTGGCGCCGTGCCCGCCTCCTCGCCGGCTCCCCTCAGCGGTGTGTCGACCACGATGGTGTCCAATCTCGGCGATGTCTCCGCGAGCATCGAGGCGAGCAAGCTGACGTTGCGGGATTGGCAGTAGGGCTGGGACGAGGGCGGGGCTTCTTCCCTCGTTGCGGACCGCGCAGCAGAAAGGCGACCGGAGTTCCGGTCGCCTTGGGCTGTCGCCAGGGATCCTGCGGCCTGGATCAGGCCTCGCACTTCCGGTAGCCGAGTTCGGTAATGACGGCGAAGATTTCGTCGTAGGAGATGAAGCGGCGGCGGTGGCGGAGTTTGTATTCGTCGATGGCCACGGCCAGTTCGCGTACCTGCGGCGAGGCGTCCTGGTGCGAGTTGGTGAACTGGCGACGTTCGACCGTGGGCGGAGTGGCCACCAGTCCCGAGCGTCGTTCCACAAAGCCTGTATTCGTCGGGTCCATGGTCGCTTGCGGCATCGAGATGCTCCTTGGATGATTTGCGTTGCGGGGGTCGGGAGTGGTCTGGTGGATCGGTTGGCCCGCGGATTCCAGTGACGTTACCATCGGGCGTGGCTCGGAAGGGCCGTTGGGGAGAACGCGATGCCGTTTGGATCGGCGTACGTCCTGCGGCCACGGGTACCCTACCTCACGATCTGAAGTGGGTCAAAAAATGTAGGGAACAGGGAAAGCGGATGTCTTGAACCGGTTGGTGGAGCAAGCTGCGGGCGACTTTCCCAGAGGACCGGGGATCATCGGCCGCTCGGGGGAGGCAACTTCATCAGCTAGCGTCGGAGCGGCGCATCCGGTGCCTCGGGGGTACGGGCCGTTTGGGGGATGAGCGACTGGAGCCTTTCCTGCTCGGCCGGGTCGACCAGCGGCAGGACCTCCTGCAAGGTCCGTTTCGCCTGGGCAAGGTGGCCAGCCTCGGTCTGGGCTTCGGCCAGTTCGACCAGCACTTCCGGGTCGGGTTTCTGCTGCTGGGCAACTTCCATCAGCAGCTGTTCCGCATCTTCGGGCCGCTGCATGGCCCGCAGCGAGCGGGACTTGAGCACGAGCATCTGGAGCGTGCGGTTCTCGGGGGGAATCTGTTCCTCCAGACGCGAGAGGGCGGCCAGGGAGCGGGCCGCCTGACCCTGCTCCAGGTGGATCTCGGCCGTGGCCAGTCGCGCGTCCGCATTGGCGGGGTCGTGGGCCAACGCGCGATGGTAGGCCGCCAGCGCCGTGCCCAGACGGCCTTCCTCCCGCAGCACGTCGCCACGCAGTTGCCAGCAATCGGTACGATCGGGCGCGAGCCGGATGGCATCTTCGCTCAGCTGGTACGCTTCCTTCATGTGCCCCTGGTTGGCATGCATGTAGCCGAGTTCCACGAGCATGCCGACGTCGGTGCGGCCGGAGATCTCCAACGCCTCCGTCAGCTGCTCGATCGCCTCCTCGTTCGCTCCCCGCTTCCACAGGCAGTTCGCCAGCTGGTAGCGGGCCGTCGTGTTTGTCGGGCACTTCTGGATGGCTTCGCGGAAGTGCAGTTCGGCGTCGGCACAGCGGCCGACATGCAGTGCGTTGAGCCCTTGCTGGGAAAGTTGGCGGGCGACCACGACATGTTCGGGCGTCGGTTTCGGTCCCCGCAGCCGAGCACAGCCGTGGAGCGGCAGCAAGGCGGCCAGGCATAGCAGGGCGATCCGGCGAGTGCTTCCCGACGCAGCTGCTGGCGGCCCAGCAGCGGGTGCGTCCGAACGCCGGCTGGCGGGCGACCGAGTGGATGGAAGCGGCGGGGACGGCACGTCAGCGATTCCCTGGGGATGGGGGGGAGCGGCGTAGGCAACCTCGGGCGGCGAAGGATAGAATCTCGAGCCAGTCGCGACAAGAACGAATCGACCCGCTAGCAGCCGCGGCAGGTGCCCCGCACCGGCTGCTCTCCCTGTGGCTGCCCGGAGGAACTTGCATGACCGCGGAATTTAAAGAGCTTGGCTTTCAGTTCCTCTACCCGGAGAACTGGACCGTGACGCGGGAGGCATCCCAGGCCTACCCGCGTTCGGTGACCGTGCAGAGCCCCTCGGGCGCCTTCTGGTCGGTGACGGCCGACCAGCCGCCCGTCGGCGACCTGGTCCAGCGCGTCGGCGAGGCGATCGCCAACGAGTACGAGGAGACCGAAGTGCACGAGGTGCAACGCAAGGTGGGCCCGTTGGAAATGGAGGGGCAGGAGTTGAACTTCTACTGCCTCGACCTGCTCGTCACCGCCCAGGTGTTTGGTTGCGAGAAGAACGGCCTGGCGCTGGCGATTCTGATGCAGGCTGAGAACCGCGAGTTCGAGGAGTTATCGCGCGTCTTCGACGCCATGACCTGCTCGCTGCTGAAGTCCCCATAGTCGCTCCGCCTCGGGTCAGGTCTCGTCAGGGCGTGCGTCCTTGCCACGGAAAAAGTCGAGGGCGGCGTAGAGGGCCAGGATGACCGGCCAGAGCAGGGCGTTCATGATCACGCCCTGCAGCAGCGTCGTGAGCAGCGCGGGGAAGAAGCCGAGGACGCTGCCGCCTTCGTAAGGAAAGCTGTTTGTCAACTGACTGCCGGGGGGCACAGGGAAGATCGTCCGGACGATCGTGACGCTGAGCAGCCCCGGAAGCATGTCGAGCATGATGCCGGCGGGCAGGAGCAGCGAGGCGGTGGCTCGCAGTCCAAACCCCCATAGCATTGCGGTGCGGAAGTTTCGCTTGCGTCGCGCGAGCGGCTCCAGGTAGCGCACGTCGAGTAGGACATAGGCCCCGATGAAGAGCAGGACGCCCACCACCATCGCCGGAACTCCCCCAGGCGGCTGCACGACATCCAGCCCCATCAGGAAACTGGGGATCGCGGAGACCGAGCAGACGACGATCCAGTAGGTGACGATCCGCGCCCGCGACCGCGGTGGACTCAGGTCCGACTCCGGCTCCGGCTCCCCGTAAGCCGCTTCGTTGGAAGTCGATTCGAACGGGTTTTCGCTCATGGATCTACTTCGTTGGCGTTCGTTGGCGGTCAAACGGGGGGCCCAGACAACCGCATGTTAACGGTCGCTAGTACCCGCAGGTCCAGTATTGGCATTTTGGTTCCGGAGGGGCAAGATGAGAAACCGGGAGTGCGACGCCGTTTTGGTTGGCGACCTGTGACAGAAGGGCCAGGGCACTAGCAGCCTGGGGCGAAATGAGGCGGGCAG
>JBIIEC010000093.1:0-15800 GCA_044238045.1 Pirellulaceae bacterium | reverse complement strand
GCGCAGGATCTGCCCTTGCTGGTCGTGGAAGATCCGCCTTCCGGGTTGAAGAATCAGTTGGCCGTTGTCGCGTCGGCGTTCGAACCAGGCCAGATAGCCTTCGTGGTCGAGCATCACCAGGTCGTTCAGGCCGTCGCGATTCCAGTCGACGACGACGGGACGCGTGCGCCACTGCGTGACGAGTTGGCCGGGGTCGGGATTCCACCAGTTCCAAGCGGGCTTCGGCGGCGTATCCGGCCAGGCGACGGTCACATCGGCGGCGCTCGCCAGACGCGGCTCGCTGCGCGTGCCGATGTTTCGGTACCATTGGATGCGGCCCCAGATCGAATTGACGACCAGGTCGGGCAGGCCATCGTGGTCCCAGTCGGCGACGCTGAGGATGGTGTAGCCCCACTTGGCTTCGCAGGGACCTTGGATGGAACCGTTGGGGCCGGCCTGCACGCGGATCACCGCGCCGTCCGCCTCCAGCCGCCGGGGGGCCGCGAAGCGAGGCGTCGTGAACTCCTGGGACGCGGTGGGCACGCTGCCCGATGCCGACTCGGCTGCGGACGGCAGACCGAGGTTTTCGAACCACTCGAGGTATCCTGCGGTGTTGCCGCTGAGGAGGTCCTCGTCGCCATCGCCATCCCAGTCGAATCCGGCAGGCGTCGCCAGCGCGCCGCACTTCAACCGGTCGGCCTCCTGGCGAAAATAGTGCGGATCAAGGAACACAGGCATTCCGTCCGCGACTCGACCGGAATGCTCGATCAGTGCCACGCGACCATCTTCGTCGCCGACCACCAGGTCCATGTCGCCATCGGCATCCCAGTCGATGGCAACCGGCAGGATCATCTGCAGGTCCATCTTCAAGGGACGACCGTCGCGCGCCAGTTGCTTCCCAGGGGCCAAGGACGGACGCTGCCGTGAACCGCGGTTCTCGAAATAGGTGAAGCCGTCGAGAAACTCCCCGCACAGCAGGTCGAGATCGCCGTCGCCATCGAAATCCTGCACGCACGGCGATGGCCAGCCATAGACGTCGATGTCCCGTTCGTCGCTGGTCTGGAGGCGTTTTGGAACGCCGTAACGCGGCGCGACATTGTTGGTTTCGTTGAGTGCCAGGTAGACGTAGCCATGGAGCGGACCGTGCGTCCATTCGCCGCGTTCATTGAATGCGTCGTCCCAGCCGTAGTCGCTCCAGTCGTCGATGCCGGCGATCAGGTCATGGTCGCCATCGCCGTCGAAGTCGATATGCTGCCACTGATTGGAACGCTGCTTGGGCGTGCGCGTTCCGACCGGCTGGTGAAAGCCGGCAGGCATGTTCCACGGCCGGGGCAACTCCAAGCCCGTGCGCAAAAAGTCCGGATACTCGTGGCCCGGCCCCACCACGCGCACTTCGCGTCCGACGCGACTGACCTGCACGTTGGGCAGGCCGCGACTGATCCGCCTTGCGGCGCGAAAGACCGGATGCTTGCAGCTCGCTTCCGCCGGGTTCTCAAAAAAGTACGTGCCGTTGTACGGCTTGTCGGGACAGCTGAGCACCAGGTCCAGGTCGCCGTCGCCATCGAAGTCCATCGGCAGGGGGTAGGCGTAGAGGCCGACGCCCAAGTCGACCTGCAGCCCCGCGTGCTGGTATCGCAGCGGCTCCAGATCCCCCGCGCTCGCCATCCGTCCGCCCGCCAGCCAGGCAGGTTCGCCGCCAAGTGACAACAGCATGGCAGCCAGCAGAAGACGCGCGGCGGGCAGACAGCGAACTCGGTCCATGCAGAACACTCCGGAAGGGTGAGGGTGCTGGACACGTTCAACTGTCCGGCGGCCTGATTCTAGCCCCCCTGTGCCTGCAAGCAAGCTGACTCGTCCGACGCGACTCCGGTCATGCTGGCATCGGCTGTCAAGAAAATCCCGTGATTCGCCTTCGCAGGGCAGTGTGGATTCAGTACAAGCGTCCGGTCTATTTCCGCGTCCAGGGAGATGCCCATGATTCCCTACACTACGATCCCGTTTCTTTCGGCACTGTTCCTCGTCCTGGTGGGCGTGTTGATCGGCAACCTCGTCTGGTCCCGGTCGCGCGATCGGCAGGTGGCCCTATCGGGGCAGTGGCGAGAGCGGGCGAAGCGTATTGCCTCGAATCTCGACGACCGCACCGTCCAACTGCAACAGATGGAAGAGTTGTGGGAAGACTTGTTGCAGGAGTCGGAGGAGATGCGTTCGCGCCTGGACTCCTCCGAAGCGACGGCTGGGCGTCTGCAGCGCGAACGCGATGAATTCGAGTCGCAATGCAAGCAGGAGCGGGAAACACGCATCAACCTCGCAGCCAGCTTGAAGGATGAGCAGCGGCAATCGGCCCAGTGGCGGGAGCGTGCCGCTGCGGCTTCACAAGCCGATAGCGAGGCCAGGCAGTCCATCACCCAGTCCCAAGCCGCCGCGCAGGAAGCTGCAGCCGAGGTGGAGCGACTGCGGGCGAAGATGCAGGAATTGCAGGCCGAAGTGGGTACCTTGCAGGATGAATTGACTCTCGCCCGAGGTCCGGAGCGGGATCGGCTTCTCTCCCAGTTGCGGCAAACAGAAGAGCGGCTGCGCGGAGAGGTGGAGCAGGCAACGGCGGAGTCGGTAGCACTGGGTGAACAGGAGGCCGCCCTGCGCGGCGAACTGGAACAGGCACGCAGGGAGGCCGATACGCTGCGGGAACAGCTGGCCGATCTACGGCCGCGGCTGGAACGCACCGAGGAGCAGTTGCAGCAGGCACGCGGCCCAGAGCGGGAATACTTGGTGGAAGAAGCGGCGCAGCGGGAAGCGGAGCTGCGCTCGCAGGCAACCTGCCTGAGCGGCCAGCTGGACGAGTCCCAACGGGAAGTCGATACGCTGCGGGAACAGCTGGCCGAACTACGTCCGCGGCTGGAACAAACCGAGGAGCAGTTGCAGCAGGCTCGCGGGCCGGAGCACCAGGCGCTGTTGAGCCAGGCGCGGCAGTGCGAGGAGGCCCTGCGCTCCGACTTGGACCGCGCTCGCCGCACCGCCGAGGAACTCATGGATCGTCTGGAGCAGCGCGATGCCGAACTGGCTCACGAGGCATCGAGCCGCAAGCTGGGTGAACAGAAGCTGGCCAAGCGGTGTGAGGATCTTCGGGAAAGTATGTTGCGGCAGATCGAGCGGATCAATGAGGATCGCAAGCAGTTGGAGCAGCGACTGACCGACGAGGCTTCGCTGGAAGCCGACCTGGTCCGGCAGCGGCAGCAGCTTGCGGAATGCCGGCAGCGATCCGCGGAAGAGCTGGAACGTCTGGCGGCGCGGTTGGTCCAGGAAGAGGAGAAGACGCGGGAACTCTCGCTGCAGTTGCGTAGCGAGTCGACCGCTCGCAAACAATTGCAGGAATCACAGCAGATCCTTTCGCGCCGCGAGCAGGTGTTGCTGGACGAAATCGTTCCCTTGCGTGCGGTGGCCGAGGAGTCGAAGCGACTGCGCCGGGAACTCGCGGCACTCCAGGGCCAGCATGACCAGCTGGTGGCGTCCCGCGCGGAGGAACACGAGCGGGCCGAAGAGACGCACGCACAGCGGCTGCATCTGGAGGAGGACCTCGCCGTTGCTCGCCGGGAGATTCTGTCACTGCAGAAGAAGTGCAACCAGCTTCAATCCGACTGGGACTCGGGCCGCGGCTCGCTGGCGAACGTGCAAAGTGAATTGCAGGACCGCGAGACGATACTTCAGCGACTGCGGGAAGCCTTCCGAAAATCGCAGGCGGAACTCGCGACGATGAGCGCCCGCTGCGAGTCGCTGGAGTCGGCCGGTCGGCAGGAGCGCGAGCGGCAAGCGATTGCCGAGCGAGAGGCCGAGGCGATGCGGACGCATGTGGCGGACCTGCGAGCGCAGGTATCCATGTTGGGTGAGCAGCTGGCCGCTCGCGATGCATCGGAGACGGAACTGCGGACCGATTTGCGGGACGCCAGGGCGGAGGTGGCGCGACTTGCGCCACTCGAAGACCAACTGGTCGACCAGAATGCGACCGTCAAGGCGATGCGCGACGAGCTGCGCGAACTGAAGCACCATCGCGACGAAGCACAGCAGGCGGTGGCGTCCATGAAGGAGATCGTGGCGGAACTGCGCGACGAGCTGGCCGAGCGCCTGGAGTCGTTTGAAATCTCGGAGAGTGATCGGTCGACGGTGCAGCGTGAGTTCCAGTTGGAACGCCAACGGCGGGAGCAGTTGGCAGAGTCGTGCGCCCAGTGGGAGCACGACTGCCACCTGGCCCAAGAGCAGCTGGCCGACCTGCAGGACCAGAAGGCGCGACTTCGCGGACAGCTGGACGAGTGGCAGGGTCGCGCCCAGCAGGCGGCGGAGCAGGCGACGATGCTGGAGCAGCAGGTGATGGACCTGCAGGCACGACTGGAGCAACAGGAGGAATTGACGCGGCAGCTGCGCGGTCGTCGCATGGCCGAGCGTCCATCGCCGGCGGCCGAACCGCGCAGCGGACTCTCGTTCCTCGGCCTGCGGGCTAAGGAACGCTCGCAAAGAGACCTCGAGGAGATGGCCCTGCGTCGTGACGAACGGCTGGGACGCATCTACGCGTCCGCTCCACGAAAGATCGACGACCTGACGCAGATCCCCGGCGTAACCCGCGATCTGCAGACGCGACTGCAGCAGTTGGGAATCTATACCTTCCAGCAAGTCATGGAGTGGGATGCCGCGATCGCACAAGAGATTTCCAGTCGGTTGGGTTTGGGTGGCGAGATGGAACGCGACGACTGGGTCGGCAACGCGCGACGTCTGTTCCACGAACGCCAGCGGCTGGTAGCTTGATCATCCAGGCAGAAGGGTGCAGCAGATGAAACGTCGTTTTCCGGAATTCGTCGTGCAGTTCACGAGGGGCATTCCCTCGATGCAGCCATCGCGCGGCTGGCCGCTGGCCTTCGTGCATATCAACAAGACGGCGGGCACCACCTTCTCGCACTATCTCAACCAGCATTTTGAGAGTCCCGAAGCGATCGCGCCGCCCTATCTGGGGGACATGTCCCAGGTGGACGTGAACCACCAGGGACGGGAGCTGTTCTGGGGCCACTTTACCTACGCCATGTTCCGCGAACGCCGCCAGGACGCGTGGTTCATCACCTTTCTTCGCGATCCGGTGGAGCGGGTGATTTCGCAGTACAAGTCCCTGCACAATCCGAAGAACCTGTCAGGTCCCTGGGAGGCCGTGCTGTCACCGGAGCATCTGCGGGCGATGAAGTTCGCCCACGAAGCGACGCTGGATGAGTTTGTGCAGACGGAAGATCCGTTCCTGTTGGAACATCTTCTCGACCTGCAGACGGCGTTTCTATCGTCGTTCCGCGACCGGAACCACCCGCAGTATGTGGCGAGCGCCCTGTTCAACCTCGAACGCCGTTTCCTGTTCTTCGGCATCGTGGAAGAGTTTGAGGCTTCCATACGACTCTTCCAGCACCAGCTGTCCTCGAGCTTGGAGTATCGCGCGGAGAAGCACCTCAAAAATGTTTCCCCAGCCGGTCCAATCGTTCTTCACCCCCGGACCCTCAATCGGATCCGGGAACTGGTCGAATACGATCAGGTAGTTTACGACCACGCCCTCAGCTTGATGCGGGAACGGGTCCGATGGGTGGGCGACCAGAGGCAGGAGCAAAGGTGGCGTAGAGCCGCCTGAGCCGTCAGGAGGAGCGGATGGACTGCGAGAATTCGACGCACCGTTATCCGCTCCGTTATGTCGCCTGCATGAGCTACCCGCGATCGGGCCATCATCTCACGGTCCGGCTGCTCGCCGGCTATTTCGGCGAGCAGTTTCGCTACTGCCAGTTCTACGACCGGCCAGCGGGCTGCTGTGGACAGTTTCCCTGCACGGCCCGGGATGTGAACCTCACCAAGAACCACGACATGGACTTGGGGCAGACGCTGGGCCTGGGGCTTCCGAAGCTGCGTGAGTTGCCGTACCTGGTGCTGGTGCGCAACTTCCTCGACGCAGCCGTGTCGGACTACAACCTGTACCTGCGCGAGCATGAAGACAGCCTCGAGACCTGGCAGTCGTTCGCGCAGAGGAAGCTTGGTTACTACCAGCGTTTCGTGCGGAAGTGGATCCTGCTCGATGACGACGTCGAGAAGCTGGTGGTGCGTTACGAGGACTTGACGAGCCGTCCCGAGGAGTGGATGGGGCGGATCGTTGGCTACTTTGCACCGGGCGAGCCGATCGTGCTGGAGCGAATCCGGGAGTTGGTGTCCGACGCGCTGCTGGAGGACGTGCGGCCGCGGGAGACGACCATGCTCTATCATTTCGGTGTCCGCAACCGGCGCCGGATCGAGGACTTCCACCACTACGATCCGGTCTTCTTTTCTCGGCTGGAATCGCAGCTGTGGCCCGAACTGAGGCAACTCGGTTACGCTCCGCGCTACGCAGCCTGAACGTCGCCTCGAGCCGCGAAAACACCCGGTACGGCGGTCTCCTTGTCAATCTCCGGGTTCTCCGTGGTAAAAAGACCCGGCCGCCAAACCCGGGGGATTTAACCACGGAGCGACGCGAGGAAGGCAAGGAGGGCCACGGAGCCAGCCTGACCCCATTTATACGCTGGGCGGTTCTGGTACCGTATTGTCGCCGAGCACCCTTGGAACCACCCGCATGACTGCTTCGACGGACCCCTGTTTTCTCTTTGCCGCCTGCAATCCCGGAGCGGAAAACGCGCTCAAGCGTGAGCTGGCTCGAGGCTATCCGCACCTTCGGTTCGCCTTCTCGCGACCCGGTTTCCTGACCTTCAAGTGGGACGATGTCGAGGGTCCGACCGCTTTGTGGCGTCTGCGCGCGGTCTTCGCGCGCACGCACGGGTGGTCGCTGGGGCTGGTGCCCGACCTGGGCGACGCGACCGTTGCGGCGGTCGTGAACGAGCGGCTCTCCGCGCTGACGCAGGGGGGGCAGGCGTTTCACCGATTGCACGTCTGGCAGCGGGCATTGGTGGAACAGCCGGACGGCGTGCCAACGGTGGTCGGCGAGGAGGTCGTGACGCGGGCGGAGACGTTTCGTGCGGCGCTGGTCGAGGCGGGATGCCTGCCGGCGCAAGCGACGCTCAACGAGGTCGCGTCCGCCGGAGAACGCGTCTGCGACCTGATTCGGCTGGACGATGACCGCTGGGCGCTGGGATGGCATTCGGTGGACTCGTTCGAGCAACGTTGGCCCGGCGGCGTCCTGCCGTTGAAGGCTCCGGCGGGCATGGTTTCGCGTGCCTACTTGAAGATGCGCGAAGCCTTGACGTGGTCAGCGCTTCCGATGGTGCCCGGCGACCGCTGCGTGGAGATCGGTAGTTCACCGGGTGGCGCGTGCCAGGCGCTGCTGGAGGACGGCATGCGCGTCACGGGAGTGGACCCCGCGCCCATGCATCCCCAGGTGCTCGCGCATCCTCGGTTCACCTACATCAAGAAGCGTGGCGCGGAAGTCAAACGCCGCGAGTATGCTGGCTTTCGCTGGCTCTTTGCCGATGCGAACGTCGCGCCGCGCTATACGCTCGACACCGTCGAGTCGATCGTCCAGAACCAGCACACGTCGATCGAGGGTATGGTCCTGACGCTGAAGCTGATGGACTGGCGACTGGCGGACCACATGGCCGAGTATGCATTCCGCGTGCGATCCTGGGGATTCCAAGAGGTCCGTTGCCGACAGTTGGCCTGCAACCACCAGGAGGTCTGCCTGGCCGCTCAACGGGCGAAGCCGGAAGCAATGCCGCAGGTGGTCGCTGCGCGATCCAGCGAAGGCTGAGCGGGCGGCTCGCGGACGACGTTCAAGCCGCGCGGCGATAGAAGCTGTTCACCAGGTATTCCCCGTCTTTCACGAAACCCATCTCGGTCAGCCGCCGATGGATGGCCTGGTCGCGATCGTGGCCCGTCTCCACGCACAGCAGGCGTGGCAGCAGTGCCGGGTCGTGCATGCCGTCGAGGACCGCCAGTTCGTGTCCTTCGACATCCAAGCTGAACAGATCGACGCGAGGCAGGCCCGAGGCGCGCACGACGGCGTCGTAGGTGAGGATCGGCACGTCGATGTCATGGAAAGTGCAACCGTCCTGCCGCAGGGCAGCTTTGTGCTCTGGCGTGTGCGCCAGGGAGCCGTTGCCGAAATCATCGCCCAGTCGCGGGTGGGCGACATGGTGGAACGTCTGGCGGCCGATGTGCGAGGAGAGAGCGCAGTTCCAGTTGATGGACCGCGGTCGGTTGCGGACCAGTTTGCGGAAGTGATGGGGGAACGGCTCGACGTTCACGCCCGTCCAGCCCAGCGACTCCTCGAGGAACTTGCAGTTGCACTCGGTCTGGCCATCAAACGCGCCGCTCTCCACGAAGTACCCCGGCTCACCGCCTAGCTCTTCGCCGTACCGCTCGAAGAGCACTTGGTCGACCGGCGGACGGAACTGTCCGTAAAACTTCATTCGGCAAGCTCCTTGGATTCAGGACTGACCCGTCGGCACGCTGTCCGTCCGATGCGCGGCGCATCAGGCGGCGCGAGCCGTTGCGCTGGCGGCAGGCGACAGGGAAACGCAAGGGACGTCGCGGTCGAACCGCCATTCCGTGCGCGTCTTGCCTTGCAGTCGTTCCAGCATCCACAGCAGCGGCTTCAGTCGCGCGTCCCAGGTGCGGTGTTTGCGTCCGTACACGACGATCTGGTTTGGGTTCAGGAACAGCTGGCGGTATCCTTGGCGGTACAGGTCGCGGTGGAACGATACATGCTCCACATCCGTGCCATCGTAGCGTCCGGCAAGGTAGACCGGCATGCGATAGATGCCAAGCCCGCCGAAGCAGGAAGTGACGGGCTGCAGGGGCTGGCCTCGATGGTAGAGGCGATGATTGACCGCCTTGGTGCTGAGCGGCGTGAACGCCTCGTCGTCGCGAAAGGCCCAGGCGTCGTAGTGGACGAGGGCGTTGGGCGAGGCCAGGTGTCGGCGGTAGATCACGCCGTAGGAGCCGACGAAGTCCCAAGCGTCGTGGGACAGCGTGTGCGCCACGCCGTCCTGGCTCCAGCCGCCCTGGACGTCCATGTCGACCAGTATTGCGTGATCGAAGGTCGGCCAGTGTTCACGAACTACCTGCTGGCAGCGTGAGCGGTACGCGGCCATCCGGGCCGCTCGCGACAGGCAGCGCGTGGGAGGATTGACGGGATCGGTGAGAGTTTCACAGACGGCGTGGACACGCGGATTCACGCCGGCCCAGGAACGCAGGAGTTCGGGAGTGCGGTCGCTGGAGTCGTTTTCGTAGATGACCACGCGATAGTCGCCGAACAGTTGTCCGAGGCGTTCGATGCGACGGATGGTCAGCGGCAGGATGGATTCCAGGTTGCGCGCCAGGCCGGCGATGACCACTCGCCGCTCGCCCATCCGCTGGTAACCCATGCGCACCCGCTGCTCGTATTCGGCTTGCAGCGAAACAGGCGGCGCGAACTGCCCTTCGTCGAAGCAGTCGGCCGCTGCGTACGCGCTGGCGGTCTTCACGGCAACGAACGTCGTGTGGTTGCGGTCGTATGCCATGCTCTCGTGCCTCGTGGGCTGAACTGATTCGGTGGGCGTGGACGAGCCCGCAGGGACTCGTCACCCACGCCGTCAGCTGCACCTTACGCCGTCAGTTTCAAGGGAGTCTGCGACCGCCACGCGCGGTAGCCGGGGCATCGTTCCATCAGTTCGGCGTGCGTGCCGAAGTCCACGACGCGACCTGCGTCCAGCAGCAGGATGCGATGGGCTAGTTCCAGCGAGGAAGCGCGATGCGTGATCAGCAGCGTGGTGCGATTCTTCGCGAACTGGCGCAGCGACTGGTGGATCAGTTGTTCGCTCTTCGGGTCAATCTGGCTGGAGGCTTCGTCCAGGATCAGGATGTCCGGCTGGCGGAGGATCGCTCGCGCGAGGGTGATCCGCTGCTGCTGGCCTCCTGACAGACGCTGTCCACCATCACCGCAGTTGGTGTCGTAGCCGCCGGCCAAGTTCTTGGTGATGAACTCGTGCGCGTGCGCCTGCTGGGCCGCGCGGATGACATCCTCGCGCTGCGCGCAACGCGTGCCGTACGCGATGTTGTTGTAGACGGTGTCGTTGAAGAGCACTGCCTTCTGGCTGACAAGGGCCATGTGGCGGCGAAGTGTCTTGCGGCGAATGTCCAGCAGGTCGTGGTCGCCCAGCAGGATGCGGCCTCCGGTGGGTTCGAGGAAGCGGAGCAGCAGGTTGATGAGCGTCGACTTGCCCGATCCGTTGGCGCCGATGATCGCCACCGTCTCGCCGAACTCGATGCGAAACGAAATACCCTGCAGCACAGGCTGGGAGGGCACATAGTGGAAGTGGACGTTGTCGAAGGTCAGGGCGGCTCGCGCGTCGGTGATCCGCAGTTTGTGACGATCGGGATCCACCGAGGGATTGCTGATGAACGGCATGATCCGTTCTGCTGCCGCGATGCCGCCCTGCAGCGTGCCGTAGACGTCGCCCATCTTGCGGAGCGGATCGGTGCAGCCGATCAAGAAGGCGTAGAAGAGCATGATCTGCCCGAAGTCCATGGGCGTGACGGCGAGGCGGAGGCCGAGGAGATGGGTCTGCTGTTCGAGGACGAGGTATCCGCCTGCCAGCGCCGAGAGGCACATCACGGCGATGCCCAGGAGTTCGTTGTTGGAGCGGATGAGGCCTTCGTACCAAGTGATCTTGAGCTGTTCGCGATAGACTTTCAGGCCGTGTTCCCAGAACCGCCGTCGTTCATGGCTCTCCATGTTGTAGGCCTTCACGACGGTCAGGCCCTGGAAGGTCTGGAGCATCCGGCCCATGAGCAGGCAGCGCTGGTCGAACGCCCGCAGGCTCGCGTGGCGGATGGAGCGGGCGAGGGCAATCAGCAGCAGGGACGCCAGCGGGCAGGAAAGCAGGCTGAAGATCAGCAGACGCCAGTTGACCATGGCCGCGCCGAGGAGACACGCGCCCATCTTCAAGGGTTCCTGGACGCTGCGGCCGAACAGGATCTGCACGGCGGCGCCGATCGCGCCAATATCGCCGCCGACACGCGCCGCAGCGTCACCGACCTGCTGGCCGCCCAGCGGCCGGTCGGAAAGCAGCGTGCGGAAGTAGGCGTTGCGCAGGTCCTCGGTCATGCGGCCCGATGCGCGGGCCACCAGCAGTCCGCTGGTCACGCGGAAGAAGGACTTCACGATCGTGCCGGCGATCAGGAACGCCAGGATTGCGACCAGCGTGCGGAACGGGTCATGGGGAGCGTAGCGATCGATCCAGACGCGGGCTTTCTCGTAGTTCTCCAGCCGCGACTGAAGCTTCGCGCGCTGGTCGGCCGTCTTCCACTGCTCCACCTCCGTCGAAGCGTCAGCGTCCGCAGGCTTTGCCTCGGGGGCAGGCACGACCTGTCCATTGGGCGCGGGAAGGGCGGCGAGCTGCTGCTGCGTCGCGCGGATCTGGTCATCAGCCCAGTGGTGCAGCGTCTTGCCCTGGAAGATGACTTCCACGAACGGATAGACCGCCGAGATGTTTGCGCCCCAGGACGCGGCCACAAGGGCCGAGAACAGGATCGAGAACACCAGCGAGTACTTATAGCGGAACGCCCAGCGAAGGGCTTGCATCATGTCTTTCATGGCCGTTCAGTGTTTCCAACGTTTGTCCTGGCAGGTGACCAGTTCGTGTCACTGCCGCACGCCCGAATGGCGAGGCGGCGATGCGCAGGCCCCGCGTGGGGAACCTGGGGCACGGACCGCGTCCGGCGATCTGGGGAAAGGCTCTTGGTATCGTCAGGTGCCAGTCGAGGGTTCGTCGTCCAACGCGACCTTCGTGCCGCGTGGTGTGTTCATCAGCGATGCGCCGGGGCTCAACCGGCGCGACGCATCTTGGAGGTGACCGAGACGGGCGCGGCGGACGGGCCCAGCGGGCGGCGGGCCAGGGCCGGCGAACCGTAGGCCACGACATCGGCCGGGATGTCGCGGACCACGACGGATCCGGCGCCGACGATCGAACGGGCGCCGATGCGCATGTGCGGAATGACGCTGGAGCCGGTTGCCACGAACGCCTGCGGACCGACGGTCACGCTGCCTGCCAGGACCGCGCCCGGTCCGATATGCACGCACTCGCCCAGCACGCCGTCGTGGTCCACCACCGATCGCGTGTTCAGGATCACGCCATCCTCCAGCCGCGTCTCGGTGCCGACGTGGGCGCCCGGCATGATCGCGATGCCCTCACCCAGCACGGCCGACGCCGAAACCGACGCCTGCCGGGAGATCGCGTTAACCAATTGGAACCCAGCGCGACGCACCTTGTCGATCAGTAACTGCCGAAGCCGATTATCCCCGATCGCGACGAACGCGTGTTCGATGCCCTGTCGTCGCAGCTCGCCGAGCAGGTCGTCGTTGCCCAGGACGGGAACGCCGATCAGCTCCTGGCAGCCTTCCGCCGGTTGGCCCAGGCAGCCGACGGGCCGGTAGCGATGGGTCTCGCGAAGGATCTCGATGACCACCTTGGCATGTCCGCCGGCGCCGAGCAGGATGGTGGGATACATGGGGAACTCCTCGTTCACGGGGACTTGGTTGTGCGTGGTCGCATGGCCGCGTCCGTGCGTGGGCGGCCAATGCGGGATGGGTGCTAGGCGGCGCGTCCGGGCAACCAGCCCTGGATCCAGCGCGGGAGCTTGGCCGTCCACGAATTGGCGGACGACTCCTTGCGGATGCGGTGCGCCCGGCGACGATGGGCAAACACGATGCCGCGCAGCGAGATGCCCAACTGGCGGCTATCGTGGCTGCCCGCCTGAATCTGGGCCGGCACGAACGTGGTGCTTTCGATCTGGAGCTTCACATGCTGCACCCTTCGCGGCTGAGGCAGCCGCACCTGGATCGTCTTGGATCCCACGACCAGCAGGTTCTCGGCCAGCAGTTCACCATCCACCCGCAGCTTCAGTCGCGAGCCTTCGATCGCCGTGTGCGAGGTCTCGATCCAGATGTACTGCACGGCCAGCGGTTCGGCAAAATAGCAGTCGATGCGCGCTTCCCGGCCCATCCACGCGTAGCGTCTCTTCTGGATGATTTCGGGTTCGTGGAACCCTTCGAACTCGCATCGCAGGAACTGTCGCGATCGCTGGCTGCGTGCGTGGGCATAATAGACGGGCAGCAACTGGTGGTCGGCCAGGCTGGACTGGGTTGTCGCCGTGCTCAGACGCGCCTGGATGCGTTGGCTGGGATCGAAGTGCATGATGGTGTCCTTGGTCACTCGCGACTCAGGCGGCTCGACGCTGGTCGCCAGGGGCCTGCTGGCCCGTGGGCGCCTGGCCCGCTCGTTGCTGGTTCAGGGGTTCCGCGAACAGGCCTCGGAGGGCGATGTCGACGCGACGCAAGAGCTGCGGGTGGGGCGGTACATTCCAGCCGCGCAGCTGCTCCGCAATCCGGTCGGCGATGGCCATGACCGGGCGGTCGTAGAGTACCTGCCGCGCGAACTCCAGGAAGCGGGCTGCGTACTGTTCAGGCGAGTGACGCTGCCGAGCCCAGGCGCGGGCATCGGCTCCTCGCTTGATCGCTTCGTCGTAGTGTCGCAGGATGCGTTCCAGCTGGTGCGTCAGCTCCGATCGCTCATGCTGCGGATCGACCTTGTAGACCAGGTCGTCTGGGATCTCCTCGTAGCAGCCCGTGTTGGTGACGACGACCGGCTTGCCCGTCAGCAGGCCTTCGATAACACTCGCCGACGCGCCTTCAAGAGCCGGATAACGCAGGCAGGTCAGCACATCGGCCTGCGACAGTTCCTTGCTCAGCTGCTCCTTCGACACCGGGCCGGTGATGACGACTTCCGGCCGGTGCGCGAACGATTCGATCTGGTGTTCGATGGCCTGCCGCTGCGCCGGTTCGATGTGGCCCACGATCCGGTACTGCAGTCGCTCGCGCAGGAACCGCGAGTGGGCCAGGCACTGGATGACGGCTTGGTGGCGTTTGTTGGGGTTCACGGAGCCGACGGTGAGCAGCACCAGCTTGCGGTGGGGCACCATGCCTGCCGCGGGACGCGGCAGGACGCCGGCCGGTTCCCAGGCGGAGTCGTAGGCGAGCGGAATGACGGCTGTGGACGCACCCGTGCGTTCGGCGAGAATCGAGCGATAGAAGTGCGAATGGGCGACGACGCCGAGCGTGTTGCGCAGCGCCCAGCGATAGACCGGGAAGCGGGCGATCTCCTGATCCCACCAGCGGTGCGGCTGGTGGTCCTTGAGGCAGTGTTCGTGGACGTCGAGCGCCTCGCCGCCGTTCTCGGCATGGAGATGGTCAAGATAGTCGCCGTGCTGCGCCGGGTTGGCCCGGCAGTGGTGCAGCAGCGCGTGGTGAAGACTGTAGTCGTGGACGATCGACAGACCGGGGACTGCGGACTGGTGCTGGAAGGCGTAGGCGTGGTTCTCGTAGTGGTCGCCCAGGTTGTAAACCATCAGGTCGTAGTTGTGGCCGTGGTCGCCCAAGCGGGCTTCCCAGTCGACCGCCCAGGCCAGCGGCTCCTGCGTGCAGATCGGCGCGACCGATCGCAGGGCAGAAGAGCGGATTTCGCTGCGCACGATCTGCACTTCCGCGCCCCGTTCGCGCAGCGCGCGGACGACCAGCTGGCTGAAGCGGCCGATGGCCGAATGGATCGAGAAGGGCGTGTACCAGGCGATCTTCATGCGACGAGTCTTCTGATGGTTTCGGGCCAGTTGATGTTTCGCTGGTGGATTTGGGCGCGGGCCGCTTCGCCCCAACGCATGGTCTCGCGAGGATTGTCGGCCATCTCGTCGATCGCGGCGGCCAACTCCGTTGGCTGCGGTGCGACGACCCGCCCGGAGCGACGGTCCTCGACGAAGTCCAGCACGCCGCCCGCGTCGTGGGTCGCCAGTACCGGCTTGCCGGCGTAAAACGCCTCGAGCGTCACGTAGCCGTAGTCCTCGTCGTACGGAATGCAGGCGCAGGCCAGGGAGCGGTTGACGTAACGTACGATGCGGGCGCGGGGCAGATAGCCGAGGTCCAGCTGCACGCGGTCGGACAGTCGCCGATCGGCGACCAGTTGCTGCAGGCGGCGACCATCCTCCGGCGTGTCCGGCGGGCCAGCGATCACCAGCCGCACGTCGGAACGCACGTGCGCCATTGCCTCCACCAGCAAGTGCTGACGCTTGGCGTCGTTGACGCGGCCTCCGCAGAACACGTAACGCTCCGTCGCCTCCGGCTTGAAATCGGCCGCGTCGTCCAGCGGCGGACACAGCACCTGGGCCGGAATGCCGTTGAAGTGGTCCAGCCGCTTGCGAACCACTCCGGAGATCGTAAAGATCGACTGGGCGGCGTTGAAGCATTCGCGATCGGCGGAGCTGACACAGTGCCGGATGTGTTCGCCCGCCTCGTCTTTCGGCAGGTGACTCATCGCGGTCCCCGCCAAGTCGTACGCCTGCCGGAACTGGTGCACCAGCCAGAGCGTCTTGTGCGGATGGGGAATCAGGTAAGCGGGAAACTTGAGCCCGATGACGCGATCGACGTTGTACAACCGCATCATGCGGCAGGCCAGGATCTCGTCGTAGATGCGTTCGGGCGGATCCCAGCGGAAGGGAATGCGCAGCAGGTCGGCTTCGTGACCCTGCAGCCGCAAGTGCGTCACGAGGTTGGACGCCAGCCGCTCGGCGCCACCCTTCAGGAACGGGACCATGTTGTTGACGACGAGGAATTTCATGCGGTGAGCCTGCTGATGACGCGGTCCCAGTGGATTCCCAACTCCTGCATGCGCAGAGGCCCTTGCTGCCCCATCCGCTCGGCCATGCCAGGCGTCTCGACCAGCTCGTCGATCGCCCGGGCGATGGCTTGCGGGTCCGGCTCGCAGATCAGTCCGTTGACTCCATGACGGACGAGTTCCAGCACG
>JBIIEC010000462.1:0-4574 GCA_044238045.1 Pirellulaceae bacterium | reverse complement strand
TGTCGAACTGGCATCGGGCGTCAGCCACGGCCAGTTGAACCTGCGAGCAGACGGCCAGTTCACCTATCAGCCCAACTCCGAATATTCCGGCACCGACCAGTTCCAGTACCGGCTGGCCTTGGGCGACTGGCGTTCGCCACCGACGCCGGTGACCATCGTGGTTCGACCGGTGAATGATCGACCGATCACCAATCCCGAAAGCTACAAGACCGACGAGGACGCGGTCTTGACCGTCAACGCGATCCGCGGCGTGCTCGCCAACGATTCGGATGTCGAGGGCGACCCGCTGCTGGCCGTCCTGGCAGCGCCGCCCGCCCAAGGGACGCTCGACCTGAAGAATGATGGCTCGTTCACCTATACGCCGAAGCTGAACTTCTTCGGTGAAGACAGTTTCCAGTACGCGGTCTGGGACGGCGAGAACATGACCGATCCCGTCACGGTGGGGATCACGGTGGCCGCGATGCCCGATGCATCGCAGCCACAGCCCGATGCCTACGTGACGCCGCAGGCCCAGCCGCTGATCGCCAGTTCCACGGTCCCCGTCTCGACCGAGCCGGTGACCGCGACGCTGCTGCCGCTCAAGTCGACGTGGAAGTATCTCGACGATGGCAGCAACCAAGGCACTGCGTGGCGTGACACGACGTTCGACGATTCCAGATGGAAGTCGGGCAACGGCGAGTTCGGCTATGGGGACGGCGACGAAGCAACGGTCGTGGAGTTCGGCCCCAACCCGAACAACCGCTACATCACGACCTACTTCCGCACAACCTTCGAGGTCGGACGGCTGTCGGAGCTGTCGAACGTGCAGATGCAGGCGTTCCGCGACGATGGCATCGCCGTGTACCTCAACGGCGTCGAGATCGCGCGGGAACTGCTGCAGGCCAATGCGGGGTACATGGGGCTGGCGACTTCCGGAGCGACCGACGACGGGCGGGCGCGACGCACCTACAACATCCCCAGCAGCCTGCTGGTCGAAGGGGACAACCTACTGGCAGTCGAGATCCACCAGGCCACCGCGAACAGTTCGGACATCTCCTTTGACGGCGCCGTGATCGCAACCCGCGCGGGGTCGACCCAGAAGCCCGGCGTGCTGGTCAACGATACCGACCCGGACAACCGACCGCTGCAGGCAGAACTGGTGTCACCGCCCGCGCACGGCTCGCTCACGCTGCGCCCGGACGGCACCTTTGAATACCGCCCGGAACGGACCTTCACGGGAACGGATCGCTTTGAGTATCGTGCGGGCGACGGTTTTGGTGAGTCGACGACCGCCGTGGTCAGCATCCAGGTCCAGCCGGCGAACGTGCCGCCGTTGGCGGCCGCCGACGAGTATTTCGCCCCGTATCGCGCGCCGCTGAACGTGCCCGCCGGTTCGGGAGTCCTCGCGAACGACTCCGACCTCGAACCGGGAACGCTCGTCGCGCAGCTAGTCGAATCAACCAAGCGCGGCACGCTAGAACTGCGTGCGGACGGATCATTCACCTTCACGCCGGGCCCCTCGTTCCAGCTGGAGGATCGTTTCACCTACCGCGTCTCCGACGGACAACTGACTTCGGACACCGTCGAGGTTCGGATCACGGTGGACGCGCCCACCCTGGTCGTGGGCTCGCACAACCTGCTGCCGAACCAGTCCAACCAGAAGGTGCCCTTGTACGTGCGGGGCGGGCAACGCGTAGGCGGCGTGAACCTGTACGTTCAGTCGGGCGACGGCGGCCCTGAACTGACGCAACTGGGGCTTCCTGCCGGCACGCGCGGGCCGGCCCTCACGGGCATCGATCTCGTCACCGGCACGATCTTCGCCAGCACGCCCGATCGCCCATCCGTTCTGCTCACGCTGCCGCAAGTTGGATTCGCGACGCTGGCGATCGCCGAGCCTCAGTCGTGGGTGGCGGCCGAAGGCCTCCTGGCGACGCTGACCGTCGACACGACAGGCCTTTTCGGCGGCACCTACGACCTGAAGCTCGACCAGATCCTGCCGGGACTGCAGGACGGACCGTTCGCGTCCGACTTCGGTGGACAGCCGGTGCGCATCAACAACGGCAAGCTGCAGATCCGCGCCGCCCAGGTGACCGGCCGACATGTGTTCTACAATCGATCGAAGTTCGACGGCGACAACGCGGCGGCCGACATGCTGGACGATCAGGCGATCGCGGTCGACAAGCGGGCGCTGCTGCCCGGCGAGACCGCGCAGTTCGCGAACTACACCAGCTACAGCCGCGGCATCAACGGAGTGATGATCGACGTGGCTGGCCTGCTGGGCGAAGTATCCCCGGCCGACTTCCGCTTCCGCGTCGGCAACACGAACGCATCCTCGACCTGGGCGACCGCGTCGGCTCCGGCAAGCGTGAGCGTGCGGCGGGGCGCGGGACTCAACGGCGCGGACCGTGTGACGATCGTCTGGCCCGATGCGGTCATCTATAACCAGTGGCTGGAGGTGACACTGCGTTCCAACGCGACCACCGGCCTGCCGCGCGACGAGGTCTTCTACTTTGGCAACGCCATCGGCGAGACGGGCGATTCGACCAGCAACGCATTGGTCAACGCCAGCGACATCCTGGCCGCGCGCGACAATCCTCGCGGCCCGCTGACGCTGGCGGCGATCGACAATCCCCACGACTTCAATCGCGATCGACTGGTCACGGCCACGGATGTGATCCTGGCACGCGACCACGTGACGTCCCCCTTCTCGGCCCTGCGCCGCATCACCCCCGAAGTGGCCCTCGCCGCGGTGGCCGCGGCACTGCCCGCGTTTCCCGTGGCCTCTCCGCGCGACCGGGATGCCGCGCTGGAAGAAGAGCTTTCGTGGCTCGACTGAGTGGCTGAGCAACAAAGCGACTGCATGGTGTGACGACGGACGGACGGCGTCGATCCGCCATCTTCAGCCCGCATACCACGGCCTGCCCGAACACCACGGCCTGCCCGAACACCACGGCCTGCCCGAACACCACGGTCAGGGCGGACGACGCGAGCCGATCAAGGCGGCTGGGCCAGCGGTACTGGGCGTTTGCGGTACTGCGAGCCGGCGTCGCGCCCGGGGTGACACCCGTTCGGCATGCCCCCTGCCTTGCACGACCGCTCGACGCGTGTCACACTCGTGCCGCCTCTCCCCTGCCCTTCGTCACTCGGGGATGCCGTCAACCAGGGATGCCTGCCATGCTCCTGTCACTTTCCGTCCGCATCGCCGAGGAGTTCCTCTCGAAGGAACAGTCGCGTCTCACCCTGGAGGAGCTCATCGCGCTGGCTCGCAACACCGGCTACGACGGCCTGTGCATGCGAGGCTCGCAGGTGGGCGTGCACAGTCATCCCGAGCGACAGCAGGAGGTCGCGGCGGCGGTCGGCGCCAGCGGACTGCGAGTCACGATGGTGACCGGCGACTTTGACATGGTGTACAACAACGAGCGCGGCCCCGACTGCCTGCGCCGAATCGAACCCTACCTGGACCTGGCCGAACTGCTGCAGGCTCGCATCGTACGCGTCGCGTTGAAGCAGCCCGAGGACATTGGCTGGGCGCAGCAAGCCGCCGATGCGGCCGCGGCGCGGGGGCTGGTGCTGGCCCATCAGTGCCATACGCTGAGCCTGTTCGAGACGGTGGATGATATCGAGCGCACGCTGCGTGCCATCGATCGCCCCAACTTCGGCCTGATCTACGAGCCGGCCAATCTTGAGTTATGCGGCGAGGACTATGGGCTGTGGACGCTGGAGCGGCTGGCTCCCTGGATCGTGAACGTCTACCTGCAGAACCAACGCCTTCGCGTCGGCGGCGACGTGACGCTCGACACCTGGTGCCGCGGCCCCGTCGCATTCGACCTGCTGCCGATCCACGCGCCCGGCGGCATCGACTTCGATCGCGTGTTCGCCGGGCTGCGAGCCATCGGCTACGACGGTCCGGTGACAGCCCACCAGTCCGGCATCCCCGGCATTCCCCTTGAAGACACGACCAGTGGTACGGCTCGTTTCCTGAAAGGCCTGATGCATGCCGGGTAAGATCCTGATGCCGATCGGCGACGCCACCGAAACGCTTGACACGATGTACGCGTACTATCGGCTGCCCGAGGACGGTTACCAGGTGGTCGTCGCCGGCCCGCAGGCGCGGCTCTACCACATGGTGCTGCACGAGATCCCGCCGAATCCGGACGTGGCCTGGGACATCACGCAGGAACGCCCCGGCTATCACCTGCGGGCCGAAGTCGCCTTCGCCGACCTGCGAGCCGATGACTATGTGGGCATGTTCATCTCGGGCGGCCGCGCACCGGAGTACATTCGCTACGACGAACATCTCCGCCGCGTCACGCGCGAGATTGCGGCGGCCGGCAAGCCGATCGCCTGCCTGTGCCACGGCATCGAGATCCTCACCGCCGCCGACTGCATCCGCGGCAAACGCGTGGCCACCGTGCCCAAGTGCGCGATGGA
Organism: Pirellulaceae bacterium; assembly: GCA_044238045.1. Taxonomy (GTDB): domain Bacteria; phylum Planctomycetota; class Planctomycetia; order Pirellulales; family Pirellulaceae; genus CAZUJM01. Next base: position 164 of record JBIIEC010000462.1, on the reverse strand, counting down.
TGCCGAACAGGGCGGCGCCACCTACGTACCCGATCCGGTCGTCGTCGATGGACAGCTGGTCACCGGCCGCGGCTACCAGGACAACACCGAGCTGCTGCGGCAATTCCTGCACCTGCTGGCGAAATCCAGCCTGCACCGATGAGTGGCGCGGGTACGGATCCGCA
>JBIIEC010000461.1:0-4598 GCA_044238045.1 Pirellulaceae bacterium | reverse complement strand
CGATCACGCGTTTGGTTCTGCGCCCGTTTGCCGGCTCCCGGACCTACGCCAACCTGCGGAGGACGCGGGCCGGTATCTTCCATGTGTCCGACGACGTGGAACTGCTGGCCCAGGCGGCGGTGGGCGATCCCGAGCCGCCGCCGGAACTCATGGAGGCTCCCCATGGACGCGGTTACATCCTTCGCGATGCCTGCCGCTGGTATGCGTTCGAAGTCCGGAACTGGCACGAAGAAGAGGGACGCACGCGACTCGACTGCGCGATAGTCGATCGAGGAACGCTGCGCGACTTCTTCGGCTGGAACCGCGCCAAGCACGCGGTGCTCGAAGCGGCCATCCTGGCCACGAGACTGCAGTGGATCGACCGCGATTTCATCAAGGGCCAGTTTGACGAACTGGCCGTGCTGATCGACAAGACGGCCGGCGACCAGGAGCGCCGTGCATTCGAGTTCCTCCGCGCGTACGTGGAACGAGGTGGAGCGAACAGCCCTCGTTGATGGCCGCTTGTTGTAGTCGACGCATGGCGTGTGTCGCTTACGATACACACGAAGGGGACGTTGCGATAGAATAACCGCCTGCGTCGTGCGTTCCCGATTCGCTTCTCTTTCGTCCTGTATTTTCGCGTCTCATGGCAGCTTGCGTTCTTCGTCTTCGCACCGGAAGCCGCTTGCATTTCGGGCTCTTGTCGTTTGGCCGGCCGGAAGTGCCCCAGTTTGGCGGTGCGGGCCTGATGATCGACTCGCCCGGGATCACGCTTCGAGCTGAGCCGGAGGCGCTGGATGCGCGGCAGGCGAGCGATTCGTCCCCGTCGCAGAGTGACTGGGATGGCTGCTCGTGCGATGTGGCGGCGGGCGACAGCGGACTGCGGGAACGCGTGCGGGAGTTCTGTCGGCGGTGGTGTGAAGCGGAGGGGCGGAGTTTCCCGGCGGTGCGGCTGGTGCTGGAGGAGTCGATCCCGGAGCATGTCGGCCTGGGGTCGGGTACCCAGTTGGGGCTCGCGGTGGCCGCGATGCTGTATCGAGTGGCGGGGCAGGGGGCGCCTGCGCCGGAGCTGCTTTCGCAAGCGGTGGGACGCGGGTTGCGGTCGAGCATCGGGACGTTTGGCTTCCAGCAGGGCGGATTCCTGGTCGAATATGGGAAGCTGCCCGACCAGCAGCTTTCGCCGCTGGCGGCCCGAGTGGAGTTGCCTGAGGCGTGGCGCGTCGTGGTGGTGCGTCCACGAAAGACGCAGGGGCTCTTTGGAACGGTCGAGAAACGGGCCTTCCGCGAGCTGCCGGCCGTGCCGCTCGAGACGACCGCGCGGCTCCGCCGGCTTCTGGAGGAGCAGATGTTGCCCGCGGCCCAAGGCGGGGAGCTCGAACGATTCGGAGCGGCCGTGCACGCGTACGGTCGCGAGGCGGGGCTCTGTTTCGCGCCGATCCAGGGCGGGCCGTTCGCGACGCCGGAGCTGGAAGCCTGGGTGGAGGCGATCCGCGGGCAGGGGGTGGCGGGCGTCGGGCAAAGCAGCTGGGGGCCGACGCTGTTCGCCCTGGTGGCCGGCGACTCCGACGCGCAACGGCTGGTCGACTGGTTCCAGAACGGCTATCTGCCGTCGACGTCCGGACGCCCCGACGACGCCGTCTGCTCAATCGCTCGCGTGGCCAATCGGGGCGCTGAGTGGCTGTCGGAGGCTTGATCGGCGCGACGCGCGACTCGCGGGGCTGGCCCCGTGGTGGCTCTATTCCCTGCGTCCCGCTTGGCTTATCATGTCCGACTTGGACAGCGGTCGGGGCTGCGCGTCGCACGCGAGGTCCGCGCGAAGTACCCCGAACCGTGACCGTCCGGCTCAGGAACAAGGACGGGATCGGAAACAGGTTTTAGAAGGACGACCATTGATGGCAGCGAGAAAAGGATCCGAGTTCGCAGGTCTCTCCGTGGCGATCGTGACACCGTTCCGGGACGGACAGCTGGATGTGGCTCGGCTGCGCGAGCAGGTGCAGTTCCAGATCGATGCCGGCACGCACTGCCTGTGCCCGGTGGGGACGACGGGGGAGTCGCCGACGCTGACACATGAGGAACACGAGCGGGTGATCTCGGAAGTGGTGCAGGCCGCAGCGGGCCGCATCAAGGTGATGCCCGGCACCGGATCCAACAGCACGGCCGAAGCCTTGCGACTGACGCGGTGGGCCGCGAAAGAGGGCGCCGACGCGGCGCTGCTGGTAGCTCCTTACTACAATAAGCCGTCGCAGGAAGGCTTTTACCAGCACTACAAGGCGATTGCCGAAGCGGTCGACATTCCGCTGTGCGTCTACAATATTCCCGGACGCACGGGGAAGAACATCGAGCCGGAGACGATCGCGCGGATGGCCGAACTGCCGAACATCACGATGGTCAAGGAAGCGACCGGGTCGATGGACCAGGCCTCGCAAGTGCTCGCCTCCACCGACCTCACGGTGCTCAGCGGTGACGACAGCATGACCCTGCCGCTGCTCTCCGTTGGCGGCGAAGGCGTGATCTCCGTGGTTGGCAACATCGTGCCCAAGGACATGCTGGAACTGCTGGGCGCGTTCGCGAAGATCGACCTCGCCGCGGCGCAGGCATGGCACACGAAACTGTTCATGCTCTGCCGCGACCTGCTCTCGCTGTCGACCAATCCGATTCCGATCAAGGCCGCCATGGCCATGCTGGGACGTGACACCGGCGAACTGCGCTTGCCCATGACTCCGCTCGACGCCGCCGGCATGCAGAAGCTCCGCGCGACGCTGACCGCCTACGGCCTCTTGAAGTAAACGCCAGGAATCGAGCGCCCCGGATGACCGACCAGGATTTTGACATCGACGGCCTCGCACGCTACCTGCACATTTCGACGCAGCAGGTGGAACGTCTGGTGTCGCGCGGTAATTTGCCGGGACGCAAGGTCGCCAACAAGTGGCGGTTCTCCCGCGCGGAGATCCATCACTGGATGGAAGAGCGGATGGGGCTGCTGGAGGAAGAAGAGCTGTCGCGCGTGGAGGGCGCTTTGGCGCGGGCCGACAACTTGGAACCGCACGAGCTGGCCATCGCGGAGATGCTGCATCCGGAGAGTATCCGGGTGGAGCTGGAGGCGAAGACGCGGACATCGGTGATCCAGGAGATGACGCAACTGGCAGCGGCGACCGGCTTGCTGTGGGATGCGGGGGAGATGGCCAAGGCGGTTCACGCGCGTGAGGAGCTGCAGTCCACGGCGATGGACAACGGCGTGGCCCTGCTGCATCCCCGACGACCACTGGCCCAGGCCCTGGCGGAACCCGTGCTGGCTATCGGCATCACCCACCGCGGAATCCCCTTCGGCGGCAGCTCGCGGCTCACCGACATCTTCTTCCTGATCTGCTCGTGCGACGATCGCGGCCACCTCCGCACGCTGGCCCGCTTGAGCCGCTTGATCGCCTCGGAGGGCTTTCTGGGCAACCTGCGCTCGGCACAGGATGCCCACGAAGTGCATGAACTGGTTCGGCAGGCCGAGGCGGCGCTCCCGTGACTTGGGCCGCGACGCAACGCGCGAACGCTGCCTGCGGGCCGTGAGAGTTCGCGACGTGGAGTGTCCGGTTGAGGAGCTGTCGATGGAGCCACACCAGCCGCCTTTTCGCCACGTTCTGCTGGTGGCCGATGAACGCCGCCCGCGCGTTCGCGAACTGGTGGACTTCCTGCGGCCTCGCACGCATCTGAGTGTCTGCCATGGCGACGCGGCGGAGGGGGAGCTGGCCGCGCTGGCCGCGTTCCGCGATGGGGCCGGCGAGGACGGCAGCGAGATGCGGTCTACTTCGCCGTGCGAAACCCGTTTCGATTCGGAAACCCCGCTGGTCGATCTGATTCTGCTCGCGCCCGCCGTGCGCGACGAACTGTCGACCAGGCAAGTGGATGCGCTGCTCGACCGGTTTCCCCTGGCGATGCGTCTGCTGCTGGTGGACAACTGGCTGGAAGGTGAGACGCGGAGTGGTCGGGCGTGGCCGGGCGTGACACGCCTCTACTGGGATCAGTTTCGGCCGCAGTGGGAACTGGCCGAGAACCGCTGGCTTTCGCACGCCGATCCGCGACGAACGCTCGATTGGCGCCCGCCGACATGGACGGCCGAAGACGCTTGGGTCCTGCCGCCCCGCCGAGAGCTGCCACCGGCGAACGGAACGGTGTGGATCTGCGGAGAACGCCAGGAAAGCCGTGAGACGCTGGCACAGGTCTGTGCGGCCGCCGGTTGGCAGACTCGACCCATCTCGCTCAGCGACTGGGAACTCTTGTCGCTCGACCTGCGCTCGAACGGCAAACTGCTCCCCCGCGCGATCATCTACGACTCACCCTACGATGCGAACCGACGCCGCCATCACCTGCGGCAGCTGCGGGCGGCGGCTGCCGCATCGCGGATCGTGGCACTGATCGACTTTCCCCGGCCGCAGGAGATGGAGGAAGTGCGGGAAGCCGGCGCGGACTGCGTGCTGGGCAAGCCGTATCGAATCGAGGAGTTGCTGGTCTCTCTGGTAGGCGACGCCGCAAGGTAGGCCTCGCCTTCGCGGAGGCTACCTAAGGGGCAAGGAGTCTTGGGCACGAGCAGCGTGGCCGGTGGACAAGTCGCCGGTCGATCCACCACGGAC
>JBIIEC010000092.1:0-15967 GCA_044238045.1 Pirellulaceae bacterium | reverse complement strand
GTAACGAACGGCCGGGAGCTGTGGGTCAGCGACGGTACCACCGCCGGCACGACGCTGCTGAAGAATATCTCGGGCACCACGGGAGACGCGAATCCCAGCAACTTGACGGTGGTGGGCAGCTCGCTCTACTTCACGGCCACGGAGAGCCTTTACGGCACGGAGCTGTGGATGACCGACGGCACCACCGCGAATACCGCGCTGGTAAAAGACATTGTCTCGGGCGTGAGCAGCTCCTCGGCGGGACAGCTGGTGAACGCGGCGGGGACGCTGGTGTTCCGCGCGAACGACGGCGTGAACGGACTGGAGTTCTGGAAGAGCGACGGTACCTCCAGCGGCACCGTGATGGTGAAGGACGTGGCGCCCGGCACGAGAAACTCCGCGGCGGCATCGCTGACCAACCTGAATAACTCGCTGTTCTTTACTGCCGATGATGGCACCAACGGCACGGAACTCTGGTCCAGCGACGGCACCTCGGCAGGCACCGCGATCTTCCGCGACTTCTATCCAGGCTCCACGACGATTGGCGGCGTCTCCACGCCGAACTCGGGCAATCCGTCCAACCTGATCGCTTTCAATAACGAAATCTACTTCCGCGCCACCACCTCGACGAACGGGACGGAAGTCTGGAAGAGCGATGGGACGCTGGCCAACACGGCGATCCTCAAGGAGATCCGATCGGGCGTCAGTGGATCCGCTCCCCTGGAGTCGACCATCTCGTCGGACTTCACGATCGTTGGCTCGAAGATGTATTTCGCCGCGAACGATGGGACCAATGGCGACGAACTGTGGTCTACCGACGGGACGACGTCGGGTACGACGTTGGTCAAGGACATCCGCTCGGGGGCCACGGGTTCCACGCCGAACCACCTGACGAACGTGGGTGGTATCCTCTTCTTCGCGGCGAACGATGGCAGCACAGGCATGGAGCTTTGGAAGAGCGACGGCACTTCGGCGGGCACGACGCTGGTCAAGGACATCCGCGCTTCCCTGGGCTCCGAGCTCCGCAACTTCATCAGTTTCGACGGCAAGCTGTATTTCTCGGCCAACGATGGCAGCGGCCATGAGTTGTGGGTCAGCGACGGCACGACTTCTGGCACCGTCATGCTGGCCAACATCAGCACGGCGATCACCGGTTCCTCGCCCGCCAGGCTGACCATCGTCGGTTCCACGCTGTATTTCACCGCGAACGATGGTTTGACGGGCACCGAGTTGTGGAAGACGGACGGAACGACGTCGGGCACGCTGCTGGTCCGCGATATCCACCTGGGCAGCACGGGTTCGAATCCCAGCAACCTGACGAACGTTAACGGCGTCTTGTACTTTGATGCCGACGAGGGCGCGAACGGCGATGAACTTTGGAAGTCCGGCGGTACCTCGGCGACCACCAGCCTCGTCAAGGACATCGCCACGGGCGCGACCGCATCATCCCCCGAGAACTTCGCGAACATCAACGGCACGCTGTTCTTCTCCGCCAACGATGGTGTGAATGGCCGCGAATTGTGGCAGTCGGATGGCACTTCCGGCGGCACGGTGATGGCCTATGACTTCACCGGCGACAGCAGCAGTAGCAGCCCGGCATCGATCATGTCGATCGGCAATTCCCTGTATGCCGTCGCCACGTCCGCTACCGCGGGCCAAGAACTGTTCATCGCCGAGCTGACGTACGCTCCGACCGACATCACAATCTCGGCGTCGTCGGTCAACGAGAACGTGGCCACGGGCACGACGGTGGGCACGTTCAGTTCTGCCGACCTCAACCTGGGCGAAACGCACACCTATTCGCTCGTTGTGGGCACCGGCGACACCGACAATTGGCTATTTCTCGTCAGCAGCGGCGCCCTGGTCACGAATACATCGCTGAATTTCGAGTCCCGCAGCAGCTATTCGGTTCGCGTCCGGTCGACGGACAAAGACGGTTTGACTTACGAGAAGGCGTTCACGATCACCGTGAACGACGTCAATGAAGCACCGACGAACGTTACCTTGAGCAACTCGTCGATTGCCGAGAACCAGTCGTCGGGGGTCCTCGTGGGTACGCTCAGCAGTACCGACGCGGACGCGGGGGACAGTTTCAGCTACAGCCTGGTGTCGGGCACGGGGGATACGGATAACGCGAGCTTCGCGATCGTGGGCAACGCCCTGCAGTCCGCAGCGAGTTTTGATTTCGAGGCGAAGAACAGCTACAGCATTCGCGTTCGCTCGACGGACGCGGGAGGCTTGACGTACGACCAGGTGTTGACGATCTCGGTGACGGATGCCAACGAAGTCGCCACGGATATCAGCTTGGTGGATTCGTCGATCGACGAGAACAGCGCCATCGGTTCCGCAGTGGGTGCGTTTTCAACCACCGATCCGGATGCGGGCGACACGTTTACCTACACGCTGGTTTCCGGCACGGGTAGCGGCGATAACGCCAGCTTCCAGGTGGTCGGCAGCGAACTGCGGTCGTCCGCCGTCTTCGACTTGGAGACCGACGGCGTTTACAGTATCCGCATTCGCACAACCGATGCCGGCGGATTGAGCTACGAAAAAGTGTTTGCGATCACGGTGGCGAACGTCAATGAAGGCCCGACGAATGTGAGCCTCAGTTCCACGTCGGTGGTCGAGAATGTCGCTTCCGGCACCGCCATCGGAACCTTCACGACGACCGACGTCGACTCTGGCGACACCTTCAGCTACTCGCTCGTGTCCGGAACGGGGGACACGGACAACGCGAGTTTCCAGGTCAGCGGCAACCAGTTGCAGACCTTGGCTGCGTTGAATTATGAGGCCAAGAGCAGCTACAGCATCCGCGTCCTCACGACGGATGCGGGTGGATTGAGCTATGAAAAGTCGTTCACGATCTCGGTGACGAACGCGAACGAAGCGCCGACGAGCCTGAGTGTCAGTCCGAGCACGGTCACGGAAGGCCAGGCGATCGGCACGACGGTCGGCACGCTGTCGGCAGCCGATCCCGATGCGGGCGACACGTTCACTTACAGCCTGGTGGCGGGCGCTGGTGACACGGACAACGGTAACTTCCAGATCTCCGGGGCGACGGTGCGGACGAATGCGGTGCTCAGCTATGCGACGAAGAGCAGCCACAGCATCCTTGTGCGGGTCACCGATGCGGGCGGGGCGACGTTCGACAAGCAGTTGACGATCACCGTGACCGATGCCAACGACGCGCCGACCGACATCAGCCTCAGCGGCACGACCGTTGCGGAGAACTCCTCCGCGCCCACGACGGTCGGCACGCTGTCGGCCACGGACGCGGATCCGAACGAGACGTTCACCTATGCCCTCGTGGCCGGCACGGGCGGCACGGATAACGCGAGTTTCCAGGTCAGCGGCTCGACGCTGCAGGCGGCTGCTTCGTTCAATTTCGAGGCGAAGAGCAGCTACAGCATCCGGGTACGCGTTTCGGACTCGGCCGGCGCGACCTTCGAGAAACAGTTCACCATTGCCGTCACCAATGTCAACGAGGCGCCGACGAACATCAGCCTTGGCAACTCGACGATCGCCGAGAACTCGGGCGTGGGTGCGAGCGTGGGCAGCCTGTCGGCGACCGATCCGGACAGCGGCGACACATTCACCTATTCGCTGGTGTCGGGTACGGGCGATACCGATAATGCCAGCTTCCAGATCGTGAACGGTGTCCTCCAGGCGGCGGCGAATTTCGATTATGAGACGAAGCAGTCGTACTCGGTGCGAGTGCTTGCCACCGATGGCGGAGGACTGGAGTTCTCGAAGCAGTTCACGATCTCGGTCACGAACGCGAACGAGACGCCCACCGACGTCAGCCTCACCAGCACTTCGATCGCCGAGAACCTGGGCGTCGGAGCGAACGTGGGGACGCTGTCGGCCACGGATGTCGACGCGGGCGATTCGTTCACCTACGCCCTTGTCTCTGGGTTGGGTTCGACCGACAACGGCAGTTTCCAGATTTCCGGCAGCACGCTGCAGGCGGCCGTGAACCTGGACTTCGAGACGAAGTCGAGCTACCTGATCCGCGTGCGTGCCTCCGACTCCGGTGGTCTGACGATCGACAAGCAGTTCACCATTACCGTGACGAACGTCAACGAGGCTCCGACGAACATCAGCCTCAGCGCCTCCTCGATGGCCGAGAATAACGCGGCGGGCGCGGCGATCGGGACGCTGACGGCCACGGACCAGGATGCCAGTGACTCGGCTACCTACAGCCTGGTGGCGGGCACCGGAGATACGGACAATGCTAGTTTCGCGATCGTGGGTGGCACCTTGCAGGCGGTCGGCAGCTTTAACTTCGAGGCCAAGAGCAGTTACAGCATCCGCGTGCGGGCCACGGACGCGGGCGGCCAGACGTACGACAAGCAGTTCACGATCACGGTGACGAACGTGAACGAGGCGCCCACGAACGTCAGTCTCAGCAACAGTTTCATCGCTGAAAACAGCGCCGCGAACACGACCGTCGGCGTGCTCACCGCAACCGACCAGGATGCGGGTGACACGTTCACCTACGCTCTGGTCACGGGCACGGGAAGCACCGACAACGCCAGTTTCTCCCTGACGGGTAACTCGCTGGTGGCGTTGAGCGGCTTCGATTTCGAAGCTAAGAGCAGTTACAGCATCCGCGTTCGCGCGACCGATGCTGGCGGTTTGACCTTTGAGAAGCAGTTGTCGGTCACCGTGACGAATGTCAACGAGACGCCGACGAACATCAACCTCAGCAGCACCACCATCCCCAGCGCGGCCACGGCCAACACGCTGGTCGGCAACCTGACCACCGTGGATCCCGACTCCGGGGATACCTTCACCTATTCGCTGGTTTCGGGAGTCGGCTCGTCCGACAACTCGCGGTTTGTGATCCAGGGCAACGCCCTTCGCGCGTCCTCCACCTACACCACGCCGCCGTCGAACAGCCACTCCATTCGGGTGCGTTCGACGGACGCGAATGGACTGTTCTTCGAGAAGGTGTTCTCGATTGTCGTGTCCAACGTGAATTCGGCTCCCGTCGATATCGCCCTCAGCAACGCGACGATCGCCGAGAACGCCGGAGCCAACGCGTTGGTCGGCGCCCTGTCGACGACCGATCCGAATTCGAATGATACGTTCAGCTATAGTCTCGTCGCGGGCTCGGGCGATGCGGACAACGCGAACTTCCAGATCTCCGGCGCCCAACTTCGCGCGATCGCCAGCTTGGATTTCGAGGCCAAGCCGACTCATTCGGTCCGCATCCGCACGACCGACGCGGGCGGTCTGACGTTTGAGAAGGTGTTCACCATCACGGTCACGAACGTCAATGAGGCACCGGCGCTGACCGTGGATTCGGCGACCGTCTCCGCCAACGAAGGTTCCAACGCGACGAACTCCGGCACGTACGCCGATCCCGAAGGCTCCGCGTCGGTGACGCTGATCGCCTCCACCGGCACCATCACCGCCGACGCGAATGGAACGTGGAGCTGGTCTGGCGCCACGACCGACGGTCCGGCTGCCCCGACCACGGTGACGATCACCGCGACCGACAGCCAAGGCCTGGTCTCCAGCACGACGTTCACCTACGCGGTCGATAACGTGGATCCCACCCTGACCATCAGCGGCGACGCGACGGTGGCCGACGGAGCGACCTACACGCTGAACCTTGCCTCCAGCGATCCGGGACAGGACACGCTGACGGGTTGGACGATCGACTGGGGCGATGGCGATACGAGCACCGTGGCGGGCAACGCCACCACGGCCACGCATGTCTACGCGACCAACGGGTACTATTCGGTCTCGGCCACGGCGACGGATGAGGACGGCACGTACTCGTCGAATGGCCTGTCCCTGCAGGTGGGAACCTCGGCGTTCCTCATCAGCCTGGCGGGCGACTCATCGGTTGACGAAACCTCGACGCACACCTACACGTTCGCGTTGGACGCTCCCAACTCGGGTGCCTACACGCTGGTGACGTCGACGGCCGGTACGCTTGGCACGGTCAGCAACCTGCAGTTCGATGCCACGACGGGCCAGGGCAGTTTCGATGTGACGTTCGGCGACGGAGCGTCCGGCGCGAAGACTCCGCTAAAGGTGCAGTTGAGCGATGGATCGGGCGGGCTGAGCAACCTGGCGATCCTGTTCGTGAATGTGAATAACGTGGCGCCGACGGCATCGGCCGGCACCGGCCAGACGATCTCGGAGGGCGACGGTTTGACGCTGGACGCTTCCGGCTCGGCCGATATCGCGGGTGCCAGCGATCCGTTGACCTACTCGTGGGACATCAACGGCGACGGCGTCTATGGTGACGCCACGGGTGTGAACCCGACCCTCTCGGCATCGGATCTGTCGACGCTGGGCGTCAACGATGGCCCGAACAACTTTCAGGTCACGGTGCGTGTGAGCGATGGCGATGGCGGCGTCACGACCTCGTCGGCCGTGGTGGTGTCGGTCGCGAGTCTGCCGCCGACACTGACGGTGAGTGCTCCGATCGACGGCTTCCAGGGTGTGGTGGGCCAGTCGCGCGTGCTGCAGTTGACCACGACCGATCCGTCGGGTGTCGATACGGCTGCCGGCTTCACCTACTCGATCAACTGGGGCGACGGCTCGGCCGTGGAGACGGTGACCGGCAGCGCACTTCGCCAGATCCAGCACGCCTATGCGGCCACGGGAACTTACACGGTTACCGTGACCGCGCAGGACAAGGATGGCGAAGTGTCCGCTCCGGCCACGCGTCAGTTGACGATCGTCAGCCAGGAAAACCAGGGCGGCAACCAGTCGTTCGGCGGAACCAATAATAACGATCAGTTTATCGTGGAGCCCGACACAGTGGGCGTGAAGGCGACGCTCAACGGCGTGTTGATCGTCAGCAACTTCGTGCCGACGATCGACGGAGCCCTGTTCCTGTACGGCAATGGTGGCGTCGACTCGGCGCTGGTGAGAGGCTCGGCCAACGCCGACACGATCGACATCTTCGACGATGGCGTGGCCTGGAACGGTATTCCCGTGCGAGGCAGCATCGAGAACTGGTCCGTCAGTGGCCTCGCGGGCAACGACGTGTTCTACCAGTCGGGCGGTTCCGCGACGATCGTTGGCGGCCTGGGGAGCGACTCCCTCTATGGTCCCGACACGGCGACGACGTGGAGTATCACGGGCACCGGGGCGGGAGCCGTGGGTGCGAGCGGTTACAGCGAGATGGAGAGTCTCTTTGGCGGTGGAGCTCGCGATACGCTGACACGCGCCACGGGCGTCAACTCGTGGACCCTGCTGGGACCCGATGCGGGGACCGTCGCCGGGATGCCGTTCGCCGGGTTCGATGTGCTGCAGGGCGGCACGGGAGCCGATACGCTGCTGGGGCATGTGACGGATAACGTCTGGACGCTGAATGGTTCGCAGAGTGGCAATGTGAACGGCCTGGAGTTCACGAACATGGAGGTGCTGACAGGCTCGACGCTCAACGACACGTTCCGCTTCGCCGCGGGCGCCGCGGGCTTCACGAGCCTCAATGGCGGCACCGGTACGGACACGGTCACCAGCACCACCGGCACCAACTCCTTCACGATCTCGGCGACCGTCGGCAGCGGCACGCTGAATAACATTGCCTTCACAGGCATCGAGGCGTACCGTGGCGAATCGACCAGCGATGCGCTGGTGGGACGCTCCGTGGCCAACACCTGGAATTTGACCGAGGACCAGGGTGGTACGATCGGCACGCTGGAGTTCTACGGCATCGAGACGCTCCAGGGCGGTACGGCGGCCGATATTCTCAACGGTCCCAACCTGGCGATGAACTGGACGCTGACGGGCACCGCGAGCGGCACCGTGGGCGGGACGACGTTCACCAGCATGGAGCGGCTGTTCGGCGGCGCGGATGCGGATGCGTTCACGATCGTGTCCTCCTCCGTGGCCGGCTTCACCGCCCTTAGCGGAGGCTCCGGCACTGACACGGTCTCCGGACCCAACGCCACCAGTACCTGGACGATCACCGCGGCCGATTCGGTGCGTTATGGAGCGTCCTTGACGTTCGCCGCGATGGAGTCGATCGTCGCGGGTACGGCGATCGACACCCTGGTGGGGCGTAACGCGATCGTGGACTGGAACCTGACGGGCTCGCGGGCCGGCGACGCGGACGGACTGGCCTTCAGTGGCATCGAAAGCCTGACGGGCGGCACGTCGAATGACAAGTTCACGCTCGGTCCCGACGCAAGTGATTTCCTCAGCATCAACGCGGGGAACGGCGTCGACACATTCTGCGGTTCGACCAACACCACGAGCTTCACGCTGACGGCAGCCAACAACGCGACGGTGAATGGCATCCCGGTCGCCGGGGTCGAGGTGCTGGTCGGTCGGTCTTCCGCCGATACGCTGACCGGCCTGAACACCGCCAACACATGGCAGTTCAGCGGCGATCGCGCGGGCACGCTGGCGACGCTGGCCTTCCAAGGCATGGATGCGATCGTCGGCGGCACGCTGGTGGACATTGTCCGTGGAGCCAACATGGCCACCAGCTGGACCCTCACCGGCAGCAACGCCGGATCGATCGGCGGCACGACCTTCACTCGCATGGAGCAGCTGTTCGGCGGTGCGCAGGCGGATACGTTCACCGTGCAGACGTCGACGGCTGCCGGCTTCACGACCATCCATGCCGGTAGCGGGACGGATACCGTGGTGGGCCACGGCGCGGAGGGCGCGTGGGCGATCACCGCCGCGAATACGGTACGTTACCAGAATCTGGTGTTCGCCGCCGTCGAAGGAGTGACGGGCGCCGCCGCCACCGATACGCTCACCGGTCGCAATGCGGCCACCACGTGGAACCTGACGGGCACCGCAGCGGGCAACGCCGATGGCATCAGCTTCACGGGCGTCGAGGCGCTGCAGGGCGGCACGGCCAACGATCGCTTCGTCGTCGGTGCCGCGGCGGCGGGCTTCACGACGCTGCGTGGCAACGGCGGCACGGATACGGTCGCCGGAGCGATGACGACCAACGAGTTCACCTACGGTGGCGCAGGGACGGTCACCCTCGCGGGCTTGACGTTCGGCACCATCGAGGCCATCACTGGCGCAGGCATTAACGATCGGCTCGTCGGCAACAGCGAGAACCTCACCTGGGTCGTGTCGGGAGCGAGCACGGGTACGATCGCGGCGCTGCGGTATGCGGGCATCGAGAGCCTGCAGGGCGGCAGCGGCAACGATACCTTCAGCTGGCGCACCAGCGGCAGCCAGGCCGGCAGCGTGGACGGTGGTACCGGCGTCAATACGCTCGACTACTCCGCGTTCGGCCCCACTCTGCCCGTTACCGTCGACCTGACGGCGGGCACCGCCACGGCTGTCGGCGCCGGGGTATCGAACCTTCGCAACGTCCGCGGCGGAGCAGGTAACGACCAGATCCGCGGCGACAGCCAAGTCAATCAACTGGTCGGCAACGCAGGCAACGACCTGATCTGGGGTGAGGATGGCAACGACGCGCTCGAAGGCTCGTTGGGCAACGATGTGCTCGTCGGAGGCGATGGCAACGACACGCTCACGGGCCAGGGCGGCAAGGACCTGCTCATCGGTGGCGCCGGCGCCGACACGCTCACGGGCATCGACGGCGAGGATCTGCTGATCGGTGGCACGACGATCCACGATTCGATCTCCACCGCACTGCTGGCGCTGATCGCCGAATGGGCCGGACCGCGTGCCTACACCGAACGCGTCCAGCGCATCAAGGGAGTCTTCGCGGACGGCTTCAACGCGGGTTACTACCTGCGAGCCAACCAGGACGTGCTGAACGACGCGAGCGTGGACACGCTGACCGGTGGAACCCAACGCGACTGGTTCTATCGCAGCGTCGACGATGTGTTCTCGGGCGCTGGCGAGCCAGCGGCCGACGAGTACAAGGAACTCTTGTCCTAGCAGCCTAGTCGACGCACGGCAGGTGCCGACTACGTTGCCAGCCTCGCGCGGCGCGTGCGGTTTGCCTCAGGGCGTGTCAAGAAAAGCGAACATGGGCTGCGGGACGACTGCAAGTCCCTGTCGCGAAGCTTGCCTCGCCGGGGGATGGCGACTAAAACCAGAGCAGGCGGGGGGTGCTCCTGAGGGTGCAGGCCGCGTTCCTGATGTCATGCAGGGATGCCGGGAAGCATGTGGTCTCCCGGTACACGAACAGGACGTTTCTGCCCATGCTCCAACCACCCCCGCGAACGGCGCGACGGCGGCATCGACACGCACTGCGCGCGCGAATCCACGCATCGAGTCTGGAGACGCTTGAGCCACGTCAGGCACTCGACGGGTACTCGCTCGGCTTCGCCATGCGTTCCCCGACGCTCGAGGCGGCCCCGCCCACTGCGGCATTCGATGTCGCTGGCCAGACGTTTCTTGCCGGCAGCTTCACGGGGACGGCGGATGTGGGTTCGGACGAGTCAGGCGCCAGCGGCGTCCTGCGGTCGCTCACCAGCCAGGGTAAGTCGGACATCTATCTGCTCAAGAACGATTCGTTCGGACGCACGCTCTGGGCGCACTCGCTGGGCTCTGGCGGCCAGGACACGGTGACGCGCATCGCGGCCGATGGGCTGGGCCAGGTGCTGGTGCTGGGTACGTTCGAGCAGACCGTCGACTTCGATCCGGGCGTCGAGCAGGTGCTGCGCACGGCCAGTGATTCGCGCGATACGTTCTTGGCGAAGTACCGTCCGGACGGCCAGTTGGCTTGGGTGCACACCTGGGACCTCGACGAGATCGACGCCGGGATGGGCGATCTCGTGGCGGCTCCCGAGGGCACGGCGACCGTCGGTTGGTCTTTCGCGGGAACGGTCGACGCCGATCCAGGCGCGGGCGAGCGAAATCTGGTCAGCGCGGGCTTGTCGGACATCGGTCTGGTGCAGCTTGATGCCGACGGACAATTGGTTTGGGCGCAGTCGGTGGGCGGCACGGGATTGGAGGAGGTGCGGGCCCTGGCGCGCGACGGCGCGGGCAATCTGCTGGTCGGTGGTCGCTTCGCGGCAACGGTCGACTTCGATCCCGGGCCGGGTGAGGAGAACTGGACCAGCGATGGGGCAACCGACGGTTTCGTCTGGAAGCTGGGTGTTGGCGGCCAGCATGTCTGGACGCGTACGCTGACCAGTTCAGGCGGTGAGATGCTGGAGGGCGTGTGGGATCTCGACGCGGATGCGGAGGAGTCGGTCTATGTGGCGGGAGCCTTCGCGGGCTCGGCGATGCCCGATCCGAACCTGGACCAGCTGCCTTGGCAGAGCCTGGGTTTGACGGACGGTTTCGCCTGGAAGCTCAGCGGCAAGGGCGACACGGTGTGGGCCACGCGTTTGAGTGGCGGCGCGGCGGGGCAGGCTGCGCGTGGCACGGCGATTCGCCGCAGCCTGGACGGTGAGCTGGTCTATGTCGCGCCGTCGGTGGGGCCGGCCGCAGTGACGATGCTGGAGGGGCACGGCGTCGAGCTGCCGTCGAGTTTGCTGGCGGGCGCCCGTGCGCACGAACTGCTGGTCGACTCGCTGGGCAACCTGCTGGCGGTGGGAACTTTTCGGGGCACGCTGGCGGTGGATCCGGCCGAGCAGGCCCCGGCGCTGGAGAGCTTCTTTCCGGCGGCCTACTTCGCGCGTTATGCGCCGAAGCCAGCTGATCCGGGCAGCCTCGGTTTGCAGACGCCCGCGTTTCCGTTTCAGCTCGCGGAGGATGGAAACGGCGAGTCCTATACAGTGACACTTTCCAGTCAGCCGCTGGCATCGGTGGAGATTGTGCTTGAAGCGAGCCCGTCGCTGGAAGTGAATCCAAGTCGCCTGGTCTTCACGGCGGAGACCTGGAATGTTCCGCAGCAGGTGCTGTTGCGCGCGCCACGCGACCATCAGGCGACAGGAACGGTCCCCGCCTCCGTACTGCATGTCGGTCGCAGCGCGGATCCTCGCTTTCAGGACCTGCAGGCTTCCCTGGGGGTTGATATCCTGGATGCCGATGTGGCGCCTCCACTGGACTCCGGTTTTGGAGTGGGCGGCATCCTGATGACGGGCATTCCGGCAGCCGGAGGGGGAATGCGCGAGGCGATGGCGGCGGGCGCGGTAGGCACTCCGAGCGGCGAGCTTGTCATCGTGGGCACTGGCTACGACGACGGCCTGCTCTCTCCGTCCGTTGCGGCGGTGGCTCGTTACAATGCGGCCGGGCAGCTCGTTCCCGGTTTCGGCGCGGAGGGCCTGGTGCTCGAATCCTGGGACGCGCCCTCCGTGCTCGGCCAGGGTGTCGCCCTGCAGTCGAGTGACCGACTGTTGGCCGTGGTGTCCCGCGGTGATGGCGGCGGCGTGGCGGTCGTACGTTATTTGCCTGACGGACAACGCGACCTTGCGTTCGGCGCGAGTGACGGGGCCAGCGACGGTCGTGTGTTCGTGGCCGCACCCGAAAATACTCGCATGTCGGCCGTGGCCATCCAGACGCACGACAACGATGCGATCACCGTCGCCACCCATGTCCTCCAGACGGCGACCGGCCAGTACGACCTGGGGCTCCTCCGCCTCACAGCCAATGGAACCCCCGACGCCAGTTTCGGCACCAACGGGCGCGTGGTGCTGGATCTGGGCGGAACCCTGGACCTGCCCCACGCGATGCATGTGTTGCCCGACCATCGTGTGCTCGTCGCCGGTGAATCGCAGGGGCATTCGGTCGTCGTGCGATTCCTGCCCAACGGACAGCTCGATGCGACGTTCGGCACCTCGGGCATCCTGCGATTCGACTTCGGCGGTCCCACCGATCGACTGCTCGCCTTGACGGTCGACCCGCAGCAGCGTGTCGTTGTCGCCGGCCTGACGCTCGTGGACTTGTACCCGCGACTGACCGTTGCGCGCCTCACCGCCAATGGAGTCCTGGACGGCGGCTTCGGCAGCAACGGCCGCGTGGTCGTCGCCCCGCCGACTCGCGATGGAGCGGTCGAAGGTGTCTTGGAGGAGCAGGAGGCGGCGGGTGTAGCCGTGCTGCGCGACGGGACCGTGCTGGTGGCCAGCACGTTGCGTGGGCCGGAGTTGGAACAGGGGCAGTCGTCCGACTGGGTGCTTTCCGCCTTCCATACCGATGGAGCGTTGGCCGAGGACTTTGGACAGCAGGGACACCTCGTGCTGGACTTCGGTGGCCACGAACAGGCCGCCGCGCTGCTCTCGCAAGGCGACGGACAGGTCGTGATCGTCGGCACGCACGAGCACCAGTATGCCGCCGCGCGGCTGGTCCTGGAAACCTTCGACCCGTACGACTTGAATCGCGATGGACTGGTCGACACGCGCGACATCGACTATCTGTACGCCGCCCTTCGCTCGCAAAACACCGAACCACGCCTCGATCTGAACCTCGATGGCAAGGTCGACCGCGCGGACGTCGACTACCTGGTCCGTTCCGTGCTGAAGACCGAGTATGGCGATGTCAACTTGAACGGCATCTTCAACTCTAGCGATCTCGTGCTGGTCTTCCAGGCAGGCGAATACGAGGATGGAGTGCCCCGCAACTCGGTCTGGCTCACCGGCGACTGGAACGGTGACGCTGAATTCAGCTCGTCCGACTTCGTCTTCGTGTTCCAGCAGGGCGGCTATGTGTCGAACGCCAAGCCGCCGCATGCTGGGCCGCCAGCGAGCGGGCCAAGCCGCTGGGAGTTGGCGATGGCGGCGTTCCTGCGCGAGGAAGATGCGCGTCGCCGTGATGGAGCAGGCACCGCCGCGACGGACGCGGCGCTCGGATAGAGACCGCGGCCGCTAGCGCAGGGAAGCGTGACCAGCAGCGAGTGCTGCATCAGGCGGGAGTCGTTTCGATGGCCCGCTCGGGGAATTCGATCGCACGGCGATCGGGTCCGGTTCTCATTCGTCGAGCTTCAGGCTCTCTCTGCCGTCGCGTGTGAACGCGGCATGAATGGCCGCGTGATCGACATCCAGCGTGAGAGCACGGACCGCGCCATCGCCGAAGGCTGCGTGGAATTGTCCGGACCAGAGTTGCCCGAGGTTTGGTATGGTCTGCTTTGGATCCAGGGCGAGGTCGTCAGGCTTGGTCCACGGCACCGCCGCCCCGTCGTCGACTTCGACGAACATGATCGTGCGGGCAGTCCCGTCGAGAATGTCCTGCGTGGTGCTGCCACGTCGACCGTTGCAGAGGATCGTATTGGGGCCGACGACGGCAAGGTAGTTCGTGTAACCCTTCTCGACCCTCGCTCCCGGCGACGCAAACGCGGAGGGCATCTTCGCGATTAGTTGCCGATTATGCGGGCTGTCCCATGGTTCGTTCTTGCGAAACTGGTCGAACAAGGCCTGTTCTTCGATGAAGGGAAGGATCGCCACGCGCCAACTGAGTCCCGGCTTGCCGTCGGCGGTCTGGAACGCAGCCGCCTTGGGAAACTTTTGATACGTGCTTTCGTAGACGAGCAGCCCCAGGGCCAGTTGCTTCATGTTGTTCTTGGTGTCGGTGCGGAGCACGGCGTCGCGGACCGAATTGACGACGTTGCCGGTGGAGGCCCCGCGCGGCCGCGGCGTTGCGGCGGGCCGTTCGTCGCCCTCCGAGGCGGGCGGGGCCTGGTTTGAGGGGGCCTCCGCGGCCTCCTGTTCCTGCAGTTCGCGGACATGCTGCTGGTCTTCAAGGCTCAGGCGGTCCAGCGGCATCTTCAGCGTCTTTTCGGTGCCCGGCTTGCGCAGCGTCACCACGCCCTCGGCGAACGAGACATACTCGGCCAGCGTCTTGTGCTTGCCCGTGATGTCGGTCCACGTACGAGCCTCCTCGGCCTCCAGCGGCACGGACACGATCATCGACGCGACAAGACACAGCAGCGACCTTCCACGAATTGTCAGTCGGGAGAGCAATCGACGCATCGGTTTGTCCGCATACCCGCGATCATCCATAGGACCCACTCCTGCCCTCATAAGGTACTGCCGTCACGTTTCGCTCAATAGAACACGACGACCTGACGAATTCAATTGTCTCTCCCCAGTGGACGCATTGCCGATCGGCAGGGCGAGCCGTTTCGTGGGGGACCGCCACGCTCGACCCGCCTGGAGCACCCGCATGACCACGCACGACCAGACGTTCGAAGCCCTCTGCCAGCAACTCCGCAAGGCGGCTCAGCTGGAGTCCATCAATTCGCTGCTGAACTGGGACGAACGAACCTACATGCCGTCGCAGGCGGGCGAGTACCGGGCCGAGCAGATTGCCACCGTGACGTCACTGACGCACGACTGCCGCACCGACCGGCGGATTGGGGAATGGCTGGACTCGCTGGCCGACCATCCGGGCCTGGCTGAACCGGCGAGCGACGTGGCCACGGTGATCCGCCGCGCGCGTCGGGACTACGATCGACACGTGAAGCTGCCGTCGCGGCTGGTGGAGGAGTTGGCGCGGCAGAGCGTGACGGGGCAGCAGGTCTGGGTGGAGGCGCGGAAGGCGAACGACTTCGCGAAACTGGCGCCGAGTCTGGAGGCCATCGTCCGGCTGAAACGCGAGCAGGCGGCGTGCTGGGGCTATGCCGACTGCCCGTACGACGCACTGCTGGATGAGTATGAACCGGATGCTCGCACACGCGACGTGGCGGCGACGATGGAGGGCCTGCGGGCGGAGCTGGTGCCGCTCGTGCAGGAAGTGCTCGGCCGCGATCGTGGCGTGCCTCGCGATCTGCTGAATCGCCACTATCCGCAGTCGGTCCAAGCCCGCTTCGGCCAGGAGATGGCAGCGGCCCTGGGGTTCGATTTCCAGCGCGGACGCCTGGACATCACCCACCATCCGTTCTGCACCGAGATGGGCCCGCACGACTGCCGCATCACGACTCGCTACGACGAGCGATTCTTCCCCTCGGCGTTCTTCGGGATCCTGCACGAAGCGGGCCATGGGATGTACGAACAGGGGCGGCGACCCGATCAGTATGGCCTGCCGACGGGCCAGTACGTGTCGCTCGGCATCCACGAGTCGCAGTCCCGATTGTGGGAGAACCAGGTCGGCCGCAGCCGCGCCTTCTGGACGCATGCGTTTCCGCTCGCACAGCACGCCTTCCCGGACAGCCTGGGCTCCGTGCCGCTCGACGACTTCGTGCTCGCCATCAACG
>JBIIEC010000460.1:0-4610 GCA_044238045.1 Pirellulaceae bacterium | reverse complement strand
TCACGGCTACAGGTCGCGGTAGCTGAATCGCTTCTCGAACTGCGTGTGGGGCTTCCCGTCGACTTCGGTATACGGATAGACCAGGAAGTTCACGGGGCCGTTCGCGGGAGCAGGGACCAGTTCCAGGTCACGACCTTCGGTGAACTTGACGCGATTCGCGGTCAGGTTCCCAAAGTAGTAGTCCTTGAGTGACGGATTCTTGTCAGCTTCCGAGATGTCGACCGGAATCCAGCGGCCATCGTTGACGAACTTGGCCCAGCAGTGGTATCCGTCGACCTTGCCGGCGCCGCGTTGTTCGGGGATCGGGAATCCCATCTCGAAGCGGGCCGGGATGCCCAGGTCGCGGCACGCTCCCAGGAAGACGCTATGGAAGTCCGTGCAGTTGCCGTAACGCGAGTCGCAGGCCCAGGTCGCGTCGCCGCGTCCCCACGGCTGGCCGTTGGGCTTGTCGTACTTCATCAACTCGTCCACGCGGTTGTAGAGGGCGCGAGCGCGCGGCAGGCCGTCCCCCTCAAGCAGTCCATCGGCCGTCAGCTTCTTCAGGATCGAACCATCCCCGGGGACCATGCGCGAGGAGACGAGGTACGGCTCCATCGACATCTTCCCGGCGGCCTCCGCACGGGAGAGCAGCAGTTCACTGCGGGTGATCCGGTAGACAATGTCGACGGGAATCTCGCCGCGATCGTTGGCCCGGGCCTCCAAGTACAGCGTTCGGTTGTGAAAACGCTGCTCGACCGTAAACTGCGGCCGGGACGGTGTGCGAGCCTCCACAAACTCCACCGTCTGTTCGTAGTCGGTTCGCGGGACCGGCAGCCAGATGCGCGCGACGGCTTGCGGAGGAAGGCCGTTGATCGTCGCACCGTAGGTAAACTCGAAAGACCGGAGTCGCGGCGCAGGCGATGAATCTTCGGCAAAGGCCAGGGATGCCAGGGTCAGCAGCGCCAGAACGGCGCTGAAGCGAGCTACCCAGGCGGGCAGGGCACTCGAGGAGAGCATGAACGAGGCCTCCGGGGGTACGGGTGCAGGTGTAAGCCAACTCGGGGCCATCGCAGTTCGACGGCCCGAACTCCCCAGAGGATAGCAGATGAACCCGTCGGATGGATCGCCGCGGACCGCCTGTGACTCGCGCAACGCAGGAAGACTCCGCGCAGCCTTCGCGATCGTCCCAGGCGGCAGAATGGATGCTCGAAGAACGAATCCTGCCCGGGTGTCGAGGCGATTGCGATGCGGCCGCGGACGGGTGAAGAGATCAGGTGGCCAGCAGTTGCCGCAGGGCACTCTCCAACTGGGGCATCTGGAAGGCGTAGTGCGAGGCCTCGAGCTTGCGGGGGAGCACGCGGGCGCTGGCCAGCAACAGTTCGTCGGCCATCTGGCCGAAGGCGAGCCTCGCCGCGAAGGCAGGCATCGGGAAGATCGTGGGGCGATGCAGTACCTTGCCCAGCGTCTTGGTAAACTCGTAGTTCGTCACCGGCTGCGGTGATACCAAGTTGACCACACCATGCAGGCTGTCCGTTTGGACTGCGTGCAGCAGTCCGCCGACCACGTCGGGCAGTGCCACCCAACTCATGTACTGCCGACCGGAGCCGATGATGCCGCCCGCCCCCATGCGAAAGGGCGTCAGCATCTTCGCTAACGCTCCGCCCTTCGGCGTCAGCACCACGCCGATGCGGGTCTGTACCACTCGCATCGACTCCCAGGCCGGCCGCGTCGCCTGCTCCCAGTCGTTGCAGACCCCCGACAGGAAGATCGTTCCTGCCGATGACTGTTCGTCGAGCGGCTTGTCGGCCTGATCGCCGTAGAAACCGATGGCCGACGCCGACACGAAAACTCGCGGCTTCGCCTGAAGCCCCGCCAGCTTGCTGGCCAGCAACTCAGTGGAGTTCACGCGGCTGTCGCGGATCCGCTTCTTCTTGGCCTCCGTCCAGCGACCTTCCGAGATGTTGTCACCGGCCAGGTGAACGACCGCGTCAAAGCCCTCCAGTTGCCCAGCGTCCAACTCGCCCCGATCAGGGTTCCAGAGGATGTGATTGGGAGCCCGGGAGGATCGGGAAAGCCCGCAAACTTCGTGGCCCTGCCGCTGCGCCTCGGCCGCCAGCGAAGAACCCACCAGCCCCGTAATCCCCGAAATCAAAATCCGCATGACTCTGCTCCCTTCCCGAATCCAGTCGCCTGCCAACGCCAACGAGCTAAACCGCTACGGTTCCGGCACCTTAACGCTGTCGCGGCAATTTCGGCGGGGACCGGCCTGCGGGTCAGGTCGCTCCGCAAGTGGGCGGCGGGTAACGCGAGAGGATTTGCCGTTAAACCAGCGGGCTGAGAACGGTTCAAGACGGTCAGTTGCAAAGGATCGTCGACGCGGTCGTGCCTCGGAAGCGGGGCGGGAAACGCAGACGCGACCGAGGGATGCGCGGCATCGAAGCCTCGCCCGCGGGGAGCAACCGATGGCAAAGGTTCGGAAAACTTCGCGAAGTTTGCATCGAAAACTTGGAGACCAGACGCCATGAGTCGTCGCCCTTACGTTGGTTTGGCCCTGCTTGTCGCACTCGGATGGAACTTCCTCGCGGCGCGCAGCGTCGGGGCGGCAGACGCTCAGGTCGCCAGTTCGGAGGAGCCGTCGGCCGTCTGGAACCAGTGGCGGGGCGCGACACGCGACGGAAGGTCGACCGCCGCGCCGTGGGCCGAGGGAGTGGGCGAAGAACATCTGGAGCAGGTGTGGACCGTGCCGCTGCAACCCAGCTACTCGGGGCCGATCGTGCATGGCGACATGATCTTCACGACGGAGACGGTGGACGAGGAGTCTGAACGAGTCACCGCCTACGACCGCAACTCGGGGAAGCTGCTTTGGGAGCGTAGCTGGAAGGGCGCCATGAAGGTGCCGTTCTTCGCACGGTCGAATGGCAGCTGGATTCGTGCCACGCCGGCCTGCGATGGTGAACGACTGTATGTGGCCGGCATCCGCGATGTGCTCGTGGCCCTCGACGCCAAGTCGGGGGAAATTGTCTGGCAGCTGGACTTCGTGGAGAAGTTCAAGTCGCCGCTGCCGTCCTTCGGATTCGTCTCGTCGCCGTTGGTGGATGGCGAGGAGATCTATGTGCAGGCCGGCGCCGCCGTGATGAAGTTGAACAAGCGCACGGGCGAGGTGCTCTGGTCGTCGCTCTCCGACGGAGGTGGCATGGGGAACAGCGCGTTCTCGTCGCCCGTGATCGCAACCATTCGGGGGAAGCGCCAACTGGTTGTGCAGACGCGCGAGAAACTGGCCGGCGTGTCGCTTGAGGATGGCTCCGAGATCTGGTCGCAGGTAGTTGAAGCTTTCCGCGGCATGAACATCTTGACGCCGACGATCTGGAGCGATCGGCTGTTCACGAGCAGCTATGGCGGCAAGGCGTGGACCTACGAACTCACGCAGGCTGACGGCAAGATGTCCGTGCAGCAGAAATGGGAGAACAAGCTGCAAGGCTACATGTCCTCTCCCGTCCTCATCGACGGGTATATCTACCTTCATCTCCGCAATCGCCGATTCACCTGCATCGAGGCGGAGACGGGCGAGGTGAAGTGGACGACGCAACCGTTCGGCGAATACTGGAGCATGGTGGCCCAGGGCGACCGTATCCTCGCCCTGGATGAGCGAGGCGAACTTCTGATGATCCGGGCCAATCCGGAGAAGTTCGACCTGCTGAGCCAGCGGAAGATCAGCTCCGAGTCGGCTTGGGCCCATCTGGGGAACGACGGAAACCAGCTGTTCGTCCGGGACTTGAAGAACCTGACGGTCTATCGCTGGAAGTAGCCTTCGGTTTCCCGTGGACAGGTTTTCCGATCGAGCAGGCCTTGCGGTCAGACGGTCGATCGGCCGGGCGGTCAGGCGGCCAGTGGCTTGCCCTTCGCGGGGTGGCGACCGCTGTGCGCAGGCGTTATTCTGGGGTCGGAAAGAGTCTGGAAGAAGGTTTTCTCGGGCTGGGTGACCACAGCCCCCGGGAATTGAAATCCGGTAGTCGAGCGGCTCGCGCCTTCGCGTTACGTGACTCCGGATGACCGCGAGAACCTCTTCCTGCGACAGTCGAACACCGGGAACTCAGGAACGGACTCGTGCATCAGCCTTCGTCGACCGCGATCGCCCCCAAAGCTCGCCTCGCCGCCTCCGATTGGGTGCGAGTGGCTCCCTTCATTGCCCTTCATCTTGCCTGCCTGTCGGTCTTGGCGGTGGGGATCAGTTGGGTTGCCGTGGGAGTGACTCTGGTCACGTTCTTCGCGCGCGTCTTCGGATTGACGGCTTTTTACCATCGTTACTTCTCCCACCGCGCGTTCAAGACTTCGCGGTGGTTCCAGTTCGTGGGAGCGTTCCTGGGCGGCGCGGCGGGCCAGCGTGGTCCGCTCTGGTGGGCTGCCCATCATCGGGATCACCATCGCCACTCCGATACTGACGGCGATGTGCATTCCCCGCACGTCCACGGATTCTGGTGGAGCCACATGGGCTGGTTCATGCGGCACGATAATTTCAACAAGGGCCTTGCAGGCGTGAAGGACTTCACGCGTTTTCCGGAGCTCGTCTGGATCGACCGCTATGACTATGTGGCTCCGCTGGTGCTGGGCGTGGGGATGTACGGCCTGGGCGC
>JBIIEC010000091.1:0-16063 GCA_044238045.1 Pirellulaceae bacterium | reverse complement strand
GATGGCCTACGACCTCAAGGATGACGGCTCCGCCACCTTCCGCAAAGTGCTCGTCGACTACGGCAAGTCCGACGGACCCGATGGACTCGTCTGCGACAAGGAAGGCAACCTGTGGGTGGCCGTCCGAGCGGAGGAGCGATTTGGGATCATCGTCTACTCGCCCGAGGGCAAGGAACTCGCCTACCTGCCCACCGAACTGCCGACCAACGTCGGCTTCGGCCGCGGCAAGGATGCCAACCTGCTCTACATCACCGCCGGCAAGAGCGTCTACCGCATCCGCGTGAACGCCGAAGGCTACCACCTGCCCACGCGGTAACTCCCGCTGACGCACGCTCGTCACCAACGCCTCGCGTCGCACCCCGCGGCGCGAGGCTCGAACCGCTCAGGCCAGCAGTTCATGGACCACCCGCGCGCCCGGTGTCTCCACCAGGCTGATTTCGCGCGGACCCACGCGGAACTTCATCCGCTCATGGTCCAGTCCGAACAGGTGCAGGACCGTCGCCAGCCAATCGTAGTGGTTCACGATCCCCTCGACGGCATGATGCGAAAACTCATCGGTGCTGCCGTGCGCATGGCCGCGGCGTAATCCCGCACCGGCGACCCACATGCTGAAGCCATAGGTATTGTGGTCGCGACCTACTTGGTCGCGGGCCGTCACGCCATCGCGGAACTGGATCACCGGCAGTCGCCCCATCTCGCCGCCCCAGTGCACGAGCGTCGAATCCAGCAGGCCCCGCTGCTGCAAGTCGCGGACCAGCGCCGCCGCCGGCTGGTCGATCTCACCACATCGCTCGGGCAGCGCCGTCAGGATCGCTCCGTGGTGGTCCCACACCTGGCCGTGGCAGAGGATCTGCACGAAACGCACGCCGCGTTCGACCAGTCGCCTCGCGATCAGGCAGCGAGTCCCGTAGTCGCGTGTGCGCGGCTGGTCGACGCCATACATCCGCAAGGTCGCCGCCGTCTCGCCCGAGATGTCGAACGCCTCTCGCGCTGCATGCTGCATGCGCGCCGCCAGCTGGTAGCTCGCCATCCGCGCTTCCAGCTCCCGCTCGCCCGGATAGCGATCCAGATGCTCCTCGTTCGCCTGCTTCAGGAACGCCAGTTGCCGCTGCTGGATGAAGCCTCGCAGCGTGCGGGGAGCTTCCAGGTTGAAGATCCGCGGCTCCGTCGGCCGCACCATCGTCCCCTGGTAGATCGAAGGCAGGCCGCCATGCGTCCAGTTTTCCGAGCCGATCAAGGGCAGGCCGCGGGGATCGGTCAGCGCGACATAGGCCGGCAACTCCTCGGTCTCACTGCCCAGCGCATGCAGCAGCCAGCTGCCCAGCGATGCGCGGCCCCCCACGGCGGCACCCGTGTTCAGCGCGTAGTTCGACGGCAAGTGATTATTCACGCCCGTGTGCATCGAACGGATCAATGTCACCTCGTCCGCGATCGAACCCAGGTGCGGCACCAGTTCCGAAAGCTCCATCCCGCACTGCCCGTGGCGGCGAAACTTCCAGGCCGGTCCCATGATCTCGCGACTCGCCTGAGCGGCATTGTCCCACTTCAAGTCACCCGGATAGTCCTCGCCGTTCCGCTTCATCAACTCCGGCTTCGGATCGAACAGGTCGATCTGGCTCGGTCCGCCCAGCATGTACATCGAGATCATCGCCCGCGCGCGCGGCCGATGGTGCGGCGGTTTCACCGACAGATCGTACGTCTGCGGCTCCAGTTCCGGCTTGACGGGCGCGGAAGTCGATTCGGCGGCCAGCAGCCCGTCCTGTCCCAGCAGCCAGGCCGTTGCCAGGCCGCTGAGCTGAAACGCCGAGCCATGCAGGAAATGTCGTCGTGAACAGAGCATGGTTGCCGTCCCGTACCGGAAGGTCGAAGGGGAACGAAAAGGTCTGCAGGCTGTGTGCTTGGAGGCTGATGCGAGAGGAAGGCTGCCGTGGCGCGGAGGTTGCTAGGGAGTATAGAGGAACCGATTCGAGGCCATGAGGATCTGGCACAGCGTCGCCAGTGCCCGTCGCGTCGCCGCCGCCGGGTCCGCCTCCAGCGTCTTCCGCCAGTCCGGGTCGGCGTCGTTCCGCACTTCCGCCGACTGCTGCGTTAAGTACTCCGCGCATCGTCGCAGTTCCTCTTCCGAAGGCGGCTCGGCGAAGAGGCGTTCGTACAGCACGCGGAGGCGGGCGGTTTCGTCGTCGGGCGTATCGCGCAACAACTGCGCGGCCAGTTCGTCCGCGGCTCGCACGCTTTCGGGGTCGTTGAGGAACCACAGCGCCTGGGTGGCCACGGTCGCCTGGGGTCGCGCGTGGCAGTTGGGGGACATCACCGGCTGGTCAAAGGTCGCCAGCACATCCAACGGCAGCGAACGGCGCACCTGCACATAGAGGCTCCGCCGCACTCCCTCCGCGCCGCCTGGCTCCACTCCGGCCAGCAGCCCATCGCGCACCTTGGGGCGTCCAAGGACGGCCTTGCCCTCCGCATCCTGCGTGACGGGCAGGCTTTCGCCCCCCAGTCGCAGGTCCAGCCGATCGGCCACGCGAAACAGCGAGTCGCGGAGCACTTCCGCTTCCAGGCGACGCACGTTCATCCGCGCCCACCAGCGATTTTCCGGATCGCGCGCATCCAGTTCCGGCGAACGACGCGACGACTGGCGGTAAGTGCGTGAAAGGACGATCAGGCGATGCAACCGCTTCGCGTCCCAGCCATGCCGCACGAAATCATCGGCCAGCCAGTCCAGCAGTTCCGGATGCGTCGGTGCTTCGCCGTTCAATCCCAGGTCGCCCGCGGACGCCACCAGCCCTCGGCCCATGTGGTGGTACCAGAGGCGATTCACAAAGACGCGCGCCGTCAACGGATGCTGGCCATCGGTAAGCTGCCGCGCGTAGGTCAATCGCCGACCGGTGGTCGGCAGTCCCGTATCGTCGGGGGCGACCTCGGGCCGTTGCGCCACATGCCGCAAGACGGCCAGTTCGGCGGGAGCCACCGGTTGACCGGGACTCTCGGGATCGCCTCGAAAGAACACACGGCTCTCCGGCACCACCCCCGGCCGCTCGCGCGTCACCATCACCATCGTCAACGCCGGCTTGGTGGCGCGGATGTCGGCAATCGCGTTCTGCTCCTTCTCGAACGCCCGATAGGTCGCCATGTCATACTCGACCAGCAGCCCCAGGATCGTCCCCACCGGCCGCACCATGGGATAACGATCGAGCAGCCCGCGCTGCTCGGCCGTCAGGTCGCTATCGGCGGACAGCACCGCGGCCTTCACCGCCTCACGATCCGACTCCGGCACGTCCGCCAGTTTGCGGTCCTGGATCTGCTGGCAGGCCGCGTTACGACGCTGGTTGAGATCGTCTTCCAGGGCACGCGCCCGCGCCTCGATGGCGTCGATCTCCGCCCGCAATTCCGCCGTCGTCATGTCCACGAGGCGTTCGGCGGGAGTCTGCCACTGCTGGAGCGGAAAGGCGGGATCGAAGATCGCGCGGAACGCATAGTAGTCCTGGATCGCGATCGGATCATACTTGTGGTCGTGGCACTGCGCGCATCCAACCGTCAGTCCCAGCACCGCCGAACCAACGACCTTGATCGACTCCGCCACGGCCAGGTTTCGATCGGCCAGGGAGTTGCTCGCCTGCGTCGGATCCGGCGCCATGCGCAGGAACCCGGTAGCCGCCAACAGTTCACGCTGGCGCGCGTTGTACGGGTCGATTGGAGCGGTCACCATCTCGTCGCCCGCCAACTGCTCGCGAAAGAACTCATCCACGGGCTTGTCCTGATTGAATGCGTCGACCACATAGTCGCGGTAACGCCACGCAAACGGCCGTTCAATATCCCTTTCCGGTCCGCCATCGGATTCCGAGTATCCGGCGACGTCCAGCCAGTGCCGCCCCCAGCGCACGCCAAACTGAGGGGACGTCAGCAGACGATCCACCAGGCGCGTCTCGGCATCGGGGGAGCTGTCCTCGAGGAACGCGCGCACTTCCTCCACCGTGGGCGGTAGACCGGTAAGATCCAGCGACACGCGGCGGAGGAACTGACGACGATCCACGCTGGGTGAGAACGGCAGCTGTTCGCGCTGGAGGCGATCCGCGATGAAATGATCGACGGGCGTCAGCAGTTCGTACCCGTCGGGCTGCGGCAACGGTGGACGGCGCACCGGCTGGAAGGCCCAGTGCGAGGTTTCCTCCAAGGTGAAGCGCGCGTCCTCGACATTCGCCGGCTCGGGCCGCGCCGTCGTCGCGCCCTGTTCAATCCACACGCGAATGCTGGACTTCTGTTCGGGCGTAAGCTTCTTCGGACCGGGCGGCATTTCGTCGGCCGCGATGCGCCTCCACAGCAGGCTGCCCTCGGCGTGCCCTGCCTTCAAAGCCGCTCCCGACTCGCCGCCCGCCTGCATCAGACGAACCAAGCGCATGTCGAGCGAGCCTTCCTTCTCGGCCTGCTCACCATGGCAGTGAAAGCACATGGCCTTCAGGATCGGCCGCACGTCGCGCTCAAACGTCAACGACTCCCCACCACGGTCGGCAGCGGAGCAGTCGACGAGCGACACCAATCCCAGCAGCATCGGCAACCAGCGGGCCAGCCACCGAAAACGATCCCGAACGATGCAGGAAAACAGCGGGCCGCTCGTCGGTAGATTGATCGGCATGGGTCACGCTCCGAGCGTCCCGGCGCCCGGCCCTTCCGGAGGCTCCACGTTCGCGCCGCCCCGCACACGCCGGACGGGTCCACTCGTCGTTGGCTAGACCAGGATCTCCGAGACGATACGCGCGGGCTCGACTCCGGTCAGACGCTGCTCCAACCCCTGGTAACGGAATGTCAGGCGGTTGTGGTCGATCCCCAGGCAGTGCATCAGCGTGGCGTTGAAGTCGCGAATATGCACGGGATTCTCCACGATGTTGTAGGAGAAGTCGTCGGTCCTGCCATATTCCACGCCGCCGCGGATTCCGCCCCCCGCCATCCAGACGGTGAAGCAGCGTCCATGGTGGTCGCGTCCGTAGTTGTTAGGCGTGAGATCGCCCTGCGAGTAGATCGTGCGGCCGAACTCGCCGCCCCAGACCACCAGCGTGTCATCCAGCAGGCCGCGCTGCTTGAGGTCCTTCACCAGGGCGGCAGCCGGCTGGTCCACGCCTTGGCACTGGCCACGGATATTCCTGGGCAGGTCGCCGTGCTGGTCCCATCCCTCGTGGAACAGCTGGATGAAAGGCACTCCCTGCTCGGCCAACCGGCGCGCGATCAGGCAGTTCCGCGCGAACGAACCGGGCGTCTGCACCTCGGGTCCGTAAAGATCCAATGTCGCGGTCGATTCATGGGACAGATCCATGATCGCCGGAACCGATGCCTGCATGCGGAACGCCATCTCATACTGCGCGATGCGCGTCTGTGTTTCAGGATCACCGAACTCGCGGTACTCCTCCTCATTCAAGGCCGCCAGTCGATCGAGCATGCGCCGACGCGATTCGCGGTCGATACCTTCGGGATCCTTGAGGTACAGCACCGGATCGCTGCCGGCCCGCAAGTTGACTCCCTGGTGTCTCGTCGGCAGGAAGCCGCTGCCCCAGAGACGATTGTAGAGTGCCTGCCGCTGTCCAGGCCCGTGCGAAATCATCACCAGGTACGCGGGCAGATTCCGGTTCGGGCTGCCCAGTCCATAACTGACCCACGATCCGAAACTGGCCTTGCCGGGCTGCTGCACGCCGGTATTGATAAAAGTGATCGCCGGATCGTGGTTGATCGCCTCGCTGTTCAAACTCTTCACGACCGCGATCTCGTCGGCGATTCCCGCCACGTGCGGAAAGAGTTCGCTGACCCAGGTTCCGGCATTGCCGTACTGATGGAACTTGAACATCGGCGCGACCACCTTGAACGAACTCTGCCCCGACGTCATGCCCGTGATCCGCTGGTCACCGCGGACGCTCGCCGGCAGTTCGATGCCGTGCAGTTCACGCACCTTCGGGTGGTAGTCGAACGTATCGATATGCGACGGACCGCCGGCCATGAAGAGGTAGATGACTCGCTTGGCCCGCGGCGCAAAGTGCGGCAGCGACGGAAGGCCGCCCTGCGCATCGGCTTTAAGGGCATCGCCGGCCGCCTGCGCCGCGGGGCCCAGGCCGGCGTTTCCCAGCAGCGACGCGAGCGCGGCGGCACCCAGCGGACGAGCCGCGCTAGCCAGCAGTTGCCGTCGCGTAGTCAGCAGCGCCCGCTCGCGCAGCGGCTCCGCCAACGCTTCCGGTGGCACTCCCGGAATGCTTCCATCCAGCCAACAAGCATCCTGGTCACGATGGTTCAAGCGAGGCGACTTCATGTTCTCTTCCGTCTCTCAACAAGTGCGGCCGCCAGCAGCCGACAGGGAACCGAAACAGGATTCAAGGCGACAGGAGCCACCCCGGGGAACCAGCGATCGGTCCCCGTCCTCCGCAATCAACCGCGAGTCAACGTCACATCCAAGTTCAGCAGGATGCTGCAGACGACCGCCATGGAGGCGTGCTGCGCCGGATCCAACGTATCGTCACGAGGCGCCTCGCCGACCGACACCAGTTTGCGAGCCCGCTCGGCATCCGCCTGGTACACCGCATACTCCTGCTCATACGTCTGCTTCAGCGTCTCCACGGTTGCCGCCGAAGGCCGCAAGCCCGTCACTCGCCGGTAAGCGTAGCGGATCTGGTCCTCCAGCGTCGACGACTGCTTGATCGCCCGTTCGGCAAGCACCCGGGCCGCCTCCACGAACTGCGGATCGTTCATCGTCACGAGTGCCTGGAGGGGCGTGTTCGTGCGCGACCGGCGGAGCACGCATTTTTCGCGCGAAGGCGCGTCGAAGATCTGCATCGTCGGCGGCGGAGCCGATCGCTTGATGTAGGTGTACATGCTGCGTCGGTACAGCTTCTCGCCGTGATCCTGCACGAAGCGATCGCCGCTGATGCTCACCTCTTCCCACAGACCGGGCGGCTGGTACGGCTTGACGCTGGGTCCCCCCACGACGGGCACCAGCAGCCCGGAGGCTGCCAGGGCGCTGTCACGGATGAATTCGCCCTGCAGCCGGAACCGCGGCCCACGAGCGTACAGGCGATTCTCGGGATCGCGTTCCGCAAGTTCCGGCGTCACGCGCGAGTCCTGACGGTACGCCTGCGACATCACGATCTGCTTGATCGTTCGCCGCACATCCCAACCATGCTCGACAAAGTCCACGGCGAGCCAATCCAGCAGTTCCTCGTGGCTGGGCGACTCGCCCTGCGCGCCGAAATCCTCGACCGACCGCACGATCCCCGTGCCCATCAGCATCTCCCAGAAACGATTCACGGCGACGCGTGCCGTCAGGGGATGATCGGGACGAACCATCCAGCGAGCCAGTCCGAGTCGATTGGCCGGCGCATCCTCGGCCAGCGGCGGCAGCGAGGCCGGCGTCCCAGGCTGCACCGAAGCGTCCTTCCGCGGCGAATGGTAGTTCCCACGATCCAGGATGAAGGTCATCCGCGGCGACGACAATTCCTGCATCACCATCACCGTACTCACCGGTCGCTCCGCCGTCGCGATCCGTTCCCGCATCGCGACAATCTCACCGTCCACCTTCCGATATTCGGCATCCTCCGCGTTCAGGTAGTGATCACGGAGCGTTTCACGCTCGGCCTCGTTCAGCGCGTCGAGTGGCTTGGCCAGCAACTCAGCCAGCGGCGGCGCGGACGCCAGCGCGGAAGCTTCCGCATCGTCCAGCCGCTTCGCATGGACGCGCACGTCGTCCACCAGGGCACGCAGCGGAGACCCCGGGTTGCGACGCCCGACATACAACGGCTTGTCGGTGCGAATCGTGTCGCTCAGCTGGTCGATCTCCGCATCCAACTCCTGACGCACGCCATTCACATAGACGGCCACGCCCGCCGCCTTGCTGGATCCGTCATAGGTGACGACCACGTGCTGCCATTCGTCCGGCTTCAGCGGCGACTTCGCCTGCACCTTGATGGCGTTGCCCGGCCACTGATGCACGAGGTGCATCGCGACGCGATTGCCCTGCAGGAACAGGTCGTAGCCGCGGAAGGAGTTCCCGTCGTCCATGCGGGCCAGCAACGCTCCGTTGCTGCTGGCCTCGGGTCGCACCCAGGCCGCGAGGCTGAAGGCGTCGGATCGTTCAAAGTTCGCCGTATCGCCCGCGTCGATGAATGCATCCTCGGCAGACTGGAACGCAAAGCCGGCACGGCCCGGTTTCCAGCGCGCGGTGCCCTGCGCCGCCAGCGTCCGCGACTCATCCGCGACGACTGCCCGCGTGGACTGGCCCGAAGCCTCGTCCAAGGGCAGATGGACCACCAACGAGCCCGGTACCGGCGACTGACCGGCAAGCGGCGCGGCCGCTCGCGTCGCCCACGCCGCGAAATCCGTCTCGGCTTCCTGCTTGCGCTGGCGCAGGCGTTCTTCCAGCTGCGCCAATTCCTGCTTCCACGCTTCGGCGCTGGAAAGAGCCGCCGCGTCAAAGACGTTTTCCACGGGAGCCTGGTTGCCGCCGCGCGTCTGCATGCCAGGATCGGCCGCTTGGTTGAAGTAAGCAAAGAACCGATAGTAGTCCTGCTGCGAGATCGGATCGTACTTGTGGTCGTGGCACTGCGCACACTCCATCGTCAGCCCCAGCCAGACGAGCGACGTCGTCTTCACGCGATCCACGGCGTATTCGACGCGAAACTCCTCGTCGATCGCTCCCCCCTCGTCCGTGGTCGCGTTGTTGCGATTGAACCCGGTGGCGATGCGCTGTGACGGACCAGCGTCCGGCAGCAGGTCGCCGGCCAACTGCTCAACCGTGAACTGGTCGTAGGGCATGTTCTTGTTGAAAGCTTCGATCACCCAGTCGCGCCACGGCCACATGTCGCGCGGACCGTCGGCGTGGAAGACGCTGGTATCGCCATAACGGGCGGCATCGAGCCACGCCACCGCCATCCGCTCGCCATGATGCCGCGAAGCCAGCAGGCGATCGACCACCGTTTCGTACGCATTGGAACTCGTGTCGTCCAAGAAAGCATCGACCTCCTCCATTGTGGGTGGAAGGCCGGTCAAATCGAACGTCACGCGCCGCAGCAGACGTTCTCGATCGGCCTCGGGCCGCGGCGCGAGGCCTTCCTGCCCAAGCCGCGCCGCGATGAAGGCATCGATCGGATGAAGCGACATAGAGTCGTTGGCAGCGTTCGATCGTGCCTCCGTCCCATCCACCGGTTCCCAAGTCACCGCAGGCACCGCGGCCTTCACCGGCGGGATGAACGCCCAGTGGCCCTGCCAAGGTGCCCCCGACTCCACCCACGCACGCAGGGTCTCGATCTCCGCGGGCTTCAGCTGCTCGTGCGAGTCCGGCGGAGGCATGCGGTCCTCGGCATCGGTCGAAAGGATCCGACGCCACGCTTCACTGGTCTCCAGCCCACCGCCAAAGGCGGCCGCGATGCCTTCCTGCGAGTCCAATCGTAAATCGGCTTTGCGGACCGTCGCATCCGGACCGTGACAGCGCACACAGTTCTGCGACAGGATGGGACGCACATCGCGGTGGAAACGCGGCGTCTCGGCCTGCACGGTCCCGGCACACGAGAGCAGCCAACCGTAGACAGCCGTCGCGAAGCAGGCCGACCCCAAACCTTCGCGACCAGACAGCCATCGAGACGCGCGAATCGCGCAATTCACAAAATGAGACATGGGCGAGCGACCACCAGGCGGAGGGAGGATGCGGGCGGGAGTCCGAACTGTTTCAGTGTAATAGTCCAACCCGCCCGAAACAATGTTCGCGTCGCGCCCCATTTGGACTGTTTCCCCGCGAGTCCGGGTGAAAACGTGCCCCGACTCGAAGGATTCCATCGCCTGGGAAAATGGAGGCAGGTCTCTTTTTTTTCCCCTGGGCGAAAAGGAGACCGGACCTGGTTTCCCAACTGCCACACGGGAGTCGCCGTCATGTCCCTACGCAAACCCCGCCTCGAGCCGCGCACGATCATGCAGCCAGCCCCTCTTGCCTCGGCCCTGGCTGGCCTGGTGGCCGTTACCGTCCTGGCCGGCTGCCAGCCGGAACCAAACTCCGGGCGGGGCTTCACGCTGCCGGTCGGCAACGTCGACGCCGGCAAGTCGGCGTTCCTGACACTGGAATGCCATGCCTGCCATATCGTCAAGGAGATCGAACAACTGTCCGTCGCCGATGGAAAACCGCGCATGTCGATCCCGCTCGGCGGAGAAGTGACCCGCATCCAGACCTACGGCGAACTGGTCACGTCCATCATCAATCCATCGCATCGCCTCGCTCGCGCGGTGCCCGGCGCTGACCAGACCGCGGCCCCCGGGAAGAGTGACTCGCCCGTGTCACCCATGACCAATTACAACCAAGTCATGACCGTCCAGCAGCTCATCGACCTCACCACGTTCCTGCAATCGCTGTATCGCATTCGGCCCTACGAGCCCACGGAGTACCCGATTTTCCCGATGTAGGGGTTCAGGCTTCCCGATGAAGGCATTTAGGTCGATGCAGCCGGTGATGGGCGACCGTTCACGGGCGAGAGAGCGAACGGCTTGCAGCGTCGTGCGTTGTAACGCGACGCCGAAACGCCCACAACGATGCGAGCGACGATCCCAGCAGGATCGACGACGAGGGTTCCGGCACGGTGACCTGGCGAAAGACCACGTCGTCCAGGATCAGGTGATCCGCCACGCCCGCCAGCGGCCACAGCCGCAGCGTCACGTCGCGTCCCTCCAGACCGTCTCGTGGCAGGAGCGATTGCGACGCCCCCTGGTCCGGCACGAGTACCACTCCGGCATCCAGGGCCTCGCCATCCGCCAGCACCTCCCACCGCACTCGATGGCCCTCCGACTCCGGGCCCGTTCGGTCGCGCAGCGTGAAGCCCAGCAGCGACACGTGGTCGTCATCGACCGACTGGAGCTTCAGGTCGAATACCAAGGTGCCGTCATAGTAGGCGAGATTGCCCGGCGAGAGGACCGCTCCGCCCCGTACTCCGCCGATGCCGTTGGTGATGCGCCATGCCGACTGCCGGTCGGCCGGACCCTCGGTCGCGTACTGCACTTCGATCGACGGTGAACTGAGCGCCCGCTGGCCGTAAGTCGTCGGCACCACCGCGTTCTCCTCGCCCAGCGCGCGGAAGTCAAGCTTCGTCTGCTCCAGGCCGGAGACGCGAAACGCGGACGTCACCGCATTGTGGTCGGACGGATATCCGCTGAGTTCCAAGTCCTCCACCTCGTCACGACCGACGGGACCCGAACGCCAAGCTCCGACAGACTGCACCTCCGCGCCCGCGTAGTAGACGAAGTCGATGCGATCCTGCGGCTCCGGCTTCGGCACCGGTTGCTGCTGTCGATTGTCGCCAGGGTTCATGTAGGTGGCGGGATAGACGGGAGACCACGTGCGTCCCTGCATCGCCACCTCGTCCGGGAACACCTCCCGATACGAGTCGCGAAACCCGAGATTCGATACGGCAACCGAGGTCGGCCAAGCGACTTCGGCCACATGCACTCCCGCGTCACGGGCCCGCGCGGTCCAATCGAGATGCGTCGGCTCGTTGAAGTCCCCCGTCAGGAACACAGGATCCCCCGACTTGAGCGCCCCGGCGGCGTCAAGCGAACGGATGATCTGGTTGACCTCGTTGCCGCGCGCCGACTTCTGGTCGGCAATGACACGCGTGATTCCATCCGCCGTGTTCGGATCGTAGAGACGTCCGCCGTTGTAGGCGATTCCGTTCAATTGGTACGGACCATACGGCGCGTGGTACAGGTGCGTGTTGTAGATCCATGCCGGATGCCCGGGTGACAGTTCGACCTGCACGCCGTATCGCAGCAACGACACATCCAGCACGCGGTATCGGCTGAGGATCGCTTCACTGCCCATCCCCTGGTCATAATAGTAGTAGCCCAAGGACTGCGCTATGGATCGCAGCGCCGGACCGGTCATCTCCTGGAAGCCAACGATGTCCGCGCCGCTCTGGAGGATGGCGTCGGCGATGAGGCGCCGCCCGGAGGCCGTGTCATCGGCCCCCCAGACATTGAACGTCATCACGCGGATCTCCGCCTCCCGCGCCGTCGAGGTACCGGCAAACGCCAGCACCCCCATCAGCAGAAGGAGCACTCGGCGTATCGCCTGACGTGATGGACCGGTCATGGTTGAGCTCTCAGGAACTGAGTACATCTGCCAGCTTCAGGGGACTCGCGGCGAACCCCACCAGTCGGTGAGCCGACGGCGCGACGGAATGGGCGATCGTGAATACAACCGGCGCAGCTCCCCGGGCAAGCCACGGGAAGCTGCGCGCTATCAGGCAAGAACACGGCGATCAAGATCAGGAACGACGACGGGCCCTCAAGCAGCCGAGGGCGGCAAGTGCGGCGAGACACGCGGCCGACGGTTCGGGAACGCTTGCCGCCAGGGCGGCCCGCGGTCCCTGTTCAAAGCCGCCATCCTGGAAAGCCGCGATGAAGTCGCCGCTGTTGAAATCGCGATCCGCGTTCCAGTCGCCCTCCGCCCAGCCGGAATTCCCGGCCAGCGAGTCTTCGTATTCGCCTACCTGAAACACCTGCACGAAGTCGGTCGTGTTGAACTCGCCATCCAGATTGGCGTCGCCATACCAAGTCTTCTTGAGCGTCCGCACCCAGACCGGATGGTCCAGGCCATTGACCAGGTTGTCGCCATTCAAGTCGTAGACCTTCGGATCGCCCCCCTGCAGGATGGCCACGGTCAACAGGTCCACATCGACGTTCGTCAACTGGCTGTCGCCATTGAAGTCGCCCAGAACGGCAATCGTGGCGTAGGCGACGTTCACGAGATTCAGCAGTCCATCCGCAGTGCCGACGCGCGCGACCAGGTCACGCTTTCCGTTCGTCGCGAACACCTTGCCGAGATTGAACGACTTGCCGCTCGCCAACCATGTGTCGCTCTTCAGGTTCGATTCGACGAGCCGCTGGCTGGCACTCTGCGTTCCCAGGTTGCGAACCCACGGCCCATCCCCGGCGACCGCACCGTCGAGCCCCTGCCAGCCGTTGACATCGAGCGCGCCGGATGGCGAGAGCAGCTCGTAGTAGTTCATCGGAAAGTTCATGCCGGTATCGTTGCGAAGCAAGACGCTGCCGCTGGAGGGATCGACCTGCAGCGAAAGTCGTGGCACGTTCACTCGCGCGACGTCCTGCCACGACGTGCCCACGGCGACATCGTCCCAGAAGACGCGCTGCGGCGCACCTAGCAACTGCAGCCCGCCGCTCAGTTCGCTGACGGCATTCACCACATCGCCCACCAACTGCAGCTTCACGCCGCCCGTCTCCTCGCCGGTCGGATCCAGCCACGCCGTCAGCCGCTCTTGCGACCCCACGGCGTTGATTTCCAGCTTGCCCACCAGGCGATGCGCCTGCAGGTCGCTCGTACTTGTGGCGTCGGAATCCGCTTCAATGCCCAGTTGTGCGCGGAAGCCACCATCGGCGAGGCCGATGCCTATCTGGCGTCCGTCGACGCCGGACGCGTTGATCTGCAGCAGCGTCGCGGGCAGCGAGTCCTCGGAGGTCGTGCGCGTGGTGACTGCGAAGTACAGCGTCTGCCCGGCCGGCACGCCGGCGTAGGACACTGCCCGCTGCAACGCCTGCGCGGACAGGCCACCCTGCGTCAACGCCCAGTGCTGGTCGCTGGCCGATTGCAGGTCCGGAAACTCCTCCGTCCGCGACAGGACGTCGGCGCCCACGATGATCGAGTTGCCGACGGAGGTCCAGCGACCGGCCCATCGTCCGGTGCCGCCGTTTTGGCCGCCGCCGTAGTCCTGTCGCTGGAAGCCGCCGCCGGGCCCCAACACCTTCGTAGGCTCCTGGTAGTAAAAATCATCCGCGAACAGAACCTCCGCGCTCGCTTCACGACCCGCGAACACTCCCAGGGCCAGCGCGGCCATCATCCAACGAATCAAATTGCGTCTCATGGTTATCATCACTCTCGTTTGTTCGGTATGCTCATCGTGTTCGATTAACGGCGTCCGCGGCGACGAAGCGTCAGCATCATGCAGCCGCTCGACAGGACCAGCAGGCAAGCGGAGCTCGGCTCCGGCACGACCACCAGCGCCGCTCCGCTCTTCGCCGCCTGCTCGGCAATCACCTGGAAATCGAAGTAGTTGATGCGGCCATTCTGGTCGACATCGCCCAGCATCAGC
Source organism: Pirellulaceae bacterium (assembly GCA_044238045.1). Classification (GTDB taxonomy): domain Bacteria; phylum Planctomycetota; class Planctomycetia; order Pirellulales; family Pirellulaceae; genus CAZUJM01. The sequence goes on along the minus strand of JBIIEC010000091.1, from coordinate 1,952 downwards.
GTCGTTGGATCACCGAACCCGAACTGGTTGTCGAAGCCGGAGTTTTTGGACCAGATACCGTAGTCGGCCTGGCCCACCTTGCCGTCCTGGTCGACGTCCCCCAGCACGCCCGATAGCTTCAAGGCCGTGAAGAAGTCGATGTCCTCGGCCTCCACGAATCCGAATCCCGGTCCGCGGTACGCCGAGATGTTGAAGTCGTCCAACACGCCATGGTAGGGATCCGCTCCGCCAAGACCGGCGCCAACCGTCAGCGTGCCGACTCCTCCCCAGAATCCAGACGACTCGCCCGCGACCTTGCCGTCGATGTAGAAGATCGCGCCGTTCCCATGGCGACGCATGACAATCTGGCTCCATTGGTCGTACTTCACGGGAACTTCAGTCAGCGTGCGATTCGGATGCACGATCTCCCAGTTGCCATCCGCCGTGATCGCCACGCCGCCGTTCTCCGGACCAACCGTCCAGAGCACCTGGCGTTTGCCGCTGCCCGAGGAACTGGGCTTCACCCACGCCTGGCTGACGGTGGTGTAGGAGAACGCCGTGGGATCGGCCTCGGTCCAGGTTCCCTTGGAATTGGGCCGCGGATCGTAAGGCAAGCCTTCCAGATAGTCGTCGCCGCCGAACTGCAGGGACAACCCTGTCAGGCGACCTGCCGCGTAGCGAGGCGACTCCATGTCACTCGGCGCGAAAAGATCCACGAACTCCTGCCCGCCCGGCATCGTGAACGGAGCATAGTCCGAACCGTCCGTGAAACCGTCCATGTAGGTCGGTGAACTCTGCGAGTCCTTCGTCATCAGGGCGACACCGCCCACGACGGCCCCCGGATCCGCCTCGCCCATCTTGTAGAAACGAATCTTCTCATAGGCGGACAACGTGCTCGAACTGGCCAGGGCGAGTGCCAGGGCCAGCACCGGGGCCAGTGCACCTCTTGCCCATACGTCAACGGCGATCCTCAGTGGTCGTACCATCGGCTCATCCTCTCCAAACAAATGCAGGAACCATCGGCGTGCAGTGTCGCCGAACGAACAACGGACAGTCTACCGATCCGACGCAATCACTCGAAAGAGCCACAGTCCCCTTCTTCGCGTGGAATTGCCACTCGCGTGTTCGAGCCGTTGAACATCCGGGCCGTGGGAGCGACCGAGGACGGCCCACCGTTGCGAGCCCCTCGACGCCCGACGCGTCTCTGTCAACGAGCCCGCGTGCGCAACGCCTGGCCCCCTGGAGGACAGCCCGCAGTGGCACACCCACGATCCGCGCTGATCCCATTGGACAGGGCGTCAGGGTTGGTATAAAACCGAGGGCGTCTTGCCCCGCCTGCTCTGCCCGGCGTTTTCCGCCGGATGCCTTCTGGTTCGATCGCCCCCGCCTGCCCTCAGGGAATGCCTCCCATGCCTGCCCGGACCACGGTCCACCACCGTCGACTGTTCCTCGTCCTTCTCGCCTGCGGCTCGTTCCCCATGGCTCTCCTGCCTGCTGGACTCGCCGCCCAGGAAGCCAGCGTTCGCCCGGGCATCAATGACTCCTTCCGCGATCCGAACGTCGAGGAGTTCCAGGGTCGTTTTGAGATCGAGAGTCGCGAGGTGTACGCGCAGCGCGAAGCGATCGTCGAGGCATGCGGCTTGCTGCCGGGAATGACGGTGGCCGACATCGGCGCCGGCACGGGACTGTTCACACGTCTCTTCTCGCCGAAGGTCGGCCCGGATGGACGCGTGATCGCCGTCGATATCTCGCAGAGATTCCTCGATCACATCCGAGACCGCAGTCGCGAACTCGACCAGCCCAATGTCGATACGCTGCTTTGCGATCCCGACTCGACGCGCCTGCCGGATTCGTCGGTCGACTTGGCTTTCGTCTGCGACACCTATCACCACTTCGAGTTTCCGCAGAAGACGCTCGCGTCGCTCCATCGCGCTCTCAAGCCAGGCGGACGACTGATGGTCATTGACTTCCGG
>JBIIEC010000090.1:0-16100 GCA_044238045.1 Pirellulaceae bacterium | reverse complement strand
CGCCAACTGGCCTCCGAAGGCGTCGACGTGCTGCTGAACCCGAGCGCCAGCCACTTCGCCTTCCACAAGCACCAGGTGCGGCACCGGTTCGTGGTCGACGGCTCGCGCGCCTTCTGCGTCGCCTACATCTACACCAACCTGGTCGGCAACGAAGCGGGCCGGGCGATCTACGATGGCGACGCGATGATCGCCAGTTGCGGCCAGCTGCTGGCGACCGGTCAGCGTTTCAGCTACCGCGACGTGCAGGTCACCAGCGCGCTGGTCGACATCGACGCGATCCAGGTCGCCCGGGCGCGATCCAGTTCCTTCCAGACCACGGTGCGGCAGCAGAAGCCGGAGGTGTCGCATCCATTCGTCTATCCGCAGGTGGAGTTGTCGCGCGACCGCGGCGCCGTGCCGTTCGAAGCGGCCGACGCCCACGACCACGGCGCAGTCGATATCTCGTGGGAACATGCCGAGCGGCTGAAGGAGGAGGAGTTCACGCGGGCCGTGGCGCTGGGGCTGTTCGACTACCTGCGCAAGAGTCGTTCGCGCGGCTTCGTCGTTTCGCTCAGCGGCGGCGCCGACTCGACCGGCGTCGCGCTGCTGTGCGCGGCCGGCCTTCGTTTCGCGGAACAGGAGGTGGGCCGCGAGGCGATCCTGCGGAAGCTGTCCTACATTCCCGGGCTGGACCAGGTGCCGGCCGGATCGAGCCTTGTGCCGCTCCTGCTGACGACGGCTTACCAGTCGACGCGGAACAGTTCCACGACGACGCGTGAAGCGGCCGCGGCGGTGGCCGCCGCCGTGCAGGCCGACCACCTGGAACTCGATGTCGACGGCCTGGTGCAGTCCTACATCGGCCAGGTGGAAGCGGCGATCGGGCGTGAGCTGACCTGGCAGCAGGACGACGTGGCGCTGCAGAACATCCAAGCCCGCGTGCGGGGTCCGAGCGTCTGGATGCTGGCCAACCTGCGCGGCGCGCTGCTGCTGGCCACCAGCAATCGGTCCGAAGCGGCCGTCGGCTACGCAACCATGGATGGCGACACCTGCGGCGGGCTCTCGCCCATCGCCGGCATCGACAAGGCCTTCCTGCGCCGCTGGCTGGACTGGATGCGCGTCGACGGCCCACGCGAACTCGGTCCCACGCCCGCACTGGAACTCGTCACCCGTCAAGCTCCCACCGCCGAACTCCGGCCGCTCGGCAGCGGCCAGACGGATGAAGCGGACCTGATGCCCTACGAGGTGCTGGACGCCATCGAACGCGCGGCCATTCGCGACAAACGCAATCCGCTCGAATGCTGCCAAGTGCTCGAACAGGCCTTCCCCCAATACACGCTTGCCGACCTCGGTCCCTGGGTCCGCCGCTTTTTCCTGCTCTGGTGCCGCAACCAGTGGAAGCGGGAGCGATATGCGCCGTCGTTCCATGTGGACGACGAAAACCTCGACCCCAAGACCTGGTGCCGTTTCCCGATTCTTTCCGGCGGTTATGAGCGCGAACTGCGCGACCTGCAGGACTACCTCGACCGGCGTTCCACGCGCGGACCTGCGTAGCCGCGTGTCGCCAACTTCGCTCGCCTTCCGGCCTCGTTCTTCCTCCTGCCACCCCTCCTCGGCCACCCCGTTCGGGAGCATCCCGTGATCCAGATCGACCCACAGCTGCAGACCGCGTCGCTTCTCCCCGCCCTGGAACGGCTCTGGAGCCTCGCGGCCGAAAAGATCCGCGCCATCCACGACTCGGCCGAACGGATCGGCGGTACGCCGGTCTTCACGGTGGCGGGCCAGTATGTCGCGCAGGGCTGGACCGAATGGACGCAGGGCTTCCAGTACGGCTGCCAGCTCCTGCAGTACGACGCCACGGGCGATGCCGAGTTCCTGGAGCTGGGACGCCGGAACACGCTGGAGCGCATGGCGCACCACATCACGCACGTGGGCGTGCACGACCATGGTTTCAACCAGGTCAGCACCTACGGCGCACTCCGCCGCCTGATGCTCGAAGGCCGCATCGCCCGCGACGAGCACGAACTGGGTACCTGCGAACTGGCGCTCCGGGCCAGCGGCGCGGTGCAGGCGGCCCGGTGGAGCACCACGGCGGACGGCGACGGGTACATCTACTCATTCAATGGCCCCCACTCGCTCTTCTGTGACACCATCCGGTCACTCCGTTCCCTGGCCCTCGCGCACCAGCTGGGCCATGTGCTGTGGGCCGAGAACGACCGCCGCTTCTCGCTGCTGGAGCGTCTGGTGCAGCACGCGCGGGCGACGGCCCGGTACAACGTCTACTACGGGGAGCGCCGCGACATCTACGACGTGCGCGGACGCGTGGCGCACGAGAGTATCTTCAATCGCAACGACGGCTGCTACCGCTGCCCCAGCACGCAGCAGGGCTACTCGCCGTTCAGCACCTGGACGCGCGGGCTGGCGTGGATCGTGCTGGGCTATCCGGAGCAGCTGGAGTGGCTGCGGACGGTGCCGGACGCGGAACTGCAGCCGCTGGGGGGCCGCAGCGCGGTCGAGCCGATGATGCGGCGGGCGGCCGAAGCGGCCTGCGACTTCTACATCGAGCAGACGCCAACCTGCGGCGTGCCCTACTGGGACACCGGCGCCCCCGGCCTGCGCGAACTCGATCGTCCGCTCGAACGGCCCGCCGATCCGCAGAACGACTGGGAACCGGTCGACAGCAGCGCCGCCGCCATCGCCGCGCAAGGCCTCCTGCGACTCGGCCACTACCTGCGCGAGACGTCGGCCGCGGATGCACCCGAACGGGCGGCCGCCGACCGCTACTGGCAGGCGGGCCTCACCGTCCTCCGCACGCTGCTGACCCCCACCTACCTCTGCGATCTACCTGGCCATCAAGGCCTGCTGCAGCATGCGGTCTACCATCGCCCGCGCGGCTGGGACCACGTCCCGGCGGGCTCGCGCATCCCGCGCGGCGAGTCCTGCCTGTGGGGCGACTACCACCTGATGGAACTGGCGCTCTACGTGCAGCGCATCGCCCGCGCGCAACCCTACCTCACCTTCTTCGGACCCTTGCAGTGACCTGACGATAGGGTGCTCGTACACTTCGTCACGTCACCGCGTGCGGGATTCACATTCTGAAACATGCGGCCCGCCATGTTCACGCCCATGGCGCGTCGTCCATTCGGCTTGCTCATCGCCGTGAAACGTTCCCGGTGTGCGTTCCGTGAAGTGATCATGAATTCCCCTGCGGAGAAAAGCGTTTGCATTGACAGCCTGTTGCTGACCAGAATACTAATCCGCACCGCGCGACAGTCTCGCGCTGGTTTGTCTGGCATCTGACGAACGCATCCAGGAGAGCCTCTCGTGGTCCGCAACAAACTTCGCTTCGCTTGTCTCTACTCCTGCCTCGGCGCCTCCTTGTGGGCCGCGCCGCAGCTGCAGGCCGCCGCGCCCGAACCGTCGGATCCCGATGGAAAGCTGGAGGTGGGCCAGGGACCGGGCATCTTCCCGACGACCGTGACCTCCGCTAACGTCAACATCGCGCCCCTGCCGGGCGGCGAACTGAACGGCGCGAACCAGAACAACCTGAAGGTGACCTTCCCGTCCGCCGGTCCGATCAAGTGGACCGAGTCGCGTCACAACGAAGGCGACGTCGCGATGTTGATCGGGCCCCAGAATCCCGACGATCCGTCGTTCTATCCGCCGAACGATTACTTTGACGACTACAAGCCTTACGGGGGACAGCCCGACACCGGGAACACGGCGTTGGCCTGGCGTGTGAACCGCGACTTGGGCGCGCTAATGGCCACGGTCCGCCACAACGGCGTCGACCAGGGCATTCTCGCCAACGGCAGCCCCATGGGCATCACCCACGGCGTCGCCTATTTCAACTCGGGCTTCGGCCAGGGCTGGGGCTTCCGCATGAGCGACGGCGTGTTCGCCAATGGCGGCGGTTCGTCGGCCGACCTGCAAATGGGTGTCGCGGGCAATGACGGCGGCGCAAACGAAGCCAGCTTCGACGTGGCCACCGCGTTCTTCCCCTACGAGCAGGGCTGGCTCGGCGGCTGGGTCGCGGGCGCGGCGGATGAGCTGGGCGTCATCACCAGCGGTTCGCCCAACCTGCCCGTCGAAGTGGCCAGCTGGTCGGCTCCGACCGGTGAAATCGCCGACGGGGCCCTCGGCCACATCAAGTTCCCCGGCATCGACTCGTCCAAGGACGGCATGCTGTTCGTCGCCGCCAGCAACTCCGACAACAACACCCGCATCGCCGCCGGCTCACCCCGCGCGGGCGGCTGGGACGTCGCGGTTCGCGAGGACAACGACAGCGACCAGACCGGCGCGACGCTGGTCGAGCCCAGCAAGTCCGACTACCAGTTCCTGTACGTGCCCTACACGGCCGGCAACCTGGTCGGTGGGCATGTGCTGGGTGATGGCACGGTGCACAAGGCCGCCGGCACCTCGCGGTTCTCGCTCGCGCGCCGCAGCGAAGGCGAGTACGCCATCTCGGTCAAGGATGTCGGCGGCAATACGCTCGGCGAAAATGACGGCGTGCTCGTGCTGTCCGTCGCCGGCACCGTCGGCGCCCCGGGCTCGCTGCCCGACCGCAGCTTCATGTCGTACGAGTACGATGAAGCCGCCAAGGCGTTCGTCGTGCAGGCACGCCAGCTGACGGAGACCAACAGCCCGGCCAGCCAAAACGTGTTCGGCGACAAGCTGGCCCTCACCAACACGGACTTCTACTTCGCCTTCGTCGACTTCAAGAATCCGCTGACGCCGACGTCCGTTGCGGTTCCCGGTGACTTCGACGCCGACGGCCAGCTGAGCGCCGCCGACATCGACGCCCTGTCCGCCCAGGTCCGTGCCGGCTCGAACAATGCCGCCTACGACCTGAACGCCGACTCGAAGGTGAACGACGACGACCGCCAGGTCTGGATCGTGAACCTGAAGAAGACCTACTCGGGCGACGCCAACCTCGACCTGCAGTTCGACAGCGGCGACTTCGTGGAAGTGTTCCAGAAGGGCAAGTACGAGACGGGTGGCGCCGCAGGCTGGGGCGAAGGCGACTGGAACGGCGACGCGCTGTTCGACAGCGGCGACTTCGTATCGGCCTTCCAGATGGGTGGCTACGAGAAGGGTCCGCGAGCGGCCGTCGCCGCCGTGCCGGAACCCGCGTCGTTCTCCATGATGGTGCTCGCCGGCCTGGCACTGGCCGGACTCGCCCGTCGCCGCTAGGCGTCGTACCGTCCTCACAGGAATCACCGGGCAGCCCGCCCAGCAGGCGGCCCCGGTCCTCGTTCGTGTGAGGCCCGTGCCGATGCCTGAGAGTGCGCATGCTTCAGAGAGCGGATGCGCAAGAAAAAGGGGTCTGGTCATTCGATTGCTTTCTGCCGGTCCGGAAGTCGGAACCGGCGGGTGGCGATCGCCAAGTGACCGGGCCCCTTTTGTTTTGGCCGCGCGGCTCCGTTACACTGCATCCCAAATCCGGTGGATCTCCCGGCGTGAGTTTCGCCGCCGGCTCCTTCAGGAACCGCCGCCATGCGCGATGCCCGCTTACCTCTTCGCTGCGTTCCGGCCGCTGACGCGCCGCCGCGCCGGCCGCATGGCCAGCCCCGCGTTCTCGCGCGGAGGTGGCAGCGGTTCCTGGGCGTCGCCGTCTGCAACTTGGCCGCCTGGACTCTTGCCTCCTGGGGCCTCGCGGCCGATCCGGCCGAGCAGGCCCGACGCGACTACTTCGAAGCGCACGTTCGTCCGCTGCTGGTCGCGCACTGCTATGCGTGCCATGCGGCCGACGCGCCATCGCTCGGCGGCAATCTCCGCCTGGACACCGCCGCGGGCGGGCGGACGGGCGGCGATCGCGGAGCGGCGATCGTCCCGGGCGACGCGGAGGCCAGCCTGTTGCTGCGCGCCGTGCGTTACCAAGCCCCGGAACTCCAGATGCCGCCCGAGCGGCGGTTGGCGGCGGAGCAGATCGCCGTGCTGGAACGATGGATCGCCGACGGCGCGGTCGATCCGCGCACGGACGCCGGCCCTGCGGAGAGCGTGCGCGGTCCGGCTCCATCCGATCCCGAAGCGGGCCGCAGTCACTGGGCCTTCCAGCCGCTACGACGGCAAGCGTTAGCGCAGCCTCTCACTGCAGCGAATTCGGCCGGCGCGACATCCGCAGGCGACGGAGCCCCCGAAGCGTGGGCGTGGAACTCCCTCGATCACTTCGTGGCCTCACGGCGCCAGAGCGAGGGAATCGAGCCCGTTCCCACCGCGTCGCCACGCCACCTCGCACGACGCATCTACTTCCAACTGACCGGTCTGCCACCCACACTCGAACAGATGGAACGGTTCCTCGCCTCCCTCCCCGCGACCGACCAGGGCGTCCCTCCGAGTGACAACGGCCTGGCACTCGCCGCGCGGCAGCTCGTCGACCGGCTGCTGGCAACGCCCCAGTATGGAGAACGCTGGGGCCGTCACTGGCTGGACCTCGCCCGCTTTGCCGACTCCAACGGCCTCGATGAAAATTTCCTGTTCCGTGAGGCGTGGCGTTATCGCAACTGGGTCTTCGAGGCCGTGCGCGGAGACATGCCCTACGATCAGTTCCTGCGCGAACAGCTGGCGGGAGACCTGCTGCCTTATGGTTCGGTCGAGGAGCGAGACCAACAACGGATCGCCGCCGGCTTCCTGGTCATCGGCCCCAAGGTGCTGCTGGGTAACGAGGACCAACGGCAGCGAATGGAGGTGGCCGACGAGCAGCTCGACACGATCGGACGCGCGGTGCTCGGACAGACGCTTGGCTGCGCCCGCTGCCACGACCACAAGTTCGATCCGATCCCCACGGCCGACTACTACGCGCTGGCAGGCATCCTGACCTCGACGCAGGTCATGGAGACGCGGTACATGCTGGGAGAGCAGCGCGGCATGGAACGCCTCGTCGGGCTGGGCGCGGAAGGCGAGGCGCTGGACGAAGCGTACGAGCGGTTCTGGCGGGAGGCTCCCGCGCGGCGCGCGACGCTGGCGCAAGCCCAGGCCGCGCTGGAACTGCTCCAGAAGAACGACCTGCCGGGCCTGGACGCGCTAGCGCAAAAACAGCCGGCGGCGGTGAGTCCCGAGGCGATCAAGGCGGACCAATCGCTGGAGTCGCGAACGGCCGCGCAGCAGGCGTTCGTCGCGGCGCGGGAAGCGGAGCTGAAGAACGCGCCGCCGATTCCGCCGCGGGCCATGATTCCCGCCGATCGCGATGCGATCACCGAGGAGACCATTCGCATCGCCGGCCAGGCGGACCGCCCCGGACGCCAGGTGCCGCGCGGCTTCTTGCAGGTCTTGCGACGCGACCGAGCGTGGGAACTGCCGGCGCAGCAGAGCGGACGGCTGCAGCTGGCCGCATGGCTTACCGACGAGCACGAGGGCGCCGGTGCTCTGGTGGCCCGCGTGCTCGCCAACCGCGTCTGGCATCACCTGATCGGCCAGGGCCTCGTGCCGACGCTCGATAACTTCGGGCGCACCGGCGAAACACCGAGCCATCCGGAGCTGCTCGACTACCTCGCCGCGCGCCTGGTCGATTCCGGATGGTCGGTCCACGCGCTGGTTCGCGAGATCACAACCAGCCATACGTTCGCGCTGGCCTGCAGCCACGAGGATGCGGCGCACGCGCGCGATCCCGAGAACCGCCTGCTGTGGCGCGGCCATCGGCGCCGCCTGGATCCCGAAGCCCTTCGCGACACCATGCTGTTCGCCGCCGGACAGCTCGACCTGCGACCGATGCAGTCGACCGTCTGGTACCTGGGCGACCAGGCGACCGGCGTTGGCATCAATGCGCGGCGGCGTACCGACTTCCCTTGCCGCAGCGTCTACCTGCCCGTGATTCGCAACGACCTTCCGGAACTGTTTGACGTCTTCGACTTTGCCAATCCCCACAGCACGACCGGCGCGCGGCCGCAGACCACCGTGGCCACGCAGGCGCTGTTCCTGCTGAACAACGAACTCGTCATGGACTCGGCCGCAGCCATCGCCACCCGACTGCTGACCGCTGCGTCGGCGGACGGCGCCGCATCCGACGCATTCCGCGTGCGGCAGCTCTATGCCTGGATCGTGCAGGATGAACCCAGCGACGCCGAAACCGCGGTGCTGGTGGAGTTCGCAAAGACGCTGCGTGCGGGTGAGGCAGTCACCGGCGAAGCAGCTGATGGTAGCGCGGGAGCCGGCCCATCGAGGGAAGCTGGCCAGCCGCAGGTAGCCGCAGCCAGCGAAGGCGTCAGGCAGCGCGACGACCAGCGCGCGTCGGGCGACGTCGGTGCCCTCGAACATCGCGTGTGGACGCGGATCGCGCACACGCTGCTGGCGCTGGGCCGTTTTCAATTCGTGGAGTAGACCGGAGTAGAGCATGGCCTGTCATCGGTTTCTGTCGAACTCGACGCGGCGCGACCTGTTGCGAACGAGCGCCTGCGGATTCGGGCAGTTGGCCCTGGCGGCGCTGGCTGGTCGGGCATCCGCGGAGTCGACCGCCGATCGTCCGCTGGCGGCTCAACCGGCGCATGGGTTTCCCCGCGCGCGGCGGGTGATCTTTCTGTTCATGTGGGGTGGACCGAGCCACATGGACCTGTTCGATCCCAAGCCGCGTTTGAACCGCGAGTCGGGCCAGCCGCTGCCCGGTACGGTGGTCGGTCCCACGGCCGCGTCGCCCGGCACGGTGCTTGGTTCGCCCTTCCGCTTCCGGCAGCACGGCGACTCTGGCACGTGGATCAGCGAACTGTTTCCGGGCCTGGCACGGCACGCCGACCGGTTGTGCGTCGTCCGCTCGATGCACACCGAGGGCTTGGCGCACGGCGAGGCGCTGTTGCGGCTGCACACGGGGCAGGCCAACCTGGTGCGTCCCAGCGTCGGCGCGTGGGTCAGCTACGGGCTGGGCTGCGAAAGCGACAGCCTGCCGGCCTTCATCACGATCTCCCCACCGCGCGGTCATGGCGGCGCGCAGAACTACGGCAGCGCCTTCCTGCCCGCGATCCACCAGGGACTGGCCATCGGTTCCGCCGAAGTACCCATTACGCAGGCCATCGTGCCCAACCTGGCCAACCCGCGCCTCGACCGCGCCGCGCAGCAGCAGCAGCTGTCGGTCATCCAGGCGTTGAACAGGCGGCATCTGGAAGACGTGCGAGCCGACCAGCGGCTGGAGGGCTTGATCGACAGCTACGAACTGGCGTTCCGCATGCAGTCAACGATGCCGCAGGTGATGGGGCTGGCGGACGAATCGCAGACGACGCTGGACGCCTACGGCGTGGGTCGCGAACCGACCGACCACTTCGCCCGCCAGTGCCTGCTCGCGCGGAAGTTCGCCGAACTGGGCTCGCGTTACATCCAGGTCTCCACCAACTACACCTGGGACCACCACCAAAAGGTGCGTGACGGCCATGTCGTGGAGGCGGCGAAGGTCGACCAGCCGATCGCCGCGCTGCTGGATGACCTGCAGCAGCGCGGCCTGCTCGACGATACGCTCGTGCTGTGGGGCGGCGAGTTTGGGCGGACGCCGATCGCCGAGAATGGCGATGGCCGCGGCCACCATCCGCAGGCGTTCACGATCTGGATGGCGGGAGGCGGCGTGCGCGGCGGCTTGACCTACGGCAGCACCGACGAATACGGCTACCGTCCCGCGGAGAACCCGGTCCACATGCACGACCTGCATGCCACCCTGCTGCACCTGCTGGGTTTGGACCATGAACGCTTGACGTATCGCCACGCGGGCCGCGACTTCCGCCTCACCGACGTCCACGGCCGCGTCGTCCACGACCTGCTGGCCTGAGACGCTCGCCCCATCGTTCCTCCCGCCCCCCAAGGCCCGGCCGTGCATCGGCAGGTCCGTTCCGCAGCCCTGGAGTCCCGCCCATGATCCGCCGCACACTCGGACGCACCCAGCTGTCGGTGACCGCCCTCGGTTACGGCACGATGGGGCTGCGCGGGCCGCGGACCTGGGGCGTGCGGGTGGTCGACGAAGCGACCGCCGAGCGGATGCTGCACGCGGTCCTCGACGCCGGCATCAACTTCCTCGACACCTCGCCCGACTACGGCCTCAGCGAGGAGCGGATCGGCCGCTACCTGGCCGGGCGCCGCGACGAGTTCTACCTGGCCACGAAATGCGGATGCGTCTACACCCAGCGCGACGACCACCTGGAACTGACACACGTTTGGCAGCCGGAAGTTGTGCGTCAGAACCTGGAGACGAGCCTGCGGCGACTGCGGACCGACCACATCGACCTGCTGCAGTTCCATGGAGGGGACGCCGAGACGCTGCGGACAGCGGGCCTGATCGACCTGCTCGAGGATTTTCGTGCGCGCGGGCTGGTGCGGTTCCTGGGAGTCTCCAGCAGCCTGCCGCACCTGCCGGCGCTGGTGGAACTGGAGGTGTTCGACACGTTCCAGATTCCGTTCTCGTGCCTCGCGCCGGAGCATGACGCGTGGATCACGGAAGCGGCGCGGCGGGGCGCCGGCATCATTCTTCGCGGGGGCATCGCGCAGGGCGGGCCGGCTGCGGAGATTCAGCGTCCGGCGCTGAACGCCGTCTGGTCCGCGGCGCGGATCGCCGAGGACCTGCTGCCCGCGGGCATGTCCCCCGCCGAACTCATCCTGCGTTATACGCTGAGCCATCCCCACGCCCACACCACGATCGTGGGCACCTGCAATCCGGACCACCTCCACGACAATGTGGCGGCCGCGAACGCCGGGCCGCTTCCCGACGACCTGCTGGCCGCCCTCCGCACCCGCATCCAGGAGACGCTGGCCCTGCCTCCCGCGTCACCGCCCGCCTGACCTGCCTCGCCCCGCACGCGTCCCGCCCTGCCATCGTCCAGCCCGCTGCGCCGAGTGGCCAACCCACCAAACACCCGCGTCCGTCCACTCCGCTGGTTTTTCTTTCCCACCCCGCCTCCTTTTCGGTGAAGGACCTGCTCGCATGCCCCAATCTTCTCCGCACGCAACCGACGATCGCGCGGCCTGGCCCTGGCTTGTCTGCGGCGTGCTGCTTGTCGCCACGCTGCTGAACTACATGGACCGCCAGATTCTGGCCGTTACGTTGCCGGCGTTGAAGACGGAGTTCCATCTGACGGAAAGTCGCGTGGGGATGGTGGAGGGCTGTTTTGGGTTCGCCTTCGCGTTTGGAGCGTTGCTGTTCGGCTGGCTGGCCGATCACTGGGGCCCGCGTTGGCTGTATCCGCTGGTGCTGACGGGATGGTCGTGCGCGGGAATCGCCACCGGTTTCGCCGGACATCCGGCGGTTACCGACTGGCTGCAGGGCGGCAGCGATCCGGAGGGCACGGGCATCTACCGCTGGCTGCTGATCTGCCGCACGGTGCTGGGCGTCTTCGAAGCGGGCCACTGGCCCTGCGCGCTGCTCACGGTCCGCGCCGTGCTGTCCAGCCGCAACCGCACGCTGGGCAACGGCATCCTGCAGAGCGGCGCGTCGATCGGCGCGGTTCTGGTGCCGATCTACGTGGAGGCCGTCGAGCGTTCCGGCCGCTCCTGGCCCTTTGCCTTCTGGTCGGTCGGCATCGTTGGCCTGGCGTGGGTGCCGCTGTGGTTCACGCTGCTGCGCGGAAGGACGCTGCATCCCGCCACGGTCGCGACCGGCGGAGGCCCCTCGGCGTCCGCGGCCGGCTCTGCCGCGGACACGTCCCCGGCGACCGGCGCCGGGTTCTGGCGGCGGTTCGCTGCCCTGGCGGTGGTGATCGCCACACTGACCATCAGTTGGCAGTTCCTCCGCGCGTGGCTCGCGCTGTTCCTGCAGGACCACCTGGGGTACTCGCGCGAAGCGACGCGCGGCCTGATGTCGGGCTACTTCATTTCCGCCGACGTCGGCTGCCTGCTCTCGGGAGCGCTCGTGACGTTCCTCGCGCGGAAAGGCTGGCAGGTCCATTCGGCGCGTCTGCTGGGCTACACGCTGTTCTGCGGCCTGACCGCCTGCGGCGCGCTGGTTCCTTGGGTCGGCCAAGGGCCGTGGATGATCGTCTGCCTGCTGGTCGCGGGCGCCGGCATCCTTGGGCTGCACCCCTACTACTATTCGCTGACCCAGGAACTCTCCACGCAGCGCATGGGCCTGTTTTCGGGAATCCTGGGAGCGTTCGGCTGGATCGTGTCGAGCGTCACGCAGATCGTGCTGGGACGACAGATCGAAGCGACCCACAGCTACGCCCTTGGCCTGCAGCTGGTGGGCCTTGCGCCGCTCCTCGGCCTCCTCGCCCTCGCGCTGCTCTGGCCGCGCTCGCCACGCGGTTCCGCTCCGGCACGACCTGCGTGACGGCGAGCCCCACGGCGTTGCCGGGACGAAGAGCCCAACGGCGTTGCCGGGTGGAGGAGCACCGTCCCGGTGCGAACACGTCAGGCTTCCCTACCACACACGCGGCTGGGCGGGCGGCCTCACGACTCTCCGTGCCCTTCGTGCTCTCCGTGATGCGCCCCTTCGTATTCTCCGTCGCGAGAATCTGTGTGGCCGAATTGGGCAGGATGTGGGTGCTGTGCCGTGCACCTCTTGCTTCCTAGGACAGCGCAGAAAAAAGGGGCGAGCCCTCGCTTGATGCGAAGACTCGCCCCGACAGCCATCCAGCGATTGGCTCCGCAGCGGACTGTGGAGCGATCGGCAGGTTAGTCGATCAGGCCGTTGACGGAGGCCACCATCGGGCCGATCACCGGCTCGACGACGTCCTTCACACCGGGAATCAGGTAGGCCTTGTCCAGCACGGCCATAAGCTTCTCGAGCAGCGGCTTCACGAACGGAGCCAGTGCGTTTTGGCCGGTGGCCGGCAGGTCGTCGAGGTTGAGGCTATTGTAGCCCTCGACGGCTTCCTTGATCTTGCCCACGGCGTCCGTGGCCGTGGCGGCGTCGGTGATGCCACCCAGGGCGGAGGACAGTCCATCAAACGTGCCCGTCAGCTTGCCCTGCAGTTCCGTGAGCTGCTCGGGAGAGACGGTCGGAACGGTGACGTCCGGCGGAGAGAACTCCACCTTCTCGATCGGATTCTTCGGAACCGGCTGGGGGCCCTTCTTGAGCATGTTGAAGCCCAGGATGGCGGCGGCCGCGACGGCGGCCAGCGGCAGCAGCCACTTCATCGGGCTGGCAGCCGTCTCGGCGGCCTGACGTGCCGTGTCGGCGGCCTTGCCACCCAACATGTCGGCCAAGCCCATCGCGCCCTTCAGTTCGTTCGGCAGCGCGGAAGCCAGGGCGCCCGACTGGGCACCCATCAGCTTCGACAGGCCCGTGGCGTCGATCCCCGAACCCTTGACCTGCTTGGCCACAACGCCCATGACAATCGGAGCGGCCATGGTGAGCAGCTTGGTGATCAGTGACGGGTTCGAGCCGAGCAGCTTGACCAGCGCCGAGATCACACCGCCCTGGCTCGCGCCCAGCAGCATCGGCAGCAGCTTCGCGCCCATCTCGAGCATCGACGAGGAACCGCCGCCGGTCAGCATGCTGCCGAGGTTGCCCAGCAGCGAGGTATCTTGATCGCCGAGTGCCTTGAAGAGGTCTGCGGCGCCAGCGGGGCTGGAAGCCTTCTTCGCCATTCCTCCGAGCAGCACCGGCAACGCGGCGTTCAGCGCCGACGACGTCTGGCTCTTGTCCAGGCCGACGGCCGCGCCCAGTTGCTCACCAATCTGACCGGCTACCGCCGACTTCACCATGTCCAACAGGTTTACTGACATTGTTCGATCCATACATGCTTGAGAAGTGGATTAACCATGGCTCCCTTCCGGGGAGCCGCAATCGAATTCGAAAGTATCCCAAATTCTGAGCAGGTGGGTAGCGGGCGCAGAGGTCCATTAAGTGAAAATACCGGGGTCGCGCAAGGTCTACGCGGCTCGCCTCGGCCCGGGGATGCGGCGACGCCGGAACGGACCGTATTCGAGGAGGGATCTGGCTTCGTGGCAAGATCTGGCGGTGAGGGCGTTTGCGTTGGCCCTGCCCGCATTGGGACGCCGAGCGACCGAGCAACCTCCATTCCCCGGGGACCTCGGTCCGGCCGGGGGCTGCCGCCCAATCAAGGAGCGGCGGGGCCCCGGGTCACTTCACTGCGTTCTGCATGGCCAGCAGCCCTGGATGCTTGATCTTTCGCTCGACGGATACCGCGAAGAACTCTTCCTTCACGCCATCCACGATCCCCACCCGGTGCAGACCATACCATCGCTTGGCCTCCTCCTCGATCACGGCCGGGATCGCCAGCAGCCCAAGCCCACCCGCGCCGGCGATCTTCAGCATCGCGCTGTCCGCGAACTCGCCCCGGATCACGGGGCTGAGATTCAAGTCGCTGAACCAACGTGACATCTGGCGGCGAAGCACGCTGTTCTCGTTGAGCAGCAGGAACGGAGCTCCCTCGAGCGACGAGGGAAAATCACGCTGGTAGCGACGCGCCAATTCCCGCGCGCCGACCACCACGACATCGGACTCACCCAATCGCCGAGAGAATGCCTGGACTTTGTAGAGCGGGTCAAGCGCCGTATCAGACAGCACGACGTCCAGTTTGTGAACCGCGAGGTCCGCAATTAACTTCGGCATATCCCCTTCCTGGCAGACCAGACGCATCGAGGGATCCATGTCCAGCGCCGGTTTCAGCAACTGGAAGGCCACCAGCTTCGGCATGACATCGCGGACGCCGACGCGAAGTTCCGGCGAGCGTCCGACGGGTCGCCCCTTCACCATGTCCATCAGTTCGCGGCCGGTCAGGAAGATATCGTCCGCATACCGCGACACCTGCTCCCCGACCTCCGTCAAGGCAAGGCCGCGTCCCTGCTTCTTCAGCAGCGGAACGCCCATCGCCCGCTCCAGCTGCCGTATCTGGATACTCACGCTCGACGGCGTCACATGCAGCAGTTCACTCGCCCGCTGCACACTTCCCTCACGAGCGACCATCCAGAAGTTCAGCAGATGATGGTAGTTCAGCCAGTCCATGAGCGAAGACACCTCGGAGAGTTCCTGGAAGAAGGTCGCGGACTGCGTGAACCGTAATGGATCCTCGCTCGCACCGTCAAGCGGCAGCCGCCGATCGTCCCCCGGCGCGCGGAACCTTCCGGCGCGCGGAACCCGGCAAGCAAGTTCCCCGCCGAGGAGTTCGCGAGGTCGACGAGCGAGCACCAGTCGCCAGCGCCGCCAGCGCCGTACTCGCCGAATTCTAAGCGAAGCCCCCCCGCGACGAACGGCCAGCGGCCCCTTCAAGACACCTAAATATTTCCAACGAATGGAACGCGATATTTAAACAAGTCCAATTCGACTGCGGCACGTAGAGTGAAACGAAAGATCGAGTCGTCGCATCCAAGCCACCACGTACCGCCAAGGAGCTTCGCATGCAGATCACGGTTCAGGTTCACGGCGTCGGCAACGGAGTCGCCTCGCAGAAAGTGCAGGAGATCATCCTGACGGCCGTGGAACCGGTCACTTACCGCATCAAACAGATCTGTGTCTACATCCAGGACGTGAATGGGCCCCGGGGTGGGGTCGACACGCAGTGCCGCTGCGTGCTGCACTTCCGCCGCCTTCCCCCCGTCGTCATTCGCGACCGCGACACAAACCTGTACGCCCTGGTCCATCGCGTCGCGGATCGAGTCGCGGAAGCTGTGCGACGGAGAAAAGATCGCGACACCTGCCGAGCAAAGCAGGCCCCTTCCCGACTCGCTCCCCCCCTTCTTCCCCACGACCCCCGCACGAAAGGACTTTCCGATGAACTGCCCCTCCTGCGAAGTCTCCTTGCTGATGACCGTTCGCCAAGGAATTGAACTCGACTTCTGCCCCGAATGCCGCGGAATCTGGCTCGACCGCGGCGAACTTGAAAAACTCATTGATCGCTCCCAAAACCTGCAACCCGAGCAGAGCGGTTCACTTGGCCGGAGCTTCGACTACCAGTCTGCTTCCCACGCGCTTCCCCAGGCACCCCATTACCCGGATCGCTACAAGAAGCGCGAGTCATGGCTCAGCCGACTGTTCGACTTCGACTAGGCCCGATCAACTCCAAGCCTCGGGCCGGCTCAACGCCAGCCCGAGGCTCGCACCGCTTGCCGCCCTCCAGCAAGGATCGATATCCACCATCGGATCCGCGTCTGGAGCGGCGGATGGAAAGTTCCCGCGGTCTCGTCGCACGAAGCAATCGAAGGACGCGAGCATGGATTCCATTGAGGGTGAGCGTTGGCACGATCTTCCGACGGAGCAC
>JBIIEC010000459.1:0-4635 GCA_044238045.1 Pirellulaceae bacterium | reverse complement strand
CTGGTCGCTCGCCAGCAACCCCTCATACGAGCCGATCGCCCGCGGCGTCGTGGGGAACGGAACCAGGCACTGGCAGCTGTCGATGAACTCCTGCGCCCTCGACTCCGAACGGCTGGCCACACAGGTCAGGTCGCTGTTTCCCGAATTGAGGATGGCGTGCCAGTTCTTCCTCGCGATCCCGGCGGTTCCCAGAATGCCCCAACGACAGAGTGACGATTTCGATCCCATGCACGTATTCTCCGAAATGGCTTGAACGACTTGGCGAGGCGAGCGGCTGCGGATCTCGGCCGCGAAAGATTTCGTAACAGAAACAGACTCGAGGCCGGGTCATCGAGCCGCTTCCGGGACGACTCCCGTTTTTCCCCAATGGCATCCCCCCGATGATCCGAGTCCCTCGCGCGGGCCTTGAGGATACCGGGCCAACCGGCCGGCAGCCAAGTATGCCGAGGTAGCCGCCTGCCAAGACTTCGGAACTGCCAGCCTGCTTCGCGAGCGTTCGGGAGGGTCCGGCCAACCAGGGGCTTGGGGCCCTGCCGGACGGTCCCCCAAGACCCACCCCAAGTTGGTGGGAAGCACGTGACGAGCCGGTGATCGGAAGGCGCGGAGAACGCTTCGCCGCGATGCTTGAAGTTCGCAAAAATGAACACGAAGGCGATGCAAAGCGAAGCGTGAACGCAGGCCGCGCCGCTTGAGAATCGCCGCGCGGCAAATTACGATGAGTCGCGTGACCAAGGGCAGTTCCCGAGCAGACTCTCGTCTGCGCCCTTCCCCTGCGTCGCTTCTTTCCAAGCGATCTACCAGTTCGAGCGATCTACAAGGACCTATCCGGATGCATCATCGTGGGCTCGTTCTGATTCTAGCGCTGGGTGCATTCTTGGCGGGCGGTGTGGACAGCAGCCGGGGTGAGACGCCGGAAGTAGCCGCGACGCGGCACTACGGCGCGGGCGTGCACGCCTACCACCAGGGGCAGTACGACAAGGCCCTTCGTGAACTCGATCTCGCCTCCGGACTCGCTCCCAGCGACGCCCGCATCTTCCTGATTCGCGGTGCCGCAAAAATGCGGCTCGGCCGCGTCGATGACGCCAAGTCCGACTTCCACTACGGCGCCTCCGTGGAACTCGCCAGCCGACAACGGGACGTGGGCGTCGCGCTGGAACGCATCCAGGGCCCCGACCGCCTGGTGCTGGAATCGTATCGTCGCCAGGCACGCGCCGCGGCCGCCGCCAGCGAGGAGGCTCTGCGGGCGCACGAGAAGGCCGTCGCCGCAGCCAAGTCCGCAGAAGCAGCCAGCGTGAAAACACCTGGCGACAAGCCGAAGGCCGATCCTCCCACGAACGAGAGACCGGCTGCGAAGCCAGCCCCGCAGAAGCCGGCCGCCGCGAAGCCCGACGACACAAAGCCCGACGACGAGGACCAGGCCAGCGACTTCGACGATCCGTTCGGCAGTGACACCGACGAAGCTGAAGCCGACGCAACGGAAGCCGAAGAGCCTGCCGTGGAGGAGGCACCTGCGGAGGACGCACCTGCGGAGGACGAGGCGTCGGAAGAACCGTCCGACGAAGAGGCCAGCTCAGCATCCAGTGATGGTGACACGGACAGCGATACTGCGGACGAGGTAGTCCCGCGTCCGAAACCTGCACCACGGGTCTCTTCCTTCCGCATCAACGACCTGCCGCCCGATGCGTCCGATCCCTTTGCCAACGACGCGCAGAACGCGCTCGGTCGCGGAACGATCGAGGAGGCTTCGGAGCCGAAGGATCTTGCCGATGACTCGGCTGACGGCGATGCCACGGACGCCGCTACGTCCACGGCCAAGCCGGCTGGCACTGCCTCGGGCGGTGGCACGAGCCGAGGCAAGCCCGGCGATGACGGCGATGAACCGCTGGAAGGTTTCGACGGGCCGGCAGGTGACGCTCCCCAGAAGGCTGGCGGCGGCCCGGTCGGCGCTGCTTTCCGCGCCCTGATGCGCAGCGTGGTGCCGCCCGGTGTCTCGCTGGACAACCTCCCCGCGATCGGCCCCGGCGGTGCCGCACCGAGTGGCATGCCTAGCGGATTCGAGGCGACCGATGGCGGCGTCGAGGCGGTGCCGGGAGAGGAGGCCGCGGAGCCCTTCGATGTTCCCGCAGCTCCTGCGGACGAAGAGCCAGCGAACGCCGAATCGGGCGATGCCTTCGAAGAAGAAGACCCCTTCTCAACGGACGCTCCAGAAGATGCCGGCGACGCCCCGATGGACGAAGCCACCGAAGAAGCCGACGACGATCCGTTCGGATCTTGATCTCCCGACCACCACCGTCCCGGCATATGCCTGACCGCCCCGCCGTCGATCGCAGTTGCCTTCGACGCTGTTCCGGTGCGCTGCGCAGCGCGCGCCCGCACTCCCGCCGCACTCGCGTTCCCACCCCTCGAGGTTGCTCCGATGATCCCCACGATGCTGCGCCGTACTCTATCGGCACTGCCTGCCTGCCTGCTCGCCTGCCTGGTCGTGGGGGTGGCTTGGAACGGTCCGCTGGTTTCGGAGTGCTCGGCGGCGCCGCCGGAACTGCGCGACATCACGCCGCGCGGCCTGCAGTCCGGCGCCACCACGCGGCTGGTCGTGCAGGGTGAACACCTGAACGAGCAGACACGTCTGCTGTTGCCTACGCAGCCCGCCGCTGAGGTGCGTGTCGTGGGCGCGAGCGCGAACCAGTTGGAGCTGGAGGTCACGCTGGCCGCCGAGGTGGCGGCCGATGTCTACCCGCTGCGGCTCGCCCACGACGGAGGGATCTCCACCGCGCTGCTGCTGGCCATCGACGACCTGCCGCAGGAAGCGTTCCGCAGCGACGTCGCCTCACTGCCCATCGCGCTGCACGGTGCGCTGAGCGGCGACCAGGTGCTGCGTACCAGTTTCCCCGGTCGCAAGGGCGATGCGTTGGTCGTGGACGTCGAAGGCAAACGCCTCGGTTCGGCCCTGCGTCCCGTGCTGCAA
This sequence comes from Pirellulaceae bacterium, assembly GCA_044238045.1. Classification (GTDB taxonomy): domain Bacteria; phylum Planctomycetota; class Planctomycetia; order Pirellulales; family Pirellulaceae; genus CAZUJM01. The sequence goes on along the minus strand of JBIIEC010000459.1, from coordinate 1,670 downwards.
CTCTTCGGTCCCGACGATCGCATGGTGGCCTCCGCGCGGCCGCAAGTCCAGCTGCAAGGCGACGCGCGGCTTGCCGTCTCGCTGCCGGCCGACGGAACCTATCGACTCGAAATGCACGACGTTGTCTACCAAGGCCCGGGACCGGGCACCTTCCGGCTGCGCATCGGCGACTTGCATTACGCCGACCGCGTCTTCCCCAGCACGACGGTCCGCTTGGCACCGGCACCACTCGTCTACTTGGATGGAAACCTCGCCGCGGCGCCGGCACTGTCACCGCTCCGTGACGGAAGGCAGCAGCGCACGCAGCCGGTGCCTTGGCCCCCCACGCCCAACGCCCATTTCATCGGCCCCCAGCCGCGCGTCGCGACCAGCGAATTCGGCGACGCGGAATGGACCGAGGACCAGGCGCGGCAGGCCGACGCGTCGCTCGCCGTACCCCTCGGTATCAGCGGTCGCCTGGCGACGGCCAACGAGCGGGACACGTACACGGTGGCGGTGCAGCCGGAGAGCCGATTGCGGATCGACCTGCAGGCGGCTCGGATCGGCAGCCCGCTGGACGCGGTCCTCGAAGCGTTCGCGGGCCCCGCGGAAGCCAGCGGGCAGCCAACGGGCGCGGCGCTCGGCCGCGCGGACGACCAGCCCGGTTCCGCCGATCCGCTGCTCGACCTGCAGATCCCCGCCGATGTCCGCCAACTGACGCTGCGTGTGTCGAGCCTCACGCGCGAAGGCGGCCCCGCGCACGACTACCGCCTCACCGCGCAGCCGATCGAATCGCTGCCGCCGCAACTGGCAACCGACGCGCAGCGCGTGATCGTGCCCGCCGGCGGGCACTTCGTGCTGCCCGTCCGCGTGCAGCATCGAGCCACTCCCCGCGCCCTCCGCCTCGAACTCGACGCGCCCCCGGAACTGCTTCACATCGGCCCGGCCGACTTGGACGCCAGCGAAGACCTGACGCTCGTCGGCTTCCATGCCGCCGCCGGCACGCAAGCCGCCTTCACCGCGCGACTGCTGGCTCGAGCGGCGGACGGATCGCAGGCGTCGCCGGCATGGCTGGACGTGCCGCTGCCACCGGGCGCGGGCTCGCGCGGTGACCTGCGACATGACCTCGGTGTCGCCATCACGCAGGCCGGGCCGCTGGCCGTCCGCTTCGCCGCCAACCCGCCCACATCCTGGGATCGCGGCACCCGGCAGGAGCTGGGAGTCCAGTTGGTCCGCTCGCCCGGCGGCCATGCAGGCCCCGTACGCCTCAGCCTGCTCAGCTCCCAGGTCGCTCCCACCAAACAGGAGAACAACCAGACCATTGCCGACCCGGCCCGCACCTGGCGTATTCTGGAGAATCCGGTCGTGCCTGCTGGCGCCAGCGATGCTGCCGTCACGCTGGTCACTCCCGCCGATCTGCCTGTACGCCATTGGAATCTTGCAGTACAAGCCGATCTGCTGTCGGACGATGGACAGACGGTCCTGGCAACCGTGCACTCGCCCGTGCTGCGACGCCCCACGCGCGACCCGCTGGTGCTGGAGACCGCGGTGCCAGCCAAGCTGACGATCCGTGCGGGAGACGAGCAGGCTGCGGTGCTGGAAGGCAGTGTCCGTCGGGAGGTCCTGCCCGCGGCCGCCGTGATCGTGCAGCTCGTCGGACTTCCGGCCGGCCTGCCCGAACTGCAGACGGT
>JBIIEC010000089.1:0-16245 GCA_044238045.1 Pirellulaceae bacterium | reverse complement strand
CACAGGTTCCCATCCGGCCACTCCTCGACCGCCACCTGGATCGAACGGCTCGAGCGTTCGCTGATCACGCCCGTCCAGCTGTCTTCCCCATCCTCGTCCTGGGCCGAGAGCATGACGGGGGAGCCAACGCGCAGGCGGTTCCACGGCAGCAGCTGGTCGCGCCGACGTTTGACGAGTGTAATCAGGAACAGACCGCCCACGCCCGACTGGTGGTCCTCGATCACCAGATCGACGATCGTCTCGCCGCTCGCTTCGGCGTTCGCCGAAGCCATCCGCTGACGACGCTGCGCCAGTCGCTGCCGCTCGGCGATCGACTCCAGCTCCAGCCATGCGGCCAGCTGGGCAAAATGGGCTTCCGCTTCCAGCGGCTTGAGCGATTGCTTCATCCGGTCCTTTCCCAGGCCAGTCGATGGACTCTCCCCATGTCGGGAACGCGCCCCGAAGGTAGAATTTTAGCGGCCCGACGCTCAATCGTAACCGCCATCCGCCGATTCGCGCGTGGCGTCCGCGTTCCGCGAGGCTCCGCCGCCCCCGGACAGTGCCGCAGGTCGCCTCCCCGGCGTGCGTCCTCTCCACCCGTCCCCCTTATCCCCCAGGCCGTCTCAAACCGTGCACTCGACCTACCGGCGCATGCAACCATGAACTGGATCCTCGTGGGAGTCGCTGCGTACATCTTCGTCCAGTTCGCGATCGGGATTGCCGTCTCGCGGAATGTGCAGACCGAGTCGGACTATCTGGTGGCCGGTCGGCAGTTGGGGCTGGTGGTGGCATCGTTTTCGGTCTTTGCCACCTGGTTCGGCGCGGAGACGATCATTGGAGCGGCCGGGTCGATCTACGCCGACGGCCTCGCCGGTGGCTCCTCCGACCCGTTCGGCTATGTGCTGTGCATCGTGCTGATGGGACTTCTCTTTGCGCGGCCGCTGTGGCGGCGCGGGTATATGACGTTCGCCGACCTGTTTCGCGAACGTTACTCGCCCGGCGTGGAGCGACTGGTCGTTTGCCTGCTGGTACCGCCGTCCGTGATCTGGGCCGCGGCCCAGATTCGCGCCTTCGGCCAGGTACTCAGCTCCATCACGGACCTCGAGGTGGAATGGGCCATCACGGCGGCGACCTGCCTGGTGATCGCCTACACGGCCTTCGGGGGCATACTGGCCGACGCCTGGACCGACCTCGTGCAAGGCCTGTCCCTGGTCGCGGGGCTGCTGCTGATTGGCGGTTCCATTGCCTGGCATACGCCGGACGCGATATTGTCGCAGTCGTTCTCCGCCGAACGCCTGGCGTTGGTCCACTGGTCGGAGAAGCCGTGGTACTTGATCGCCGAGGAGTGGGCGATCCCGATCCTTGGCTCCGTCTTCGCCGTCGAGCTGATCTCCCGCGTGCTGGCCTGCCGCACCGCCGAGACGGCGCGCAACGCCTGCCTACTCGGCGCGTCCATCTACCTGCTGATGGGCCTGATCCCCGTCGGCGTGGGGCTGATCGGTCCCCATCTGCACCCAAACCTCGACGAACCGGAGCAACTGATGCCGCTCGTCGCGCAGTCCCACCTGGGTTCGACGTTCTTCGTCGTCTTCGCCGGTACGTTGATCTCGGCGATCCTTTCCACCGTCGACTCCGCGCTGCTTGCCGCTTCCGCGCTCATCACCCACAACCTGATCGGCCACCAGCTTCCCCAGCTCTCGGATCGAACCAGGATGAACCTTGCCCGCGGCGGTGTCGCGATCCTGGGCCTATGCGCCTACGGCCTCGCGCTGCACAGCCAAACCGTGGACCAGTTGGTCGAGCATGCGTCGGCCTTCGGCAGTTCCGGCGTCGTGGTCGTCGCCTGCTTCGGACTGGCCACGCGTTGGGGTGGACCGTGGAGTGCCTACGCCGCCTGCATGGCCGGGCTGGGAACCTGGGCCTGGGGCGAGTACGGACAACTGTGGCCCACGCCGTACCTCCTATCCGTGGTCGCGGCGTTCGTGGCGTTCGTGGTCGTGGCGATCTGCGAACCGTGGTGGCCTGCCCTCGCTCCATCGAAGCAGCCCGCCGATCGTTTGCCCGACGACTTCGGCCCGGGTTGAGAGAAGGTTCCCCGCAGCGCGCGTTGCTACCGTGCACGATCGACGATGCGCGGTGGGACGCAGCATCGGCGTACGGCGTGCGTCGATTAAGAAAGGCGGCGTGTCGGAGCCGACACACGCCATGCGCCGGTCAGGCTTGGCCAGGCTTGCGACGGCCGGGTTTGCCCTTGCGGGCTTGGGGCGTCTGCGGCGCGGGCTTCCCGCCAGACTTCGATCGCTTCCCACGTCCCAAGTCGGCAGGCGGCGTCGCTCCCGCAGGCCGCGTTCTGCCGGACGGCGTCGTGCCGGACGGCGGCTGGTTGTTGCGATGGCCCGGTTTGCCCTTGCTGCCCGGAGTGCCCTGCGGCGTGGGCGGCGCGTGGGTCACGGGCGTGCTCGCCTGAGCGGCCTTGCGGTCCGGTCGGTATCCCTTCCCCGGCGCGATCCGCGACTGCTTGCGCGACTCCTTCTTCGGACCGTTCGCAATCTTGTGCACATACTCGCCGGGGAAGCGCCGGTTCGCCTCGGTCCGCCGCGCTTCGATCGCTTCGCGCGGCGGAGTCGCGGGGATCAGGCAGTCGCAGCCTGACCCGATCAGGTCCTGCCGACCGGCCTTGAGCAGCGCCTCGCGAACTTCGAAGTAGTTGTCCGGCTTGAAGAACTGCATCAGCGCCCGCTGCATCCGCCGATCGCGCAGCTGACGGGCCACATAGACCGGCTGCTTCGTGAACGGATCGATGCCCGTATAGTACATGGCCGTCGCGACATCGAAGGGAGCGGGAATGAAGTCCTGCACCTGGTCCGGCCGGTATCCGGTCCGCTTGAGGAACACGGCCAGCTCGATCATCGCGTCCAGGTCGCTGCCCGGATGGCTGGCGATGAAGTAGGGCACGATATGCTGCTTCTTGCCTGCCTTCTTGGATTCGCGCTCAAACGATTCCGTGAACCGCTCGAAGTCGTCCGTGCTGGGCTTGCGCATCTTTTCCAGCACGAGCGGATCGGTATGCTCGGGAGCGACCTTGAGCAGACCGCCGACGTGGTGCTGGGTCAGTTCGCGCATGTATTCCGGCGAGCGTCGGGCGAGGTCCATGCGGATGCCGCTGGCGACGAGCACCTTCTTGATGCCGGGGGTCTGCCGGGCCTTGCGCATGAGGTCAACCAGCGGACCGTGGTCGGTGCCCAGCAGTTTGCAGATCGTGGGATGCACGCACGACTGGCGGCGGCACACCGCCTCGACTTCCGGCCGCGAGCAGGTCATCTGGTACATATTGGCGGTCGGTCCGCCGATGTCGCTGACCACGCCCTTGAACTTCGGGTCGCTCGCCATCGTCTCGATCTCGTGCAGGATCGAACCCTCGCTGCGCGACTGGATGATGCGTCCCTGGTGGGCGGTGATCGAACAGAACGTGCAGCCGCCGAAGCAGCCGCGCATGATGGTGACCGAATCCTTGATCATGTCGAAGGCAGGGATCGGCTCGCGGTACGACGGATGCGGCCGACGCGTGTAGGGCAAGCCATAGATCCCGTCCATGACGGCCTGGGACACGGGCAGCGGCGGCGGGTTGCAGACCACGGCCTGGCGGTCGTGGTACTGCACCAGGCGCCGGGCGTTGTACGGATTGGTCTCGTTGTGGATGATCTTGGTGGCTTCGGCGAACGTGGGCTTGTCCGCGCTGACCTCCTCGAAGCTGGGCAGCACGATCGCGTCTTCCGGCGGCGACTCGGACGCGCCCAGGGCGTAGGCCATGCCGCGCATGTCGCGCAGGTCGCGCGGCGTCTTGCCGTCGGCCAGCCGCCGGGCGATCTCCACGATCGAATCCTCGCCCATGCCGAAGACCACCAGGTCGGCCTTGCAGTCCATCAGGATGGACCGTCGCACCTTGTCGCTCCAGTAGTCGTAGTGGGCGAGTCGCCGCAAGGACGCTTCGACGCCACCGGCAATCACCGGCACGCCCTTGTAGGCTTCCCGGGCCCGCTGGCAGTAGGCAAGCGTTGCGCGGTCGGGTCGCAGGCCGATCCGGCCTCCGGGCGAGTACGCATCGCTGTTGCGCACCTTCCGGTTGGCCGTGTAGTGGTTGATCATCGAATCCATGTTGCCAGCGCTGATTGCGTAGAACAGCCGCGGCCGGCCGAATCGTCGCCAGTCGTCGCAGGTCCTCCAGTCGGGCTGGCTGACGATACCCACACGATACCCGGCCGCCTCCAGCACCCGCCCCAGGATGGCCATCGCGAAACTCGGATGGTCGATGTAGGCGTCACCCGTCACGAAGACAACATCCACTTCCTCCCAGCCACGCTCGGCCATCTCGGCGGCCGTCATCGGCAGCGGCTTGCGGTTCGCCAGCGGCACCAGCGACTGGCCGAGGCAAGCCAGCCCGTCGGCCAACTGGCCGGGCTGGGGGCGGTTGTTCAGAATCGGAAGCTCCATCGTCGGGTACCCCTAGGCCGCCCCGCCGAACAGAACGCTCGCGAAGACGTCCTGCCAATATAACGCCACGCTCGAATTTGAATATGGAGCGCGGTCGTCCCGACCGCACGGAAGTACCAAACAGGTCAGGTCATGGCCTCAAGACGCACGCCTCAATGCGGCCGAGGACGGCCAACACGGAGCGCGGTCGTCCCGACCGCACGGAAGTGCCAAACAGGTCAGTTCATGGCCCCAAGACGCATGCCTCAATGCGGCCGGGGACGGCCGCGCTCCGGCTGATAGGGAACACAGCCGTCCCGACCGCACGGAAGTGCCAAACAGGTCAGGTCATGGCCCCAAGACGCATGCCTCAATGCGGCCGGGGACGGCCGCGCTCCGGCTGAAAGGGAACACAGCCGTCCCGACCGCACGGAAGTGCCAAACAGGCCAGGTCATGGCCTTAAGACGCATGCCTCGGTGCGGCCGGGGACGGCCAACACGGAGCGCGGTCGTCCCGACCGCACGGAAGTGCCAAACAGGTCAGGTCATGGCCTCAAGACGCATGCCTCGGTGCGGCCGGGGACGGCCGCGCTCCATTTTTTTACGCCCGGTCTTCGCTCGGTCGTCGTTGAAAGGTGCATCAGCGATTCGCAATTAACCTGGGCGGTAGTTAGACTCAGGTCTGGTACCCCCCCATCCAGCGAAAGAGGTTCCGATGGAAGTCGAGCGACAACGCGAACTGGTGTCCGCTGCCGTAGCAGGCAACCGCGAGGCGTTGGAGGAACTGCTGCTGGCCCACTGCGACGTGCTGGCCGAACACATCCGGCCCAAACTGATGGGTCCGCTGCAGAACCTGATCAGCGTGGAAGACATCCTGCAGGAGACGTTTTTCCGAGCGTTCCAGCAGATCGGTCGCTTCCAGCCGCAGTCCGACCATTCTTTCGCGGCTTGGCTGAAGACGATTGCCGAAAGCCGGATCATCGACGCCATCAAGCACCAGCGCCGCCGCAAACGGGGCGGTGACATGCACCGCGTGGACCAGGTGCAGGATGCGTTCCAGTCGACGATGGCCGACCTGATGGGTGCGTTGGAAGACGAAGACGGCCGCTCGCCCAGTCGCATCGTAGCGGGCGGCGAGGCGATCCGTGCGATGCAGGTCGCCATTGCGTCCTTGCCTGACGAACAGCGTGAAGCGGTCATGCTGCGGTTCTTCCAGCATAAGAGCCTCGAAGAGGCGGGCGATGCCATGAATCGCTCGCCCGATGCCGTTCGCGGACTGCTGCGCCGCGCGAAACAAGGACTCCGCGAGCGCATGCAGCGTACCTCCATCTGGCTGACGAAGCGATAGAGCAGGAGTAGCCCCATCATGTTGCGATCCTCGAACCGGACGACTGCTCGCCGAAATCCACCCTCTCGCCCGGCAACGTGGCTCCGCCGCCTTGCCTTGCTCGCCAGCCTCGCCGCGACACCAGCCCAGGCCTCGCCCTTCGGCTTTTCCGTCGACATCAACTTCTCGCCCAGCCAGATTCCAATCCGCGAACCGGCCGGCGCCTATGGATCACGCGTCTGGAACACCTTGACGACGCCGCAAAACCAGAATCCGCAGTCGCTGCTGGTCGACTCCTACGGCAAGCCTGCGCAGACGGCGGCGACGATCGAATACCTGTCGTCTGGGTTTGGGCGCAGCGAAGGCCTGAAGGTGCCCGAGGGCGGCGACCGCCAGCTGATGGCCGGTTACCTCGCCGCTCCCGCCAAGATTACGCTCAACAACCTTGCGTCGTTCCTACCGGTGCGCAACGAGCCGGTGCAGGGGCGATTGGTGCTCTACACCTACGCCGGCCAGCCCGGCGCGCAGGGCATCTACGGCCTGGGGAACGAGCGGCAGAAGCATATCGACACGGGCCTCTTCAACGGTCAGTATACGACCGGTTTCGACGGCAACACGGTCGTCTTCATGACGACGCTTTCGGGTGAGATGGTGATCGAGACGGAAGGCTCGGCGCCGATCAACGGCCTGTCCATGATCCTGTGCCGACCGGGCGACCTGAACGGTGATGGGAACATGGACGCCGAGGATTTGAGCATCCTGACCAGCGCGATCAAGAACGGTCCCGCGAAGAACCAGTATGACGTGAACTTCGATCTGGCCGTCAATTTTAATGATGTCCTCAGCTGGATCAAATGCAGCAAGGGCACCTGCATCGGGGACGCGAATCTGGACGGCGTCTTTGACAGCGGCGACCTGGTGCAGCTGTTCCAGTCGGGCCTCTACGAGAACAACGCGGACGCGACGTGGATGCAGGGCGATTGGAACGGCGACTGCCGCTTCGACAGCTCCGACCTGCTGGTGGCGTTCCAGGAAGGCTGCTACGAGGCCGCGTCGCCGCCCGCGCAACCGCCTCGCTCGATCGCGACCGCCGACCAACTGGCTCGCGACGCGATGGAGGCCGCGGCGGTCCCCGAACCAACCAGCCTGGGCCTCGCCACGGCCGGCCTGCTGCTGCTCGCCCTCCGCCGCCGGTAACGCTTCCGCCTGGAAGCCGGACGTCGGGGCAGTGCGTAGTCCGCACACGGCGTCACCGACTACGGGGAGGCTTCCGCGTCGGTCTGGCGACGAGCGGGAGAGGCAGGGCGTTTCGCACGCTGCGACTCGAACATGGCCTTCACTTCCGGCGGAATCACATCCGTCGGATCTGCATCGGGCTTGGCGGCCGAGTCCTTCACGGGGCGTCCGCCGACCGTGCCCTCCTGCGGGTTCTCTCCCAAGTTCCAGGCTTTGATCGAGCGATCCTCCGCGGTGGAAAAAAGCAGCGGCTGCATGCGGCCGTACTGCAGGTCGACAACCGGACCAGTGTGCTCCGTCATCGACTGCCCCAGACGGCGAAACTGGCCGCGGGCGAACTGCCAGCGTTGCAGTCCGCGGCCGCTGGCCACGGCGACTTCCGGCTCCGTCGGATGCGTCGCCAGCCGCGACGCGCCGCGTTGAGACGCCTCGCCGACAACTTGAGAGAGCCGGCCATCGAGCAGCACAAGGCGTTGGTCGGCGCCGAGTGACACCCAGAGGTCACCGACGAAGGCGCCGACATCCAGCACCGGACCTTCATGGGCCGCGGGGCGTGTCGCGGCCTGCACCCACCCGTTGCCCTCGCGCTGCCACAGCAGCAGTTCACCGCGGTCGGTACCCAGCAGGCATCGCCGGCCAGCGGGCTGCAAGGCCAGCGCCGAGCAGAGGGCTTCGGGCATCTCGGGCAGCGTGCACTCTTGTGGAGCGGCGTCATCCGGCAGGTTCCATCCGCGCACCGTGCCGTCGGCTAGCAGCGACACCAGGAAGCTTCCGTCGCGCGGCATCGCCAAACGGCGACAGGGTTGCGGTAACTGCCAACGTTGCGTCACTCGCCAGCCGGACACTCCACCGCCATCGTTCTCATGCAGCGCCAGCTCGCCATCGCGGAAGGCCACGGCCAGCCGCGCGACGCGTCCCTGCCCTCCCGACAGGGCCACTGCCTCCCGGCCAAGCCAGACGCGCTGCAGCAACTCCACCGCTGTCGAGGGCGTCGTTGGCGAAGGCTGGACGGTCGACTGCAGCAGGATGGAATCGGTGTCTCCGACGGAAGCCAGCTGATCCGACTCCGCGTTGCCCGGGAGCACGACGAGGCTGCGTTGCGTGCCGCCGGGGTACGTCGTCGCGGTGCGAGTCGGCGAATGGCCGGCCAGCAGTCGCAGCCTGCCCGTCGTATCGCAAGTCATCAGCCGGTTCGTGGCCTCCAGCGGCAACGGCAGGAACTGCGCTTCGCGAAGTGTGGCCGGCGCGTCGACGGCGCCGCGAAACTCGCCCGTCTTTCCGTCCCAGAAGAGCAGCTGGCGATCGCGAAGCGTGACGAGCGTCTGTCCATCGGCCGAGATTTCGGCCGTCGTGCGGCCGGTCGCCGACGTGGCCAGCGTCTCCGCGCGATGCTGTCCATTCACCCAGTTGACGCGCCACCGAGTCACATCCCCCGGCTCCGACCAGCTCAACAGGCAGTCGCCATTTCGCGACACCGACACCTGCGTCACCGCGCCTTGCCGCGCGGGAAGCTCCACGGGCGGCAGGCCCTCGCGGACGATCCGCAACTGCTGGCCGTAGCCCGCCAGGATCGCTCCATTGCCCGGACACACAGCCAGGCAAGCGATGGCCTCCGGCAGCTGGTCGATCGGTTTGGCTGCGCGCGAGGCGTTGTTCCACTCGAGCAGCTGTCCGTCGGCGGCGCCCAGCAGCAGGCGATTCACGGAGGCGAACAGCAGGCAGGTCAGTTCGCGGCCTGGTTCCACTTCAAGCACGGCGCGCGAGCCGGCCAAGCCGACATAGCCCGCAGTGCCATCCTCCAGCAGGTAAGCCAGCGCCGAACCGTCGGGCGCCAGCGTCAACCGCTTCACGGGCTGGTCCACCGGCAGCGGCGGCACGGCGTCGCGATCGGCCTCTAGGTCGATCACGCGAATCACGTCCTCGGCGGCGATCGCCATGCGTGGCGCATCGAGGGCGAACGTGTAGACGCCCGCAGTGCCCTTTCCCGATGCGAACGCCTCCTCCGCGCGATCCTCGCGCGACCAGAGCGACAGCAGGCCATGTTCGAACACGAGGGCCAGCGATTGCCCGTCGGCCGACTCCGCGCCGCCGACCGAATCGCCATACCACGCCGGCGCGAAATCGCCGACGACGGAGGCTCCCGCGCCACGCCACTCCAATCGCCCGCTGCGTTCCCGCAAGCTGCCATCCTCGCGCGTACCACCCACGGGCCACGTTCCGGCCAGTTCCGCATCCGGCTCAGTCCACCCGCCCGCTTCGGCCAGCGACCAGATCGCACGCACTCCGTTATCGTCACCCAGCCGCCATCGCTTGCCCGACGCATCGTACGACACCCGACCGATGCCGGCCGGATTCAGCAGCCATGCCGGCCCATCCTGAAAACGCAGTTCCTTGGAGGCGGGATCGAACAGCCCGAGGCGACCGGTCGCGGGCGCGGCCAGCCAGCAGGCGAGGGACTGGCCATCGGCCGCGAAGGCTATCGCCGTCACCCGGTGCGTCCGCAGGTCGTCGTGCGCTGCCAGCGTCTCGGGCGCCGTTTCGTCACCAGCCAACGCCACCAGTTGTCCGTCGTGCACGAAGACCAACGCCCCGTCGGTCGGCCGCACGGCCAACGCCTGGGCATCGACAGCCAGCGCGGGCAAGGGCCGTCGCGACACAAGATGCCAGCTTCCCTCGCGCGAAATGGTCCAGCGCGTCACCAAGCCGACCGCGTCGACGACACACAGCGATCTGCCTTCGTCGCTGTAGCCTAGCGACCGCGGCTTGCCGGTCGACAGCGTGAACACCTGCGCGGGGCGACGGGCGCCGCGATGAAAGAGCATCCAGGCAAAATCACGAAGCCGCGGCGGACACCGAACCTCGTCCTCCAACAACTTCAACGCCGCATCCGGATGCAGCGACCAGATCGGCGCCACCTCCTGCAACTGCCGATTGAATGGCGAACGCAGGTGCGCCGACCCCAGTGCAAAGAACGACGATGTCTCGGTCGAGAACGATTGCGTCGCCCGCTGCACCGCCTGCTCCGACTCTGCGACCTTACCGCGGAAACCGGCGGCCAGCAGCGCGAAGTAGGTCGACACGGCCGTGCCGGCGACCAGGGCCAGCAGCGTCATCGCCAACAAGCCGGCGGTCGTCTGGTGCCGCGTGCACCAGCGCAACACCCGCGCGAATCGCCCCACCGGTCGCGACTGGATCGGCTGGCGATCCACCACCCGCGTCAGTTCTTCCGCCAACTCGCCCGCCGTCGCGAAACGCCGCGTTGGATCTTTTTCCAGGCAGCGCAGGCAGACCGTCTCCAGGTCCACCGGAATGTGGTTGTTCAGCTTCCGCGGACTGGGGGGCTCGTCGTTCAACACCTGGTGGATGAGCATGCTGGAGTTGCCGCGAAACGGCAGCTCGCCCGTCATCAACTCAAAGAGGATCACACCCAGCGAGTACACGTCGGTGGCCGGAGTGCATTGATGCGAATGCCCGCTCGCCTGCTCGGGAGCCATGTAGGCCGGGGTGCCGATTACCTGGCCTTCGACCGTCATCGTGACTTCGCCCGCGTCGCGCTTGGCGAGCCCGAAGTCCATGATGTGCGGCTGGTCTTCCGCGTCCACCATGATGTTGCCCGGCTTCAAGTCGCGATGCACGATCCCCGCCCGGTGCGCATGGTCGACCGCTCGAGCGATCGACGCGCACAACCGCGCCGCTCCCAGCGGACTCGGACCGCGTATCGCCATCCAGTCCGAAAGCGAGACGCCGCGCACCAGATCGCTGACGATATACACCGTTTCGTCACATCGGCCGACCTCGTGCACGCTGACGATGTTGGGATGCCGCAGCTGCGCCGCAGCCCGCGCCTCGCGCAGGAACTTGTCCGTCTCCTCGGGCGTCAACTGCCCCCGACGCGGCAGCTTCAACGCCACGACGCGGTCCAGGATCGTGTCCCGCGCCTTCCAGACGGTGCCGAAGCCCCCCACGCCAATTCGTTCGATCAGCTCGAAATGGCCGATGCGTTTGAGCGTCGGCGCTTCGCGGGTCAGCAGTCGGTCGGAGACCAGACTGAAGACGTTGCCGCACGCCACGCAGGTGATGTCCGACCAGGGGATGTCGGCCAAGATCTCGACCGACTGCGAACAGTGGGGACACCGGACCGTCAGCCGCGCCGTCTCCATCGACTCGTCGGCCGCCGCCGAGAAGTTCTCCGTGGAGGCGTTTCGCTCCTCCCGCACCCGCTCAAAATCCCAGCGGGCCAGGGCCACGATCTGCTGCCGCTTGAACTCCTCGCCCAGTTCCGGCATCAGTTCGGGGTGGTCGCGTTCCAGACGCTGGGCGTCCACCGCCTCGCCACGCGACTGCTGGTCCTGCACGCGGCGAAGCACCTCCAGGATCCGGCTCCTGCGCAGCTCATCTTGGCCACCGGAATCCGTCATGGAATCGAACCCCCGCCCACGGCGAAAGAACCCTGGAACCGCACCGCCGGAAAGTCACCCGTTTGTGGTTGACAGTGCGGTGCTTGCCTGCATTGTGGTGGACTGGGGGCCGTTTTTCCAGAAGTCCGCCCTCCCGCCGACCGCTTTTCTGTTGGTCGCGTTTCTGTGGGACGTCCTACCGTCAACGTCCACCGGCGTTGACGGTTCGATGACAGCTGGCTCCGTTTCGATATCAGGCTGATGACAACCGCCCGTGCGCGAGCGGCCGGCCGGCCCATGACGAAGCTAACCGATTGAGTCGATGACGGCGTCGCACCTGGGTAAAGTTTAAGGATCAACGGGGAGTTTCAAGGCGAATTCAGCATGGTGTCGCCTGCTGAGCGGCGGTTCGCCACCAGCATCGCGAGAAGCAAAAAAAGAAGTAAAGCTCCCATCTAGCGATGGCATGCGGTGTGCGGTTATGACAAGCCTGTCGGACAGGAGAGCAGACGGATTCAGAGGTTGCTGCGAGGGGGTTCTCGCGATCTGGTCACGTCCACGTGTCTGCCGCGACTCTTTCCTGAGGATCAGAAGGAGAAACTCGATGAAGACGCTGACATTGACCCTGGCATGCCTGGCGGCCGTGATGACAAGCGGTTGGACGGTGGAGGCAGGCGAGGTGCACCGGCACTACCGCGGAGCTTCCCAGCGCAACCATGCGGCCCATCATGCGGCCCTGAACCAGCGGGCGTACGACCGGGCTCGGTACCACCACGAGGCGCACCGCTACCCGATGACGCACCACGAGCACCACCAGCTGCATCGGGACCTGAACTTCGAGGCCCGGCAGGACCATCGTGAGCATGCTTACGCCCACCGGTCCAATGCTTACCGACGCTCGTACTACGGCTATCCCGGCGACTACTACCATGCTCCGCGGCGTTACAGCAGCTACTACGCTCCGGACGGTTTCTACTACGGCTCGGGATACAGCTCGTGGGGCTACGCGCCCGGCGGCGTCTCGCTGTGGATCGGCTTCTAGCCCGAAGCCCAGAGCTTGAATACGGCGTGTGCCCGACCGACGGCACACGCCGTACGCGGTGTTGAGCGTCACGACGCAGCGGGCACCGAACGAGTTTTTCTGGCGGCACCCCAAGGCCTGCGTCGGGGCAGGCGTTTCGGCACACGGCGTCTGCCGACGACGAATTTGCCAACGTGGAGGGGCCGCCGTTAGCTCCGTCAATCCGACCGCGCGTCCGCTGGGTTCACGCGTATTTCCTCGTTTGCCCTTTTGGGCGTGGCACAGGCCCGAATACACTGGAGGGCCATGTGCGGTCCTGTGGGCTTCTTCGGTTGGGGCCATCCGCCACCTGGTCCTCTGAGCGGCACCCTGTCTGACCCTTCCATGAAGAAAAAGCCTTTTCGTCCCCAACGTGGTTCCGGCCCGAATCGCGGTTCCGACGCCGATTCCGGTTCCGGTTCCGACTTCAATGACAACTCTGGCTCCTCGGGCGCAGCGGGTTCCGGCGGCGGGCCGCGCGGCGGCTACGGGCGCAATGCCGCCGGACGGAACGCCTCCGGGCAAGGCGGCAGACCGGCGGGGCGCGGTTCGTCAGGGCGCGGTTCGGCGGGGCGTGCTTCCGGTGGCCGACCGACGGGTGGTCGCCCGTCCGGTGAGCGTCCCACCAGCGGCCGGCCCTCCGGTGAGCGCAGCGGAGGCGGCTATCGCGGCGGCTACAGCTCCGAGGGGCGTGGCGGTGCCAGTCGCGGAAGTGGCGGGCCGCGCACCGGACCGGGCGGCAATCGACCGGCGGGCGGCGATCGTCCCCGTTACCCACGTGACAACTTTGAGGAAGAGCCTCGCGACCGTCGACTGCCTTCGAGCCCTCCGCGGTTCGACGCGCGGCCGCTGGTCGTGCCTCCCTCGGCCTCCATTCCCGCCGTCTATGTTCGCGCCAGGACGCTGCACCCGCTGCTGTATCGCAAGCGGATCGACCGGGTGGAGCGAGCGCAGCCGGGCGACCTGGTCGCGGTCTACGATGGTGACGAGCAGTTGTCAGGCTACGGCATCTACAACCCGCGCAGCGAGATCGCCATTCGCATGCTGTGGCATGGTCCCGACCTGCCTTCGGAAGAAGACTGGAACGAGCGTCTGCGAGGCGCGGTCGGCCTGCGGCATGGACTGCTGGGCATTCCGCGCGACAGTGATGCCTATCGCGTGTTGCACGCGGAGTCGGACGGCATGAGCGGGTTGGTGGTCGACCGGTTCGGAGATGTGCTGTCGGCGGAAGTCTTCAGCCTGGGAATGTACCAGCGCGCGCAGGACATCCTCGGCCGCCTCGCGCCGCTCTGCGGCACCAAACACACGCTGATCCAACCCAGCCCGCAGTTCGTCAGCCAGGAGGGCTGTGAACCGCCGGCGCTGCGTTCCCCGGAATTGCCGTCGCAGGTGACGATCCAGGAATACGGCACGCGGTTCCGCATCCGCTTCGACGAGAGCCACAAGACGGGCTTTTTCTGCGACCAGCGCGAGAACCGCAAGCGGCTGGCGGAATTCTGCGCCGGTAAGGACGTGCTGGACATCTGCTGCTACACCGGCGGATTCTCGGTGCAGGCCGCCAAGCTGGGCAAGGCCGAACGCGTTACCGGCATCGACCTCGACCACCATCCGCTGGCGCTGGCTCGCGAGAACGCGAACTTGAACCAGGCGCGCGTGAAGTTCGTGCAGGCCGACGCCTTCGCCTTCCTCCGCGACATGATCCAAAACGGACGCCAGTACGACGTCGTGATCCTCGACCCGCCCAAACTGATCCGCACGCGAGCCGAGGTCGAGGAGGGCACGCGGAAGCATTTTGCGCTCAACCAACTGGCCATGCAGGTGGTGCGGCCCGGCGGAATCCTGCTCAGCTGTTCATGCGCGGGACTGTTGTCGGAGGCGGAGTTCGTGAACCTGCTGGCGGCGGCCGCGCGGCGGGCGGGCCTGAGTCCGGGCGAAGCTCCCGAGCCGGGGCGACCGCTGGGCCGCGAAATGCGGATCATCGGCAAAACCGGAGCGGCCCCCGACCATCCCGTCCTTGGCAACTGCCTGGAGACGGAGTACCTCAAGGCCGTCTGGATGGTTCTAGACTGAGGGTATGAAACGAATTGCCTACCTCGTCAACCAGTATCCGGCCATCAGCCACACGTTCGTCCGCCGGGAGATCCGCGCGCTGGAACGTGAGGGGTTCGAGATCCGCCGGTTCACCATCCGCACCACGCGCGAAACCCTGATCGACCCGGAAGATCTCGACGAGTTCTCCCGGACGCGCCGAGTGCTCGATCCGCGCCGCTGCCTGCTGGGCCTGCTGGAGCGCGCCGTGCGGCATCCGCTGCGATTCTGCCGAGCCACCCGCACGGCCTGGAAAGCTTGGAGGCACTCCGGCAAGGGCTTCGCGAAACACGCCGCCTACCTGGCCGAGGCGGCCCACCTGGCGATGGTGCTGGAGCGTGAGCAGGTCGAGCACCTGCACGCGCACTTCGGCACCAACCCCGCCACCATCGCGCTGCTCGCGCACGAACTGGGCGGACCACCGTACAGTTTTACCGTGCATGGGCCCGATGAGTTCGATCGCCCCGATCAGGAACTGCTGGGCCAGAAGATCCGCGAGTCGCGTTTCGTCGTGGGCATCAGTTCGTTCGGACGCAGCCAGCTCCAGCGCTGGTGCGACGTCGAACACTGGCCTCGGATCGAGGTCGTGCACTGCGGACTATCCGAGGACTTCCTCCAACGCCCGCTGACGCCCGTCCCCGCAACTCGACAGCTCATCTGCCTCGGCCGGCTCTCGCCGCAAAAAGGCCACTTCCTGCTGCTCGAAGCCATCCGCCGGTTGGCGCCGCACGTGCCGCCATTTCGCGTGGTCCTCATCGGCGACGGCGAGTTGCGGGAAGGCCTGCAGCGGGAAGCACGCCGACACGGAATCGAATCGTACCTGCACTTCGCCGGCTGGCAGACGCAGGCCCAGATCCAGGAATGGCTCGAGGCATCGCGTTGCCTGGTGCTGCCCAGTTCGGCCGAAGGACTGCCGGTGGCGATCATGGAATCGCTGGCCTTGGGCCGCCCGGTGCTGACGACCTACGTCGCGGGCATCCCTGAACTGGTGCTCCCCGGCGAGAACGGCTGGCTGATCCCCGCCGGCGACGCCGACCAGCTGGCCCAATCCATGCAGGCCGCTCTCGATGCAACTCCCGAACAGCTCGCACGCATGGGCGAAGCCGGTAAACGCCGCGTCCAGGAACGCCACAACATCCGCACCGAAGCTGCCAAGCTGGCGAGGATCCTTCGCGGCGACAGGGACACGCCAACGTCACCGAAGGCGAAGTCGCTCGATACTTCCTCCTCGGATGCGAGCAGCGCATTGCGTGCGCAAGTCGTCGAGGAACACGCGGCCGCGTCGTAGTCGACACCGTCTCGTAGTCGACACCGTCTCGTAGTCGACACCGTCTCGCAGCTGACGCAGTCTCGCCGTCGGCACAGTCTCACCGTCGGCGCGCGACCTATGCCGGCTACGCTTGTGGCACAAGCTACCGCGCGGATACCGAGTCCGAGCGTTCCGTCCGCACCCAGGCACTTTTGCCGCGCGAGCGTGCAAACGCGAGATACATGGGCAGCTTCCAGAGCACATAGAGCGGCACGGAGAGCAGGACGGAAGCCGGGATGTCGCGAGCGTAAGCATGCCAGGCGCAGAGAATCGCCAGCCCCAAGCCTCCCCCGGTGGCCGCGACGCACGTCAGCGGCCACGTTACCTGCCAGGCCCAGGCCGCGACCAACGACAGTCCGCTGACGGCCCCCCATGCCAT
>JBIIEC010000458.1:0-4675 GCA_044238045.1 Pirellulaceae bacterium | reverse complement strand
TCAAGCCCCAAGCCTTCGGCCAGACGATGCTCGTCGCCACTCCCCGGTCGCTGGAGGAGTGCGAGCGGATCTTCGCGCTGCTGATGACCAGCCCTTCGCAGCCCTCGGCCATCGAATGGGTGAAGGGGCGGGAGTGGGCGGAGCAGGCGAAGGCCTGCCAGTGGCCCGAAGGGTCGACGGAGTGCGGCTGGATCGTGCTGCTGCTGGAGGGCTCCGAGTCCGAGCGTGGCTGGATGGTCGACAACCTGCAGCGGATGTGGAAACAGCAGATCGGTCCGCAGGCCGCTCCCGCGGTGCTCGCCGACGGTGACACCCATCGGTCACTCGCCGCGCTGCGCGAATCGCCCGCGGCGGCCGGTGCCGCGGCGGTGCTCAAGCTACAGACGGTCCCCAGCGCGGTGACGCGCATGGCGGCCCTGCTGGACGCCGCCAACCTCGACCTGTCGATCCAGGCCCACGCCGGCAATGGCACCCTGGTGGTGCGAGTCCCGAAGGCCCCGGTGGCTGGCTGGTCTCGCGTCGTGCTGCACGACTGGCAGCCCACCGTGCTGGCCGCCGGAGGAAGCCTCGTGTTCCTCGCAGCTCCCGGCCCCGGGGAACTCACCGGCCGCGTCCAGTGGGGAGAACCCAGCGGCCCGCTGGCCCTCATGCAGCGCATCAAGCAGCAGTTCGATCCGCACAACATCCTCAACCCGCAGCGATTCGTGTTCCCCGACTGATGCCGTCGTGGCGTCTCCGACTCCAGCCGCCGCGTTCCCGCCCCGGCGATCCCCTGACGGAACTCCTCCCCGCACCATGAACAACCCAGCCACCAACTCCCCGTCCGCCGCTGCGTCTCCCGCGTCCGCCGCTGCGTCTCCCGCGTCCGCTTTGGTGCCGCCGACTGGGTCCCCGCTGAACCTCGCCGGACGCCTCGACGAACGGCTGTTCCTCGACTGCGTGCATTGCGGCCTGTGCACTTCCGCGTGTCCGACGTACGTGGAGTTGGGCAACGAGAACGACAGTCCGCGTGGCCGGATCTACCTGATGCGTGCCGTGCACGAAGGGCGGCTTGAGCTGACGCATACCGTGCAGCGGCACCTCGACCTGTGCCTCGACTGCCGCGCCTGCGAGACGGCCTGTCCGTCCGGCGTGCAGTACGGTCGGTTGATCGAACCGTTCCGCGTGGCGATGGAGGAAGCGCGGGAGGGCGACCGCAAGTCCAGCGACTGGTTCCACCGCTACATCCTGTTCGGCCTCTTTCCGCGTCGCGAGCGGCTGCAGGGCGCGCTGCGGCTGGCCCGTTTCGCGCAGCGCACCGGCCTGCACCAGCTGTTCCTCGCCAGCGGCCTGACGCGGCTGCTGCCGCCGCGCCTCCGCCAGCTCGTGCACATGCTGCCGCCACTGGCCGAACCGCAACCGGCGCTGCCGAACTTCCTGCCAGCCATCGGCCCGCGCCGCGCGCGGGTCGCGTTCTTCCGCGGATGCGTGGGCGATGTCATGTTCGCGCCGACGCAATGGGCCACGCTCCGCGTCCTGCAGGCCAACGGCTGCGATGTCGTCATCCCCGACGGCCAGGGCTGCTGCGGAGCGATCCACTACCATGGCGGCCATGAGGAACCGGCCCGCGAACTGGCCGACCAGAACCTGCAGGCGTTGCCCTGGCGCGATGTCGACGCCGTCATCGTCAATGTCGCCGGCTGCGGCTCCATGCTCAAGGACTACGGCCATCACTGGCACGACGACCAGCAGGCCGATCGCGCCGCGTTCGCTGCCAAGATTCGCGACGTCCACGAATTCCTGCATGAGCTGGGCGTGATCGCGCCCACGCACCCGCTTCCCGGACGCGTCACCTACCACGACGCCTGCCACCTCGCGCACGCCCAGAAGATCCGCGAAGCGCCGCGGAAACTGCTGCGTTCCATCCCCGGCCTGGAGCTTGTCGAACTCACCGAAAGCGAACTCTGCTGCGGGGCGGCCGGGACCTACAACCTGACCGAGCCCGAGATGGCGGAACGCCTGGCCCGCCGCAAGCTGAAGAACATCCTCGACACCGGCGCCCGCACGGTCGTCACCGCGAATGCCGGGTGCCTGCTGCAGATCGCCCGCGAAGCGCGGGCCCAGGGCGAGTCCCTGCAGATCGTGCATCCGATGGACCTGCTCGATCGAGCTTACCGAGGCGTCTCCAGCTGAGGGCCTGGCCAGCGAGTGACACAAGCCTGTCACGCCGGGGCCGATCGCGCGAATCAGCCGGCTTGCGCGGCGGGCAGGCCCCCGGTGGCCGCCTCCATGATCTTCTGCTCCGTCGCCTCCGACCGTGCAAACTCGGCGGTCATGCGTCCTTCGGACAGCACCAGGATGCGGTCCGATACGGCCAGCAGCTCCGGCAGCTCGCTGCTCGTCAAGATGATCGCGATCCCCTCGCGGCACAACTGGTCCATCAGCCGGTACAGTTCGGCCTTCGCGCCGACGTCGACGCCCCGCGTCGGATCGTCCAGCAACAGGACCTTCGGACGCGTCAACAGCCAGCGGCCAATGATCGCCTTCTGCTGGTTGCCGCCGCTGAGGCTCGTGATCGCCGACTCCGGGCTGGCCGTCTTCACGCCCAGTCGCTGGATCTCGTCCCGCACCATCGCCAGCTCGCGGCCGGACATCACCAGCCCGGCGGGGCCGGTCTGGTCGAGCGTGCAGATGCTCATGTTCTCGCGAACCACCATCTGCGCGAAGATGCCCAGCCGCTTGCGATCCTCGGTCACCATCGCGATTCCCGCGCGGCGGGCATCGCCGGGATGCCGGAAATGCACGGGCCGGTCGTCCAGCAGCACCTGTCCCTGCGGCGCTTCGCGGCTCGCGCCGAACAGACACTCCAGCAGCTCCGTGCGTCCCGCGCCCATCAGCCCCGCGATGCCCAGGATCTCCCCCCGGCGCAGCTGGAACGAAATGTCCTTCAATCGCCACGCGCGAGCGTGCCCCGGCCAGGGCAGCGACAGGTCGCGCACCTGCAGGATCACGTCGCCCGTCTCCCGAGCCTCCTTCGTGTGCGAATCCTCGATCTCCCGCCCCACCATCAGGTGCGTGATCTCACGCGGACTCGTCGACCGCGCGTCCAGCGTCCGCACATGCTGGCCATCGCGGAGCACCGTGATGCGATTCGCCAGCCGGAACACTTCGTCCATCTTGTGCGAGATGTACAGGATCGTGACGCCTCGCTGGCGAAGCCGTTCGATCACGCGGTACAACCGCTCCACCTCGTTCTCCGTCAGCGCACTGGTGGGCTCGTCCATGATCAGGATGTTCGTCTTCAGCGACAGCGCCTTGGCGATCTCCAGCAGCTGCTGGTCGCCGACACGGAGTGAACCGGCGAGTGCCTGCGGGTCGATCGCACACTCCAGCTGGTCCAGCAGCTGCCGCGTCTCGGCGTTCATCCGCTTCTCATCCAGCAGCCCCAGCGGCGTCCGCAATTCGCGGCCCAGGAACACGTTGGCCGAAGCGGGCAACTGCTCGACCAGGTTCAGCTCCTGGTGGATGATGCTGATGCCCTGCGCTTCAGCGCCCCGCGTGCCGCGGAAATGGACGGGCTGGCCATGGACCAGGATCGCCCCCTCGTAGTCGGTGATCACCCCCGACAGGATCTTCATCAGGGTGCTCTTGCCGGCACCATTCTCCCCACAGATGGCGTGCAGCTCGCCCGCGTGGATATCCAGCGAGACATCCATCAGCGCGACGACGCCCGGGTAACGCTTGGTCACCCGCTGGATCGAAATGATCGGGACCGCCGCGCTGTTCATTCTTTGCCTCGCAGAAAACCCGAATCGGCGCGTCACGTTTCGCGCGCTGCTGTCCGCTCAAGACGCCCGGCGACGACCGCGGGAGATCTCCAGCACCTTGACCGCCACCAGCAGGGCCATGACCACCAGTCCTGCCGGCAGCCCGATGCTCACTCCATAGTCCTGGTGGGTCAGCACGAACGCGACCAGACCGACAAGGCCCGCCAGGATGGGAATGGTGGCCCAGCCCAGCATGCCAGGGAAGAACTCCTTGCGGTTCCCGTGTGCCTGGCGCCGCATCTCGTTGAAGGCCACGGCCAGCACGACCAGGAAACCCACAATCATGCCCTGGTAGTCGTCCGAACCGGCCCGCACGATCTTGGCGACCGAGTCGATGACGACGCGCAGGAAGAGAACGCCCAGCATCACGCCCGGAACCAGGCCGACACCGCCCTGCAGGCTGCAACCACCCACCACGGCCGCCGCGATCGCGTTCAGCTCGTACCCCACGGCCAGCGTGGAGGGATTCGCGGATCCGACCTTCGCCGTGTAGAGCACGCCGGCGATCGAGGCCGTGACCGCGCCGATCGTGTACGACAGCCACTTGAGCCGTTCGGTGTGGATGCCGCTGAGCCGCGCGGCTTCGTCGTTGCCGCCCATCGCATAGAGGTGCCGGCCCACCACGGTACGCCCCATCACGAACCAGCAGATGACGCCCAGCACCAGGAAGATCACCAACGCCACATGCCATTCACCAAGCACGGCGAAACGCACGTCATCGGCGGGCAGTTTCGTGACCTGGTTGCCCAGTTCGAAGGTGACCGCCTGATTGAGAATCTTCGCCAGGCTTCGCAGCCCCACGAGGCTGGCCAGCGTGGCCACGAAAGGAGGCAGCCGCACGACGGTGATCAGCCAGGTGTGCAGCGTGC
>JBIIEC010000088.1:0-16331 GCA_044238045.1 Pirellulaceae bacterium | reverse complement strand
CTGCCACGCCGAGGCGAACTCGTCGCCGGATAGCGTATGCAGGTCGCGCCAGACGGAGAGCGGATGGGTGGGGGGAGCGGCCGCGGCGATGCGTTCCCGCGCGGCCTCGTCCGGGGCGAGCAGGCGTTCGGCGACGTGCGACGTTCGGCTGGCCCAAAGCGTGGCCAGTTCGGCCTTGATCCGCGACTTCTGCTGCGCGAGGTCCTTGTCCGCCGCGGCGGCGTTGGTGCCGGTGTCCACGGTCACCGTCGCGGGCCTGCAACTGGCGAGCACGCCGTAGAGGGCATAGTAGTCGCGCTGGCTGATCGGATCGAACTTGTGGTCGTGGCACCGCGCGCACGACAGGGTTACGCCGAGGAACGCCTTGCTGACCACGTCGATCTGGTTGTCGGTGAAACGCACGAGTTCGTCGAGCGCGTCGGTGGGGGAGAAGCCGTGCTGGACGAAACGGAAGTGGGCCGTTCCGAGCCGCGACTCGTTGAGTTGCAGTTCGGCGTTGATACGCGGCTGTTCGAGCAGGTCTCCCGCCAGATGTTCGCGGACCAGTTGATCGTAGGGAATGTCGTTGTTCCACGCACGGACCAGGTAGTCGCGGTACTGC
Source organism: Pirellulaceae bacterium (assembly GCA_044238045.1). Taxonomy (GTDB): domain Bacteria; phylum Planctomycetota; class Planctomycetia; order Pirellulales; family Pirellulaceae; genus CAZUJM01. The sequence continues at coordinate 15,730 of JBIIEC010000088.1, read as the reverse complement.
CACGCGAAGGGAATCGCCGGGTCACCTTCGCTGCCATGCGTCTCCGCATACCGTACCCAGTCCATCCAGTGCCGAGCCCAGCATTCGCCAAATTCTGGCGACCGCAGCAAGCGGTCGACGAGGTTCTCGTAAGCATCGGGACGAGTGTCGGCCAGGAACTCGCGCGTGAGTTTCTCGCTGGGCGGCAGTCCGGTGAGCACGAGGCAGACGCGTCGAAGCAGTGCGCGGCGGTCGGCCGGTGGAGACGCTTCGATCTTCTCCTGGGCCAGTCGTGCGCGAATGAATTGGTCGATCGAGTGTGACGAGGATTTGTCACCCGGGGCATCGGGCACGACGGGCTGCGTGATCGGTTGGAAGCTCCACCACTTCATCCGCTTCGCTCGCACGGTCTCCCAGGAGGTGGCAGCGGCGATCTCCTCGCGAGTCGGGGGAGTATCCCTTGGGTCGTACGCTCCCTGGCGAATCCAGGTCTCGAAGTCGGCGAGCACCCGGGCGGGAAGGATGGGGCGGCCTTCCGGCATCTCGATGCCTTCGAGTTCATGGCGCATGGCGAGCAGCAGGCGGCTGGCCTGGGGATCGCCGGGCACGACGCCCGCGCCCCCGTCGCCTCCCCGCCGCATCGCATCGCGCGCATCAACCGCCAGGCCGCTCTCACTTTTCTCGTGCGAGTTGTGGCACTCGTAGCAGTGTTCGACGAGCACCGGCCGGATCTTCGACTCGAACCAGTCCCTTTGCTCGGCCGTTGCCGATGGCGTAGCTTCCTGCTGCGCCGCGACTCGCTCGCTCGCGAAGCCCGCGAGGAGCAGGCAGACGAAGGCTGCCGTGACGGATGGAGACGCGATGCGTCGGGGCGAGCGATGGCAACGGGGGACGTGCATGGGGAATGCTCCCGGTGGCGAAACAAGAGGCGAGGTGCGCGGGGTGGGGTGAGCTGCCAAGGGGAGACGTGGCAGATGCGGGCCTGAGGTGCCGGACTACCCGAAAGTCGGCCAAGACACCGCGACCATCATCGCCCCGCGTTCAGGCACCGTCAAGGCAAACGTGGCCGGAGGCTCGTTACTGGCTCTGGTCGCGCAGCCAGCCTTTACGCCAGAAATAATGAACCAGCGTGCCAGCCACCAGCAGCATCATCGACCAGACGAACGGATACCCTAGGCGCCAGCCGAGTTCGGGCATGTTCCACGGGTACTCGGTGTCGAAGTTCATGCCGTAGATGCCCGTGATGAAGCTCAAGGGAATGAAGATCGTGGCGATGATCGTCAGCACCTTCATGATTTCATTCATCCGGTTGCTGACGAGTGACAGGTAGAAGTCGCGGATGTCGCTGCACATTTCGCGGTAGATTTCCAACAGGTCGATCAGCTGGATGGTGTGGTCGTAGCAGTCCCGCAGGAAGACTCGCGTGTCGTCGTCGATCAGCGGATGCTGGTCTCGTATCAGTTCGTTGACGGCGTCGCGGTGCGGCCGGATGTTGCGGCGCAGGATCAGCAGTTGGTTGCGCATGTGGTGCAGGTCGGTCGTGATGCCCTGGGTCTGCTGGGAGGCGACCATCTCCTCGGCCTTGTCCAGCCGGTCCGCGAAGGTGTCCACGATGGGGAAGTAGGAGTCGATGACCGCATCGAGAATGGCATAGACCAGATACGGCGAGCCTCCCGTACGGATGCGTCCCATGCCCATCCGCAGACGCTCGCGGACGCTGTCGAGGCAGTCGCCCGGCTGCTGCTGGAAGGTGATGAGGAAGTGCTGTCCCAGGAAGATGCTCAACTGCTCGTCCGCCAGTTCCGGTTCCAGTTGGACCATGCGGGCAACGATAAACAGGTGGTCGGGATAGGGTTCGACCTTCGCGCGCTGGTGCACGTTGACGACATCTTCCAGCGCAAGGTTGTGCAGGCTGAAGATTTCGCCGACCTTGCGAATGATTCGCTCGTCGCCCAGATGATCGATGTTGAGCCAGGTCGTCTTGTATTTTTGCAGGAAGGGGCGAACCTCTTCGGGGTCGGAAAGCGTCTGCTCCACCATCTCGTTCTGGTTGTAGGCGATCACGCGCAGGATCGTGGGGGGCGAATCGGGGATGGGCGAGACGACGCCGGGCATGGAACCCGGATGGGATCGGCGCCGGATGCGGGGCTTACTCGAGCGGTTGCTGCGGTGTTTGCGAGCCATCGTCGTTGTTTCCCAGGGACGACCTACGGACGGGGAGTCGATGTTCTAACGCAATTGTCGCTGCGGTAGAACGCCAGTCGGCCCGTGTGTCGGGGCAGGCCCGCAGTGTCTTGGCGAAGTCGACGGCCGCCCGAGAGGGGATCCCGGGACTGCGACGCTTTGCCGCCGCCATTGCCGCCGCCCGCAGTGGTCGCGGATTCCCCGGCGGAGGGCCTGCCTAGCGGGGTGGCGGCGATGGGAGTCGAACTGCCGGCTCGCTGCCTTCCCGGGGGCGTTTGCGGGAGGTCGACGACGGCGTTCGGTATTCCCCTGGCGACGGCCACCGATACGATGGGTGGATCGGGACGAAAGGGAAATGGTTGGGCCGGATTGGCCAAGATGCTCCGGGCATCCGGGGAGAGAGCGAGGAGAAATCGCATGAAGCTGTTGATTGTGGGAGGCGTCGCGGGGGGAGCCAGCGCGGCGGCGCGGGCTCGGAGGTTGAGTGAGTCGGCGGAGATCGTGATGGTCGAACGCGGCGCGGAGCCTTCGTTCGCGAACTGCGGGATGCCTTACTATATCGGTGGCCAGATCCAGCAGCGGCAGAAACTGCTTGTTTCGTCCAGCGAGCAGCTTCATCGTCGCTTCCGCATCGATGTGCGGACTCGCAGTGAAGCGGTGTCGATCGACCGCGCGGCGCGGACGGTGCGGATTCGGGAGCTGGACACGGGGCGGGAGTACGACGAGTCGTACGACAAACTGATCCTGTCTCCCGGCGCGGCGCCGCAGCGGCCGCCGTTTCCCGGCGCCGACCTGCCATCGGTTTACACGCTGCGCGTGCTCGCGGATGCGGATCGACTGCACGCGTTGGCCCTGGAAGCGGATCGGTCGGTCGTGATCCTGGGTGCCGGTTTCATCGGTCTGGAGATGGTCGAAAACTTGGTGCGGCGCGGGCAGCAGGTGACGCTGGTGGAGTTGGCGCGGCAGGTTCTGCCTCCCGCCGATCCCGAGATGGCTGCCGCCGTCGCGACGCACTTGCGCGAGAACGGCGTGCGCCTCGTGCTGGGCGCGTCGGCCGAACGCTTGACGAACGAAGCCGGACGCACGCGCGTCCACCTGTCGAATCAGGAGACCATCGACTGCGACTATGTGATCATGGCCGTCGGCGTGCGGCCCGAGAGCCAGTTGGCTGTCGACGCCGGGATCGCCTGCGGTCCTCGCGGCGGCATCCAGACAAATCGGCACATGCAGACCAGCGATCCGCATGTCTATGCGGTGGGGGATGCGGTGGAGGTGAATCACTACGTGTCGGAGACGCCGACGCAGATTCCACTCGGAGGCCCCGCGAATCGCCAGGGACGCATCGCCGCCGAGCATGCGCTCGGCCGCTCGGCCAGTTATCGCGGCACGCAGGGCACGGCCGTGCTGGGCGTGTTCGAACTGACTGCCGCCATGACGGGCCTCAGCGAACGACAGCTGCGACAGTCTAGGACGCCCTACGAAAAGATCTACATCCATCCCATGAACCATGCCGGCTACTATCCGGGTGCGAAGCAGATGGTGCTCAAGCTGCTGTTTGCTCCCGAGGACGGACGGATTCTCGGCGCGCAGGCGGTTGGACGCGAGGGCGTCGAGAAGCGGATCGATGTGCTGTCCATGGCGATCCAGGCGCGGATGACCGTCTTCGACCTTGAGGAAGCCGAACTCTGCTACGCGCCGCAGTACGGCAGCGCGAAGGATCCGGTGAACATGGCCGGGTTCGTCGCGGCCGCGGTCCTGCGCGGGGATCATCCCGTCGTGCACGCCGACCAGGTCGCGGCGCGCGTCGCCGAGGGGGCGTTGCTGCTGGATGTCCGCTCGCCCGCGGAGTTCGCGGAGGGGCACCTTCCTGACGCTCGCAATCTGCCGGTGGATGAACTGCGCGACCACCTCCAAGACCTGCCCCGCGATCGGCCGCTGGTGGTCTACTGTCGCGTGGGGCAACGCGGCTACGTGGCGACGCGGATCCTGGCACAGGAAGGCTTCCAGGTCAGCAACGTCAGCGGCGGCTACCTGACTTGGTCACTGTTCCAAGCGGCCGACCAAGGGTAGAGCGATCGTCCGGGTATCGCCCGTATGTCAAGCGATCGTGACACCGGGCCCGAGCGGATGCCACCTAGTTGGGGTTAGTTTGCCCGACCGAAATCCTCCGCAAGGGTGGTTTTTCTGCTTGGAGGGTGGCGTAGAGTGGGGTGGATGCGTTGGCCTTGGGGTGGGCGGCGCGCTTGATTCGTGGCGCGCGACGCAGGTATATTAGGAGTGCCGTGGACGAGGGGACGGAGTCGTAGCAGGCGATTCCGCAGGAAGTCTGCGGACCCCGCCTAACATCCAAGACCTTCCGGATCCCAGGAGGTACCCATGCTCAGTATTCTCGGACGTCCCTCGGGCGGCTATTGCGATGGCGTTTCGCGTCGCGGGTTCCTCCGCATCGGCACATTCAGCATGGGAGCGGCTGCGCTGTCGCTGAACCAGGTGCTGCAGGCCGAGAGTTTGGTACAGCCGGAGCAGCGGAAGTCGCACAAGGCGGTGATCAACATCTTCCTGGCGGGGGGACCTCCGCACCAGGATATGTGGGACATCAAGGAGAACGCCCCGTCGGAAATCCGCGGCGAGTTCCGCGCCATACCGACCAACGTCTCGGGCATTCGCATCGGCGAGACCTTTCCTCGCATTGCGTCGATCATGGACAAGTGCGCGATCCTTCGATCGGTGGTGGGCGCGACGGGAGGTCACGACGCATGGCAGTGCATGACGGGTTGGGGGCCGCGCGAACTGCAGTTCCTGGGCGGGCGGCCCAGTCTCGGCGCCGTCGCCACCAAGGTGCTGGGGTCCGTTGATCCGTCCGTGCCTCCGTTCGTCGGGCTCGCCGAGAAGACACAGCACTCGCCGTGGTCCGATCCGGGCTCGCCCGGCTTCCTTGGTCCGGCCTTCTCCTGTTTCCGTCCCGAAGGCCCCGGTCTGGCCGACATGCAGCTCAAGGGCGTCAGCACGGAGCGGCTGGACGATCGCAAGGCGTTGCTGGCGGGGTTTGATCGCATGCGGCGCACGATCGACTCCACGGGCATCATGAACGGCGTGGATGCGTTCACGCAGCAGGCTTTCAACGTACTGACCAGCAGCAAGTTGCTGGAGGCGCTCGACATCTCGAAGGAAGATCCGAAGGTGCGCGAGCGTTACGGGGACGGCAAGCCCTACCAGTTCCAGTATGACGGCGCGCCGACGGTGAACGAGCAGCTGCTGATGGCTCGTCGCCTCGTTGAGGCGGGCGTGCGCTGCGTGACGCTCAGCTACGGACGCTGGGACAGCCACGGCCAGAACTTCGCCCTCGTTCGCGACCATGGCGCGAAGCTGGACCAGTGTTTCAGTGCGCTGGTCGAGGACCTCGACGAGCGGGGGATGCTGGACGATGTGACGGTGATTGCCTGGGGCGAGTTTGGGCGTACGCCGCAGGTCAACAAGGATGCTGGTCGCGATCACTGGCCGAATGTGAGCTGCGCGCTGCTGGCGGGCGGCGGCATCCGTGCCGGGCAGGTGATCGGCTCGACCAACCGGTTGGGTGAATTCGCCGAACAGCGCCCCGTGCACTTCCAGGAAGTCATCGCCACGCTCTACCACAACCTGGGCATCGATCCGGGTAGCAAACCCATCATCGACCAGGCGGGACGTCCACAGCCGCTCGTGGACATGAACCGCATTCACGAACTCGGGTAGTTCCAACGGAAAGTGGGGTCAGGTCGCCTTGCCGCTTGCAGAGGGCAAGGCTGCCTGGCCTCATTTGATTTCGCTTCCAGGCATTCCCAGAAAGCAGCCACTTCATGAAGACCCGGCCCTCGCGCGCGTCGCGACGTCAATTCCTCAAGCTGGCCGCGGCCGTTTCCGCGCCGTACTTCACTCCCGCGCGGGTCTGGTCGAACGCGCCCAGTGACCGGTTGAGCCACGCGGCCATTGGCACGGATGGGATGGGGTGGGCCGACCTGACAAGCCTGGCTTCGCATCCGCGCATTGAAATCGTCGCTTTGTGTGACGTGGATCTTGCCCGCACCGAGAAGGCGCGGCAGCAGTTTCCGCAGGCGCGCGTGTACCAGGATTGGCGCGAACTGCTGGAGAAGGAAGGCGATCGTATCGACTCCGTAAACGTCAGCGTGCCCGACCACATGCACGCGCCGATCAGCATGGCGGCCATGGCGCGAGGCAAGCATGTGTACTGCCAGAAGCCGTTGACGCACGAGGTCGCCGAGGCGCGGGCCATGCGGCTGGCGCGCGAAAAGGCGCAGGTCGTTACGCAGATGGGCAACCAGATCCAGTCGGAGTCCGTATATCGGACGGCGGTGAAGATGGTCCGCGATGGGTTGATCGGCAAGGTCAAGGAGTTGCATGCGTGGACGAGCGCGAAGTACACGCAGGGGCCACGGCCGGCCGGCGAGGACCCGGTGCCCGCGACGCTCAACTGGGACGGCTGGGTCGGAGTGGCGCCGATGCGTCCCTTCAAGGCAGGAGTCTATCACTCGTTCAACTGGCGCTGCTGGCAGGATTTCGGCACCGGATCCATCGGCGACTTCGGCTGCCATATTCTCGACAGTCCCTTCAAAGCACTCGACCTGAAAACTCCGCGAACCATCCGCGCCGAGGTGCCGCAGGAGTGGGCCGACAACGAGGCGCGTCGGCGCGAGTCCTGGCCCGACTGGGAGATCATCCACTACGAGTTCGAGCCGACGGAATTCACGACGGGCGAGACGCTGCCGGTGACCTGGTACGACAGCGGCAAGCAGCCGCCGCGCGAGGCGTTCGGCGAGGAGTATGCCGACGCGTCGAAGGCGCTGCCGGGCAGCGGCGCGTTGTTCATCGGCGAAGAGGGACGCCTGCTGCTGCCGCACATTGGCGAGCCGCAACTGCTGCAAGGCAGCCGTCGCGCCGGCGAGCCGTTCCAGCGCGTGGAGTCGATTCCGCACTACCACGGATTCGTGGACGCATGCCTGGGGAACGGGACCACCGGTTCGAATTTTGACTACGCGGGACCGCTGACGGAGGCCACGCTGCTGGGGTCGATCGCCGTGCGCGTACCCGGCCAGACGCTCGCCTGGGACGCCGCGAACCTGCGTTTCAAGAACTCCGAGGAAGCCCAGCAAATGGTCGCCCGCAAGTATCGCGAAGGCTGGCGCGAAATCGCCTGAGCCCCCACGGTGACAGCATCGCGTCACTGCGGGCTTGCGCGGTGCAGCGGCGGCGTCTCCCTCGCTCGCGTCTGGAAAACTCGCGGGCTTCCCGCTCGTGGTCTCCGCTCTTTCCAATTGTCGTTGTGGCTTCCCCCCTGATGAAAGGTTCCGTCCCATGACGCTCCCCCTGCCCGCACCCCTGCGTCTGCCTCGACGCCGCTTCCTGCAGATCGTCGTCGCTGGCACCGCCGTCCGGTCGCTTCCCGGCCGCGCCTGGGCCGCTTCACCCAACGGCAAACTGCGGACGGCGCACATTGGAGTGGGCGGCATGGGCGGCGCCGACCTGGGGTCGATCGCCTCGCATGGTTCGGTCGAAGTCGCCGCGCTGTGCGATGTCGACGAGCGGAACCTCGCGCAGGCCAAGGCGGGGCATCCCAACGCGGAGACGTTTCGCGACTTCCGCGAAATGATCTCCACCCTGGGCGATCGTATCGACGCGGTGATCGTGTCCACGCCCGACCATACGCACGCTCCCGCCGCGATGACTGCCATGCAGGCGGGCAAGCCGGTCTACTGCCAGAAACCGCTGACGCACGAAGTGCATGAAGCGCGGCAGCTGCGCCTCGTCGCCGCCGAGAAGAAACTCATCACCCAGATGGGCGTCCAGGTGCATGCGAGCTACGAGTATCGAGCCGCGACGCACCTGGTGCAGTCGGGAGTCATCGGGAAGGTGAGCAAGGTGCATGCGTGGTCCAGCAAGAACTGGGGTTACGATGGCCCGGCGCCCCGCGAGAGCCAGACGCCTCCCGCAGAAGTGGATTGGAACCTGTGGCTCGGAACCGCGGGCGAACGTCCCTACGTCAACGGGCTCTACCACCCCGCGAACTGGCGCAAGCTGATCGACTTCGGCACCGGAACCTTGGGTGACATGGGAGTGCATATCTTCGATACGCCTTATCGCGCGCTGCAGCTGACCGCGCCGAACTGGGTGGAAACCACCTGCCGCGCGCCAAACGGCTTTGGCCATCCGGAAAAGAACATCGTGACGTACGAGTTTCCCCAGACGTCGCATACGACGAAGACGCTGACGTGGGTCTGGTATGACGGCGCGTACGCACCGCCTGCGGCCGACAAGCTGGGGCTGCCCGCCGGAACGGCCGTGCCGGACCAGGGCGCCTTGTTCGTGGGGGAGGCCGGCACGCTGCTGCTGCCGCACGTCGGACGGCCCATCCTCTTCCCGCAGGATAAATTCGCTTCGGTGCAACTGCCCGACCTGCCGCCACTGGACCACTACCACCAGTTCGTCGATGCGTGCCTCGGCAAGACGCAGACGAGTGCCCACTTCGGGTACGCCGGACCGCTGACCGAGTCGCTGGTGCTGGGAGTGGTCGCCAATCGGTTCCCCGGTCAGCGGCTGGAATGGAACAGCGAGAAGTTCGCGGTCACGAACGTGCCCGAGGCGAACCGGTTGCTGCGCAGCAACTACCGTGCGGGGTTTGAGGTGAAGGGGTTGAGTTGATCAACAAGCCGAGTGTCCGGAAGGGGCATGTTTCGGGTGCGACGAAACCGGAGTGACATGAAGGCAGGGTGTGTGGTGGGCAGGCGAGCGGTGGATGATCGTCAGCGGGCATCGTGGGCGATGGTTACGCTCACGCTCCGGGAAGCCGCGCGGCCACGCTGGTCGCTGGCCGCAGGCTCGCTCGCCGCCTCGTTGGGCCTGCACGCCGTGGCCCTGGCCGCGCTCGCCGTGTCGCTCGATCGTTGGACGTCCGTGCCGCATCGAGCGCAGTTCTCGGGAGAGTCGCGGACGTGGTCGGTGGAGGCGCACTGGACGCCGCCTCCCCAAGCTGCTGTGCCCGTGGCGGTGCACGTAGGCAGTGAGCTCGTGATTGTCCAGCCCGCGGAAGCCCAGGTGGCGGACCGGATCTACCGCTTCGCGCCCACCGATTCGACATCGCGAGGCCCTGCGCCGGAGTTAAAGTCTGCGGTCGAGGAACGGATGGTACTGCCTGACGCTGGAACGCCTCGGCCCGCGCCCGCCAGCGATGGGGAGGCGGTCCAACGAACGCGACACGTTCGTCAGTCGGCTCTGGAGCAGCCTTCCGCCGCCGACGAGCCTGCGGTGGAAGTGGCCCGAGATGTGGAACCGCCGCGACGCACCATGCCCGAGTTGCCGCCTCCGCCCGCGCATGGTCTGGTGTCGATTCCATCCGCCGCCAGTCCGCGCGACGCGGGGGCGGGTACTCGCGAGGCGCCGCGGTTCGTCAACAACCGCCCACCCGCATATCCCGAGACTGCCAGGCAACGACGCTGGCAAGGAACGGTCTATCTGCGCATCCGCCTCGACGCCGTCGGCACCGTTGTCGGCGTGGAGGTCGCGCGAAGCAGCGGCTATCCGGTGCTGGATGCGGAGGCGGTGAACGCCGTGCGGCAATGGCGGGCCGAACCGGCCCGCCGCGATGGGCAGCCTGTCGCCTCGGAGGAACTGCTGCCGGTTCGCTTTGAACTGCCATGAACGCTGCGGCGGATTGCCCCTCGTGCTCGCGGTCGTTCCACCTCCATCGTGTCGATCGTGTTCTCGGTGCTGCCAGCGGTCGGCGGGCCTTTCCCCGGCAGCCGCGGAAGTAGGACACTCGATCCACCACCAGCGTCGCACGGCTCGCGACCGTCGCGATGGATCGCCGTTCGATGAGCGGCAAGCTGTTGTAGAAGGCTGGGGTGATTCTACTTAGGCGCTTTTCAATCGCGAGGGGCTGGGATATCGTGGACCGACCGGCCTGAGTGAACTGTCTGCGGCTGCTCCGAGCAGGGCGATCCCCTTTCGATCTTCCCATCGGTTTTCGTCGAGTCGTCGAGGAACGCGCCGACGTGAGATGCGGCATGATTCTGGATGGTGAGGGTGTCTGCGTCGCCCGATGCGCATGTCGCGCAGGATGCATCGTAGTAACGGCTTTTGGCCGACCGTCGACCTGGGCCTGCTGAGATCCGGCGACCAACTGCAGAGGAATGAGCATGAGCAGTGTACGTGTCTTGATCGCCGACGACCATCGTATCGTGGCCGAGGGCCTGCGGTGTCTGTTGGAGTCTCGATATGAGGTCATCGACATCGTGCCCAATGGCCAGGACCTCGTGGCCACGACCTGCAAGGCGCAGCCCGATGTGATTCTCGTTGACATCACCATGCCTCGCCTGAATGGCTTGGAGGCCGTTGGCCAGTTGAGGGGGCAAGGGTACAGCGGCAAGGTGATTTTTCTCACGATGCACCGGGACGCCACTTATGCCGCGCGCGCCCTGCAGCTGGGCGCGTCGGGGTTTGTCTTGAAGCACTCCGCAGGTGACGAACTCGTCACCGCCATCGAAGCGGCTCTGCGCGGTGAGTCGTTCCTGTCGCCGGAGATCGCGGCCGCGGCGGAACGCTGGGAGGGCCATGAGAAGCTCCTGGAGAAGGGTACGACGCTGACGTCACGCCAACGCCAGGTGCTGCAGCTTTTTGCCGAAGGGAACTCCGCGAAGGAGGTCGGCGTCGCCTTGGGGATCTCCACGCGCACCGCCGAAAACCACAAGGCGCGCATCATGGACCAGCTCAAGCTGCGATCCATCCCCGACCTCGTGCAGTACGCGCTTCGTCATGGAATCATCAGCAACGATTAGCGTGCGGCACGCTCCACGCCTGTGTTTCAAATACTGGCTGCGTAGATCCGCTCACGATCGCGGATCCGGCGGTGGTTATCTTGCGAACGCCATTCCTGTAGAGGCCCTCTTTCTGTCGACGTCGGTTCAGGCTTGTTTTTGAACCGAAGCCACGAGGGAGCCTTTCGATGGCTCGAACTGCCAGCCATGTGTGACGCTAATGTCACGGCGGGCGGATACTCCTTGCTTACCTTGACGTCTAGTTGTCCGACCCGCCATTTTTGGCATCTGCCCACGTGGCAGAATGACGTAGCATCGCGACCCCGTAGTCGGCACAATCCGTGCGGCGAACGTGTTTTACCTCTCACGCATCGCGGACCTTGGCGAGGTAACGTTCTTGGCCTGCGGCGGACGCTTCCTCGTTCATGCGTGCGCCGCGTCTCCGGGCAGGAACTCCAGGGGCACCGCGCGAAACACCTCTTCCGCGGTCGTATCGCCCAGGGCCACGCGCAGTCGAGCGGCGGTGCCGAAGTCGATCATGCCGTTCGCCTGGGCGTGGCGATAGAGTTCCAGGTTGGAGTGGCGACCGTGGATCAGCATCTCCCGCAGGTCAGGATCCATGACGAACGCTTCCGCGATGCAGATGCGACGATTGTAGCCGACCTCATGGCAGCGACTGCAGCCGAGCGCCCGGTAGACAGTGGGCTGCGCGTTCGGCTCCATCCAGCGGTGCACGTCGAGCAGGGGCAGTCGGGAGTCTTCCGCGGAGATCGGCACGCGGCATTCGGGGCAGAGGCCGCGGACGAGGCGTTGGGAGATGATGCCCTGGATCGAGCTGGCAAGGAAGGTGCGATTCACGCCATAGGCCAGCATGCTCTGCAGCGCCGCGACGGCCACGGGCGCGTGGAGCGTGGCCAGCACGAGGTGGCCGCTGTTGGCGGCGCGAACGGCGGTCTTGGCCGTCGTTTCGTCGCGGATCTCGCCGACCATCATCACATCGGGTGCCTGCCGCAGGCAGGCGGTCAGCAGTTCGGGAAAGTCGAGGCCGATGCGCGGATTGATCTGCGCCTGGTGCACGCCATCCAGCACGAACTCCACCGGGTCCTCCAGCGTGTTGATCTTCCGCGTACCGTCGTGGAGGTACTGAAGGCAACCGTAGAGGGTCGTCGTCTTGCCGCTGCCGGTGGGGCCTGTGACCAGGATCAGTCCTGCGGGCTGGTCCAGCAGGGACCGGACGATGCGGAGGGCGTAGGGGGCCAGTTCCAGTTGTTCCAGGGTCATCAGGCCCGTTTCGCGGTCGAGCAGGCGGACCGACACGTCCTCTCCGAACAGGGTCGGCACGGAGTTCAGGCGAAGGTCGATGGCCGGGCGATTGTCGCGGGGGAAGATGCGACGCCCTTCGCCGGGACGCAGGTGGTCGGCGATGTCGGCGCCTGCGGAGGCTTTGATCGTGGCGATCATTCGCTTGCCGAAGTCGGACCGCACCTTCGTGATCAGGCGCACCGCGCCGAGATGCCTCAAGGCGACCGCGACATACCCTTCATGGCTCGTGAAGAAGAGATCGCTCGCGCGGATCTCGCCCGCGTATTCGATCATTTTATGGACGGCGTCTTCCACGCCGTACGACTCCCAGTCGATCGAGTGCTGTCCCGGTTCCGGTTGCGTGGGCATCGTGGATTTCCCATGAAGTTGAAGGACGACTTGCCGGAGGAAGATAGCTGGGTGCAGTCTGCAAGCGGTTGCGTTGCCCGCAGCCCGCTGACGGATCGTTGTAACGACCACGGGACTCGCAACAAGACCTGGGCCATGGATTCGCCGGCATGACGCGGTAAACCGCGGAGCTTGGGACGAAAAAGAACGGCCAGCCGTTGATCGCCGGCGTCCTCTGCGGTTTCGCACGCGTACAACGGGGGTCGTGATCGCCTTGGCAGCTTTGCCAGTGCCACGATTGCATGTGCCAGCACGGCGGACGCGGTGCCGCGTTCGTGCGCTGAACATCGACTCCGAATATTGCGGGTTGGGCGGTCTGGTCGATGTTTCTATAACCGTCGAACCAGGACAGACGCGGAACGATCCAGCGAGAAAGCGGGCCAGGGATATGCGTTACTTCGCGATCATCGGATGCAGCATGGCGATCATGGTCGTCGCGTGGTCCGCTACCGTGTCGGCCCAGACTCGCATCGGCCGCATGGCCGACGATGCTTGGAACCTGCGGCGGTCGGTGCGTTCGCAGCTCTTCGAGGAGATCGACCAGCTGCCCGAGGCGCAGGTGGGAGAGGACCCGGAGGCGCCGGTGGAGCGTTTCAAACGCGGCTTCTTCCAGCGTGCGGCGGTCGCGGGTGGCTGGCTGGTTTCTGGTGACGATGCGGACGACCTGAACATCACCAGCTGGGATGCGTCCGTCTCGTTCGCGCTTCCCCTCGGCAGCCTCGACAACCTGCTGGTGGTGACTCCCCAGATCCGCACCGATCTGCTCGACGGCCCGACGCTGGTGGATGTTCCCGGCCAGTTGTATGAGACAGGCGTGAACTTCCTGTGGCGTAAGGACCTGAATGACCGGTGGAGTGTGTTGGCGATTGTGGCGCCGATGGTCCGCAGTGACTTCGAGAACACGGACAACGCCTTGCGGGTGTTTGGCCTCGGTGTGGCGTCATGGGAGTGGATCCCGGACGAACTGAAGCTGCAGTTTGGCGTCGTGTACCTGGATCGGCATGACATTCCCCTGCTGCCGGCACTGGGCCTTCAGTGGACGCCGACTCCCGTCTGGCAGCTGGACCTGACCTTTCCTCGGCCGCGCCTGGCCTATCGTCTAGGTAAGGACGGAGCGAACCACGAGACGTGGGCGTACCTGGGCGGCGCGTTGGGAGGCAACACCTGGTCGGTGCGACGCGCGGATGGAAGTGACGATCAGTTGTCACTGCGTGACTACCGACTGGTGGTGGGCGTGGAACGAATCGTCGCAGGAGGTGGCGGACTGTTCGTGGAATCGGGGTTCGTCTTTGGTCGCCGTCTGGAATACGATTCGATGCCGGACGAACTGGACCTGGACGAGGGCCTTGTGCTGCGGGGCGGCCTGTCGTACTAGGGGCAGCGTTCGGGGGGCTCGGAAGAGGTCGACGGCCGAAGATGGTCGCCTGCAAGGGATCTTTCCAGGGTAACTCCGGCTGGCCTCCCGGACTCTGCTCCGCCGCGGACTGCGCAATGGGCTTTCCGGCGGGGATACGGACCCTGAACAGGCTGTCGTCCCGGCAAGTTGACCGACTGCCGTTTCGAGACCATACTGCTTAAAATGTCGGGCAGCCAGCCGGGAACGGGTCTCATGGGTTTTCAACGACGAGCGAATCGATCGACGATGACGGCCGGGGGACGCCATGCGTCCGCCGCGCTGCGCTGGCTGCTGCTCGTGCTGATGTGGCCGGGTCCCGTGCCCTGGTGTCATTCGCACGCAAAGATCGCCCATTCCGAGAGCCCTGCGGTGGCAACTTGGTTGCGGGAGCATCTGCGGGTTGGCCACGGGTTGGCGAGCGTTGCAGGTAGTCAGCAGGCGCTTGTCCAAGACTCGCTTATCCAAGACGCGGGCTGGCACGTTCACGTTGCGCTTCCCGGCTCCGACGATGGCAATTCCGGCTCGGACAGTCGGCAACCGATCTTGCCGCTGGTGACCTCGCCCTGCGAAATGCAGGGTTTTGAAGCCCAGGCGGTCTCGGTCTACACCCTCGTCGCTACCCTGGAGTGGCTTCCTGCGGCGGGGCGGGTCGGGGAGCAACGCCGCTTCGCGTCATTTTCTCGATGGTTTCGCGCCCTCTTTGGCGCTGCCGCAGCGGCTGGGTATCTTCCGCTGCTAAGATCGTTGCCAGCGATCTCTCTTTCGCCTCGGCATTCGCCGTTACGATGGGTTCCATGCGGTTCCGGCGTCGCGACGGTTTCCCTCATGGTCTTTGGAAAGAATCACGGTGATGACCACAAACGATTCAGCGCAGAAGTCCTCTCGTCGCCCATTCGCGGTCCTGGCCGCGTTGGCCATTGCAGCAGTGTCCGTGCTGGCCTGGTTCGCAGCCTCACACGCACCCTCCGTCCCGGACGCAGCGCAGGCGAAGCACGCCGCTTCCGCGACGGGCGATGACGTGCGAGGCGAGGAAGAGGGACCTTCGGGTGGCGTGGCGAGCGGCTTGATCCAGTTTCCGGAGGCGTCCTGGACCGCCGCGGGATTGAAGGTCATGCCCGCGGAAGTGAAGAGCTTCTCGCGGAGCATTGCCTTGACTGGCAAGGTGTCCCTCAATGAAGACCACATCGCCCACATCTATCCGCTGGTGGAGGGCCGCGTCGCTTCGGTGCGCGTCAAGTTTGGCGACCATGTGAAAAAAGGCGATGTCCTGGTGGTGGTGCAGAGTCAGGATGTGGGCAAGGCCATGCTCGAACTGTACCAAGATCGACTGAAACGCGACTTCGCCCGCAACAAGGATCACTGGACGCAGGAGGTGTCCAAGAATGCGCGGGAGCTGATCGAGGCGTTGCGCCACGAAACGCCCATCGAGCAGATCGAAGCCCGCTTCCAGAACCGGCCGATGGGTGAATATCGCGAGAAGCTGCTCTCCGCGTATGTCGATCATGCCAAGTCGAAGCGTGACTATGAGCGGCTGGAACCGTTGTCGCGGGATGGCGTGGCGTCGGGAAAGCAGTTGGTGGAGGCCGAGGCGAATCGAAGTTCGGATCGGGCGACGCTGCAGGCGTGGATGGAGGAGATCGACCAGTCCGCGAGGCAGGCG
>JBIIEC010000457.1:0-4688 GCA_044238045.1 Pirellulaceae bacterium | reverse complement strand
CAGGCAGCGGGCCAGCAGTTCGGTGGTCGTGTTGCCAATCGGCAGCAGGATGCAGTCCTCCCGCGGAAAGACCCACCGGCGATCCTCAAAACGGGCCTCGACCTCACGCTCATCCGCCGTGACCCGGATCAGCGGGTGCTTCGTCGGCAGCAGCATGCGATGGTCCCAGGCGGCCACGCGCGCCTGCAGCGCGTCGCGGAGCGCGATGAAGTCCACGACGTAGTGATTCTCATCCAGCGGCCCCTGCACCTCCGCCTCCACGCGGTAGTTGTGCCCATGCAGCCGTTCGCAGATGTTCCCCGCGAAGGTGATGAAGTGCGCGGCGCTGAAGACGAGGTAGTCCTTGGTCAATCGCACCTGGTATCGTTCACGAGACATACAGATCCTCTCGGGAGTGGCGAAGGGGCGGGAGCGGGCGGGGATTCAACACCGCACCGGGCGCTGCCTCGACGACTGCGGACGACACGGCGTTCAGGCGAAGGGCGGAGCCAGTTCGCCATCGCGGAGGCAGGCGAACAGGCCGGCGGCCAGGAGGTCGGCGGTCGTGCCCGGGTTGCGGCGATGGCCATCGCAGCGGCACCAGAAGTCGAGATCGGCCAACGCGTCGGCATACGCGTCGCTGTCCGGCGGTCCCGCCCCCAACACCTGCCCCGCATACCCGGCCGCTTCCAGGGCCACCTGCTGACCGCACTTGCGGGCGATCAGCGAGTCGGGATACTCGTGCATCATCCGCACATGAGCATGCACGATCCGCCAGGACAGCGGCAGCCGATCAGCATCCTGCAGCAACCACGGTTTTACCACTTCGAACACTTCGCGAAAACCGTTCGCGTACTGCCGCGCGACCAGATCCCACTCGGCCGCCGCGCGCATGGCTTCCAGGAGATCTTCCGGCGGCGGCGCGTGCACGTCATGCCTTTCCACCGCCGCGCCGTCGCGATCGAGGCCTCCGGGCGAGACGATCCGCAGGGCCTCGTAGACATCGCGCGCGTCCTCCGGCGTCAGTCGCTCCAGCACGGCGGCCAGGCCGGAGGCGAGCGACCGGTCCCGAGGCACGGCGGCCAGCGGCGCGAGCAGCAGCACGATGCCCAGATTCGTATTGGCGTGCGTCACCTGGCGCGTGGCATGGATCGCGTCCAGCACCGTCTGCCCCACGCGTCGCTGGGCCGCGCGTTCCATCGGTGGCGAGATCGCCACCGCGCTGGCGGCGAAATCCGCGAAGGTCATGTCTTCGAAGTCCGCGCCGCGATGCACGTTGCCCGGCTTCGGCGCCGACACCTCCAGCAGGCAGGCCAGCGACGCGCACTGGCCGATGCTCAGTTCCCGCATGGCAGCTCCTTTTCTTTCTTCCCCGCGCGATCCATCCACGACGGCTCAAGCGGTCGGCGGAGCCACCGGTCGCTCCAGGAACGCCCCCAGCCACTCGATGATCCGCGCGTTGGCTTCTTCCACCACCCAGTGCCCGGCTTCCGGCAGCCGATGCACTTCGGCACTGGGCACATGCCGCAGGAATCGCTCCAAGCACTCCGGTCGGAAGCACCAGTCCTGCATGCCCCAGACGAACATCCAGGGCTTCGCCGACGCCGCCGCGAGACTCGCTTCGATGCGTTCCAGAAGCTGCCAGGTCGGCTGGTCGGGAGACGTCGGGATGTCCCGCACGAAGTTCCAGACACCGACACGGTGGGCCCAGGAGTCGTACGGAGCGAGCAGGCCCGCGCGTGCCTGCGGAGACAGCCGCGCCGGATCGGCAACCGCCATCCGCAGCGCCGCCCGCGAAAAGAGATTCAGGCCGCGCATCGCCAGCGGCCCCAGCACGGGCGTACGGCAAGCACGAATCCTCCAAGGAAAGAACGGCGGCGGAAACGCGCCTGTGTTGAACATCACGAACCGCGAAAATCGCTCCGGTCGCAGCATCGCGGCGCCCAGCCCGATCGCTCCTCCCCAGTCGTGACCCAGCAGCGTCACCTCGCGCAAGTCCAACGCGTCCACCAGCCGCACCAGATTGCCCACATGACACTGCAACTGGTACGGATAGTCCTGCGGCTTGTCGCTCAACCCACTGCCCAGGTGGTCGGGCACCACGACGCGGTAACGGTCGCGAAAGGCCGTGACCAGGCCACGCCAGTAGAACGACCACGTCGGATTGCCGTGCACCATCAGCAGCGTGCGCGGGGGCGACGCTGACTGCGGACTGGTGTCCCGGGCGTCCGCTGCCTGCGGACTGGTGTCCCGGGCGTCCGCTGCCTGCGGACCCTCGTCCAGGAAGTGCATACGCCCCGCTTCCAGCGTGTACCAGTGCGACGCAAAGGGATAGAGAGTCTTCCAAGAAGCGTCATTCATGAGCGGCAACCCTGTTCCGCTTCGCAGACATCGCAGGCAGCTCCCTGCTGCAGTCCGCGATGCAGGCAGTGCCAGATGCGATGCTGCATGATCCGCTGCATCAAGGGGTGCAGGCCCAGCGGAGCAGTCACGAGGTGTCGCACGCCGGCGTGCGGCGAGACGGCTTGCGACACCAGTTCGGGAATGTCGTGCCGCCAGTGTCGACCCGGCGAAAGGAAGTACGGATGGACCACGACCAGGCGAGCACCCTGGGCCACGACGCGATCCACGGCCGTCGCAATCGACGGCTCCGCCAACTCCATGTGCGCCGCCTCCACCAACGGCAGCCCGGTCGTCTCCCGGAACAGCTCCACGACCCGCAACAGCAGTTCGTTGCTCTCCGCCCGCCGCGACCCATGATCCACAATCACGATCCCCACTTCCTCGGCGCGCAGCCCCAGTCCCGCGAATACCTCCGGCGTCAACGTCGGAAACGCCGTCAACTGCCCCGAGGCACTGTGCGTGTCCGCGTCCGATGGAGACTCCTGAAATGCCATGCGCGTCCTGTTCTTGGCCCTGTGGCCTGTTTGTGGAAAGGTGACCGACGGTCGCGGGAGCAAGGCGTGCGAACCTCCACGTCGTCGCAGCGTTGCTCCGTGCCGTTGCTCCGTGCCGTTGCTCCGTGCCGGGGCTCCTGCTTTCGTCGCTGCCTTAGTCCTCGGCGCCGAACCGCACGAGGCGGCTGATCTGCTTGAATTCGGGAGTGCCCGCTTTCTCGACCCATTCGAACAGGACGGCTTCGGTGGTGATGAGCGTCACGCCGGCGGCCTCCAAGCGGCGGAGAGCCGTCTGATGGTCGATCGCGTGACGGGCGGCCACGGCGTCGACGACCAGGAACACATCGAGTCCTGCGGCAACGAGGTCCAGCGCGGTCTGGGCAATGCAGACATGCGTTTCGAGCCCCACGAGCACGACCTGTTCGCGTCGCGTGGAGCGAAGCTGCGCGACCGCCGCGTCGCAACCTAGGCAGCTGAAGGCAAGCTTCCCGGGGATGGCGGCCTGGAGATCGGGAGTGAGATACCGGGCGATGCTGGCCGTGAGCGGCCCCAGTTTCTCCGGATACTGGACCGTGGCGAGGCACGGCACCGACAGCAACTGCGCGGCCGCAGCCAGCTGTTTGAGTTTGCCGAGGAGCGTCTCGCGCGACTCCATCAACTCCAGCAGCTTGTCCTGCACATCGACCACCAGCAGGACCGACCGCTGGGCCGACACCAGCAGCGGACTGCGAGCCGGTGCCGGGTGCATCCGGGCTTCCGGGGATGCGGGAGTTTCCTGGGATTCGGGGGAAGCGTTCATGTCGGATTCCATCGCACGGAAGATCGCTGATTCGGTCGCGGAAACGCGGGCGCCGCGGGCCCTCCTCCGCGCGAACGCCCCACCCAGCACGCGCTGGCCTCTCGCGACGCACCGGATTCTACTCGCGGCCACGCCACCCGCGATAGGCCGCGTGCCTGCTCGCACGACGGTTGGCGCAACCGCTGCAACCTCACTCCAACTCGCCGCGCAACACGCGAAATCCGTTGGCGATGACCAACAGGCTGGCCCCCACATCGGCGAGCACGGCGAGGCCCATGGAGGCGTAACCGAGGGCGGCCAACAGGAGGATGGCGAGTTTCAGGCCGACGGCCAGGCCGATATTCTGCCACAGGATGCGACGCACGCGGCGTCCGAGTCGCACGAGATCGGCCACGCGCCCGAGGCGCGTCGTCAGCAGGACGACATCCGCCGACTCGCGCGATACCTCACTGGCCTGCTCCCCCATCGCGATACCCAGGGGTGCCGCGGCCAGCGCGGGCGCGTCGTTCACTCCGTCTCCCAGCATCGCCAGGTCGGGCTGCTGCTGCACCCACTGCCGCACCCGCGACATTTTGTCTTCCGGCAGCAGGTCCGCCTGCAGGTCGTCCAGCCCCAGTCGCTCCGCCACCGCCTGGGCCGCCGGTCGTCGATCTCCGGTAAGCAGCACCATCGGCGCGACGCCGAGTTCGCGGAGCGCGGCCACCGCTTCAACGGCGTCTTCACGCAGAGGATCGCTCAGTACGAGCCATCCCAGCAACTCGGTCGGGCCCCCGTCCTCCGCACGCACCACGCAGGCCAGCGAACCACTTGTGGCCGCACCGTCCATCGACGCCTGCTGCTCGTCGGAAAGCAACGGAGGATCGAGCGTGCGAAAGTAACGCGGACTGGCCACCGTCAGCCAGCCCCGCCCCCGCCGCGCCCGAACTCCATGTCCGCGCAACACTTCAAACCGCTCGCCAGCTCCCTCGGCCCGATCCGAGGTCTTGAGTAACCCAGCGGAAACGACCGCGTTT
>JBIIEC010000456.1:0-4694 GCA_044238045.1 Pirellulaceae bacterium | reverse complement strand
GTGGAAGTGACGGGGCCCATAGGCTGAAATGGTCTCGCGGACGAATCTCTGCTCGCCGAGCAGGGGGAAGAGCAAGAAAAGACGCGTCTGGCAGGGAAAACTCGGGGGACGGTATGAAGGGAATTGTGCTGGCGGGCGGCAGCGGTACGCGGCTTCATCCCATGACCAAGGCGGTCAGCAAGCAGTTGTTGCCGATCTACGACAAGCCGCTGATCTACTACCCCCTGGCCACGCTGATGCTGGCCGGGCTTCGCGAGATCCTCATCATCTCGACGCCCCACGATATCGGGCTGTTCGAGAAACTGCTGGGCGATGGCGGGCAACTGGGGATCCGCTTCGAATACGCCGTACAGGAACGGCCCGAAGGCCTGGCGCAGGCGTTTCTGATCGGTGAATCGTTCCTCGCTGGCCAGCGCGCAGCCCTGGTGCTGGGGGACAACATCTTCTACGGCCAGGGATTCCAGTCCACGCTCCGCGCCGCGGCCGCCGAGGAGACGGGAGCGACCATCTTCGCCTATCCGGTGGTCGAGCCGCAGCATTACGGTGTGGTCGAGTTCGACGCGGCCGGCAAGGCGATCTCGCTGGAAGAAAAACCGCAAGCTCCCAAGTCGCGTTACGCCGTGCCGGGGCTTTATTTCTACGACGAGCAGGTTGTGGCCCGGGCGAAAGCGCTGCGGCCGTCGCCACGCGGAGAACTGGAAATCACCGACTTGAATCGCGTCTACCTCGAACGCGGGGAACTGCACGTTCGTCCGTTGGGACGCGGCTTCGCCTGGCTCGATACGGGAACGCCGGACTCGCTGATCCAGGCCGCGAATTTCGTGGAAACGATCGAGAAAAGGCAAGGACTGAAGATCGCCTGCCTCGAGGAGATCGCCCTGCGGCTGGGGTATATCACGCAGGAGCAGGTGCTGGCGATCGCCGGCGACCAGCGAAACGCATACTCCGACTACCTGCGACGGCTGGACGTGGGAACGGTCTAGGACGGTGGGAACCCTGGCGGCGGACGCGGGCTTTACGCTCCTGTCTTGCCAGCGAGTCGCAGGCCGGGGAGCTTTCTGGCGGGACACCGGGGTCGGCACATGCGGCGGCTCACGAACGCTGCGGCCCGTTGTCGCGGGAAGGACGTTTGGGAACTCTCCCCACGTTCGGATGTGCGATCAGAGGCTCGTTCCGGAGCCGGCGGTCGTTTTCACGCCCGGGACGGACGCTACCGGTTTGTATTCGATGATCCGAGCTCGCCGGCCTTGGATACGGTTCTTCCAGTAGACCAGCATCCCGCAGAGTTGGGGCCATTTCGCCAGCACGCAGGCCGTCCCGAAGGCCAGGCAATGGGACCACGGATCGCCAAAACTCCGGCGGCGATGGATGGCGGTGCGAAGCATCTGCATGGGAAAGATGCTGAAAGCCAGCAGGAACCAGGGGGAAAGTCCGACGGTGGCAAGAAGCAGCACAACGGGAAGAATGCCCGCCCAAAAGACGATGCTGCGAGTCTCCCGTCGGTAGTGGTGCTCCGGAGGGCCTCCATGAATCGAGAATCCCTCCGCGAAGGCGTGCCCGGCGCGTTCAGCCCGGCGAAACCACTGCTTGAAACGGGTCATTTCGATGTCGTGGAACGACATTTCGGCGGCAATCCGTTGGATGCGCCAGCCGCCCGCCCGGATCCGAACGCACATCTCGGGCTCCTCACCCGCGATGAGCCGGTCGTCGAAGCCTCCGGTTTCGCGGAGCACCAGGGCGCGGATCATGGCGGTGCCGCCACAGCTCTTGGCATCACCAATGGGCGTATTCCATTCCATGTCCACCAGACGGTTGTAGACCGAGACGCCGGGGTAGCGTTCCCGGTTCCGGCCGCAGACGATTCCCAGAGTGGGCGAATGTTCCAGGGCTTGAACGCCCGTCTTCAGCCAGCCTGACACGATTTCGCAGTCGGCGTCAACGAACTGCACGTACTCCAGGGAAGGAAACTGTTCGAGGAGCCGCCGCCAGCCGGCGTTCCGGGCCCGCGCGGCGGTGAAGGCCACGTCGGGGTCCAGAATGACCACCTCCGCTCCCAATCGCCGGGCCTCCTCCACGCTGCCGTCGGTGGAGCCCGAATCGACGTAGACAAGGTGGCCCTGGACAGCTGCCAGCGACTTCAGGCAGCTTGTGAGGCGAGGGCCTTCGTTGCGGCCAATCGCCACGGCTCCCAGCTTTTCGGTCATGGCCATCGGTTCCACGGAACAGGTTACGGGGCCGCACGGCGTTGCCACGAGGTGCAGGTCACCAAGAATTCAAACTCGTGAACAAAGATAGCTCGATTTGCCGTCCTTGGAGCAGATTCACTTTAGGTGAAGGTGGGTAGTCTGGATAAGGTGGGTTTGTGCTGTTAGTATCGGAGACGGCGTCTGGGGCCCGCTGTGGATCGGACGCCGCGCAGCTTCCGATTTGACACCCAAGACTTCAGACTCTGCGGAACTTCGCATGCTCCCCACTCCTAGCTCTTCCAGTGAAACCACCACGCTCCGTGGACCCTCCGGCAACTCGGCGACCGTCTCGGGCCTGACGTCCGACGTGGAGTGCCGCGGGCAGGCGGCGACGACGGCCCTGTTGAGGCATACCGGGCATCCTGTTGTCAATCATCATGCTCCCGAATTCGACATCAGCTTGCCGGTCTCCGCCGCAGTCGACAGGGAAGTCGCCTCGCGTGGATACGCCGTGCATGAGACTTCCAGTGTGAGCAATGTCGGGGCTGCGCGAGTTTACGGCGGGTCACGGTCGTTTTTGGCGGAGGCAAGCCCCGACCGTGCCAGTTCCGCTCCCTGCTCCCCCGCGAAGCCTTGGCGACTGGCCGACGGCGTTGTGCCTTCGGTAGCGACGAAGCCTGGATACCGAATCCTCAAACGAGGCCTCGACATCCTGGGCGCGCTGGTCGGTCTGGCGGTCTTCGGACCGGTGATGGTGATTTGCGCGGTCTTGATCCGACTGCACGATGGAGGGACGATCTTCTTCCGTCAGGATCGTGTCGGCGAAGGGGGACGTGTCTTCAAAATCCTCAAGTTCCGCTCGATGGTCATGGATGCCGACCGCCTGAAGCAGGGACTGCTCGATCTCAATTCCCACTGCGACGCGAGGACTTTCAAGCTGTCCGACGATCCCCGCGTGACGCCCGTGGGACGCTGGATGCGACGACTGAGCCTGGACGAGTTCCCGCAGTTCTGGAACGTGCTGATGGGGGATATGAGCTTGGTGGGACCGCGTCCGGCGTTGCCTTCGGAGGTGGACCTCTACGAGTCGCAGGACCACATTCGGCTGAGCGTGAAGCCTGGCCTGACCTGCTACTGGCAGGTGTCGGGCAGAAGCAAGCTGGATTTCCGCCAGCAGGTGCAGTTGGACGCGAAATACGTCGAACAACGCGGCCTGTGGACGGACGTCCAGCTGCTGGCTCGCACGATTCCCGCGGTGCTCAGCGGAGATGGAGCCGTCTAGGAGTCACGCGACCTCGGCGAGTGGCGCATGTTGCGCGTGGGTAGGCTGATCGATCAAGCGGGAACTCGCTGAAGGAACGCTTGGATCGCGCTTTCCCAGTGGCTCAGCGGGGGGCCGCCGGTTCGCCGGTATTTCTCGATATCCAGGACGCTGTAAGACGGGCGCGGCGCCGGCGCGTTGTACTCTGCCGTCGAGATCGGCTCCACGGCGGTGGTGAGTCCTCGGCATCGAAAGATGGCTCGAGCGAACTCATACCAGCTGGTGCCTCCTTCGTTCACGACATGAAAGATTCCGTGAGCGTTCGTCTCCAGGAGGTGCAGGATCGCGGGAGCAAGTTCCGTGGCGGACGTGGGAGAACAGACCTGGTCGCGCACGACTTTCAGAGTCGGCCGGTCCTGGGCCAGCTTCAGCATCGTGAGCACGAAGTTTCGGCTGGTCGGCTGGGGCGGAAGTCCATAAAGGCCGCAAGTCCGGACAATGGTGTGGTGGGGATTGGCGGCTGCGGCGAGTTCGCCCTCGAACTTGGAGCGTGCATAGACGCCGGCGGGGGACACCGGATCGGTCTCAAGCCAGGGCCGTACAGGCGTCGGTGGCGGTCCACCAAACACATAGTCGGTGCTGATCTGGACCAGCGGGATTCCCAGAGCCACCGTCGTTTCCGCCAAGACAGACACCGCGTCCCGATTGATCGCCGAACACCGGAGAGCGTCCTTTTCGGCCAGATCGACGGCGGTATACGCAGCGCAGTTGATCACCGCGTCGGGGGAAAGACCCCGAATGACCGCCGCTAAACGATCCAGTTCCAGCAGGTCGCACTCCCGGCTCCCCACCGGGACCGCCCGGGGCCCCAGCAGATCGCACAGACAGCTTCCCAACAGCCCCCGCGCACCCGTAACCAGGATCCGCGAATAAGGTGTCTGCGAGGCATTTTCAAATTTTCCAACCGCCGCAAGCATAGCGTATCTCCGCGTTTTTCGCGGCTTTTTAGGCCGTTTTTGTCGCCGCCCAGACTCTGGCATCGACCGTTTGTTAAAAAATCTTTCCGGACCCTATGGACGAGCGTCCAGATGGCCGATACATTACCCCACTCACACGACGGGAAACACGCCGACAGGAGTGACGATCGTCGCAGTGCACAGTCCTTCGGTCATGGTTTGCAGTTTCGGCTGCCGACACGACTCGGCCATGCCTCCCTTGGATGGGTTGGGGCCGCAAGTCAAATCGAA
>JBIIEC010000087.1:0-16447 GCA_044238045.1 Pirellulaceae bacterium | reverse complement strand
ACCCTCGCGCTGGTCGACGCGGCGGACGCGACCAGTTCCGGCGCATCGGGCGACAGCAACGCCGTGCTGCGGGCCTTGGTGGACGGCGGCTACCGTGGAAGCACGCTGCTGCCGATTGTCGACGCGCCGGCCGCGGCGCAAGCGTTTGCCGCGGGAGTGGGCGGCTGGATCGACACGCGGCTCGGCGGTACGCTCGATCCCCGGCGATTTCAGCCCCTGCCGATTCGCGCCCGGGTGCGTCTGCTGTCCGACGGCGAGTTCCGCAGCGAGTCGTTCGGCGAACTCTGGCGCGCGGGCCCCACGGCCGTGCTCGAAGCCGACAATTTCACGATCGTCGTCGGCAGCCGCGGCGTCAACCTCTACGATCGCTCCTACTTCTACGCCCACGGACAGGATCCGCGGCGTTTCGACGCGGTGGTCGTCAAATCGCCGCACTGCCAGCCGCACATGTACGCCGAATGGTGCCGCCGCATGCTGCTGATCGACGCTCCCGGTGCCTCCAGCGCGAACCTCCGATCCCTCGGGCACACCCGCTGCCCGCGACCGATCTTCCCCCTGGATGCAGACGTCCCCTTCACTCCCGTCGTCCAGCTATACTCACGCGACCGACGTGGCTGATCGCTCGATTTCCGAAGCCCAGCCGGACTTTTCTTGTCATGGAACTCCCGAGAAGGAACACCGATGAGGATTCGTGAGATCCGCTGCGCGGGCCTGCGAGGCGCGACACCGGAGGGCGGCTGGAGCAACGAACTGCGACCGGAGGACTGCGTCCACACGCTGGTGACGGTGCACACCGACGAAGGCGCGGTCGGCTTGGGCAGCGTCTTCACCAACGATCGCCTGGTGCAGGCCGCGTTCGACGTGCTGGAGCCGCTCTATCGCGGCGAGAACGCGCTGGAGCCGGAACGGGTGAGCGAGAAGCTGCACCAGCACATGTTCTGGATAGGCCGCGGCGGTTCGATCACGCACGCGATCAGCGGCATCGACATCGCCCTGTGGGACCTGCTGGGCAAAGCCACCGGCCAGCCTGTCGGCCGACTGCTCGGCGGTCGCTATCGCGAGCGCGTGCAACCGTACGCTTCACTGCTGATGGATGAACCGGCGCGGATGAGCGACCATCTGCTGCGCGTGAAGGCGCAGGGCTTTCGCGCGTTCAAAATCGGCTGGGGGCCGTTTGGCCGGCGCGACGCGGCGACCGACGAAGCGATCGTCGCCGCCGCTCGCAATGCCATCGGCGCGGACTGCCACCTGATGGTCGATGCGGGCGGCAGCGATGCGCACTGGAAACGTGGCTACAAATGGGCCTTGAATACCGCGCGCATGCTGGCCCAGTACGACGTGACCTGGTTCGAGGAAGCGTTGGAGCCCGACGCGCTGGAGGACTTCATCCGCCTCCGCGAACATTCGCCCGTGCCCATTTCCGGTGGCGAGGTCCTCACGCGGCGCCAGGCTTTCCAGCCATGGCTGCAGCAGCGGGCCTTCGATATCGTCCAGCCCGACGTCACGAAGGTGGGAGGCCTCAGCGAAGAACGCCGCATCGCGTGGATGGCCCAGGATTGCGGAGTGCAGTTCGTGCCCCATGGCTGGAACACGGCCGTCGGACTGGCCGCCGACCTGCAGCTGGCCTCAGCGATCTCCCAGGTCGACTTCGTCGAATACCTGACGGGCAGCCCATTCATCGACGAGATCACCCAGGGCGGCTGGCAGCTCGACGCCGACGGCATGCTGGCCATCCCCTCCAAGCCCGGCCTGGGCCTGGAACTAGACCTCGACGCCGTCGCACGATACACGGGCGGAGCCAAGCTGTTTTAGATTTGCATGCGGACCCGGGAGCCTGCGGCAGGCGACACGCGTGAAGGACAACGCCCTACAGTTCCTCACCGGCCATGATCATGCGACCAATTCGCTCATACTTGGCGGGATTCGAGCGTTTGAGATACACGGCCCCCGCGAATCCTACGACGACGACCGCCAGGTCGATCCACGGAATCCACCTGGCGAAGGCGAAACCGCCGCCAATGAAGTCGAGGTTGCTCCACAGCAGGTAGATCATCCAGATCTGCGCGACAAAGGCGATCGCGGGACACAATCCAGTCGTGAACCAATGCTTCTTGCCGGGACTCTTGACGTGAAAATAGCGTAGGATCGCCAGCGATACGATGGCCTGCGTGAAGATGATCAGGAGAGTCCCCTGCAGAGCCATCAAGCCGTAGAGGCCCAGATAGGCCTGCTGCGTAGGATCATCTGCGCCCATGAACACCACAAACAGCAGCACCACGATCGTGGCGATGGCCGACTGCGTCAGCGAAGCCACATGCGGACTCTTGCGGACCGGATGCGTCTTCGCGAGCCAAGGGGGCAACACGCCTTCGCGTCCCAAGGAGTACAGGTACCGCGCGCAGGTGTTGTGGAAGGCGATGCCGCAGGCGAAGGAACTCGTCAGGATCAGCCAGCTCATCAACTCCCTGGCCCACGCGCCGACGTTACGCTCCAACGGTGTTAAAAAGAATGTCGCCGAATCCAGCTGCGCCTTCGCAATGGCCTCCTCCACCGTCGGGTAAGCGGCTGTCGC
This sequence comes from Pirellulaceae bacterium, assembly GCA_044238045.1. GTDB lineage: Bacteria > Planctomycetota > Planctomycetia > Pirellulales > Pirellulaceae > CAZUJM01. The sequence goes on along the minus strand of JBIIEC010000087.1, from coordinate 13,875 downwards.
CAGCAGGCTGGTCGTGAAATAGAAAACCCCCAGGCCGATCACCGAAATGAAGAGCGACAGTGGAACGATGACCCGCGGGTTCCGGCTTTCCTCGCCGTAGTTGGGAGCCATCTCGAACCCGACCCAAGAGGACAGGACGAAGAACATTCCGATCGCGGCAGCCCCTTCCTTCAGCATCTCGCCCGTGGCGCTGCGGAAGGCGTCGAAACCTTGGAATGCGGAGAAGGGGTTGAGCATCTCCGTCGTGATGTTCGCGCCACCGGTCGACGCCAGGACGCTTCCATTGAAAACCGTCAGGATAAGCACCTCGGCGATCAGGCAGACGCCGAGGATCGTGCTGGACAGCTTGACATCAGAGTAGCTCAGGATGGACGTACCAGCGATGCAGAGCAGCGCGAACCAAGGCCAGGGCACGCCGGGCATTTTTTGACTCGCGAAATAGGCGAACCCGCCGCAGAGGGAAGCCTCGAACACGGAATACGCCACAACGGACCCCAGGCCGAGGGCCATGCCGCATTCGCGTCCCAAGCCGTGGCTGATGAACGAATAGAACCCACCCACCGCCGTGACTTGACGAGCCATCGCGGCGTACCCGACCGAGAAGATCGTGAGCACGATCGTCGCCACGAGGAACGACGCAGGCGCTCCCTTGCCACTTCCGAAGCCCACGGCGATCGGGACATTGAAAAGCATCGCGGAGATCGGTGCCGCGCCGGTCACGGTGAGGAATAGCACGCCTAGCAGGCCGATAGCCTTGGATTGCAGCAGGTCGGAATTCGTCGATCGAACATCGATTTCATCTCGAAACGACTGTTGGGAGTCCATGGTAGCCTTCCAATGCTTCCGGATCGGGGTGCGGCATGTCGCACCTTGGGCGACCGACGTACAAGGGTCAGGCATGCCGATTTCGAGAACAGGTCTGGCGATGGCGTCCCACGGGCTGGGGAAGCGACCAGCACGGTGGGTTCCCCAACCGCCTGGTTCGTCGCAGCGAGCGGGCCGGCCAGCCACTCTATCGGGAACTGCCATCGCACGGTTACCGGGGAACGACAAAGGCCTGTCATACCTGATGGTCCAAGGACTCGGTAGACGGCTCGTTATCTCCCCGTGAAGAAATCGGTTATCGATCATCCAGCAGCGGCCGTTTCTGCGCCGAAGTGTACGGATCGAATCACGCCGAGGAGCATCCAGCATGAACGCCGAGTTGACCGGCAAGCCCTGGTTGGGCCGCAGGGTGGTCATCGCCGGTGGCAGCGGGTTTCTGGGGATCTCGCTGGCGTTCCATCTGGCGGAGCTTGGCGCGGAGATAGTCATTCTTTCGCGGTCGAGGCCCCGGATGCCGGGCCCTTGGCGGCAGGTGACCTGGGATGGCCGCACGCTGGGGCCTTGGTCGGCTGAGTTGCAGGGAGCGGCGGGGCTGGTGAACCTCGCGGGCCGCAGCGTGGACTGCATCAAGACGCCGGACCACCAAGACGAGATCCTGCGGTCGCGCGTCGAATCCACGCAAGTGCTGGGCGAGGCGCTCCGGTCCGTGGCGTCGCCTCCGCCGGTCTGGGTCCAGATGAGCACGGCGCACCTTTACGGCGACCCGCCGCGGGAGCGGTGCGTGGAGGAATCGGCCTTCGGCTACGGCCTTGCCCCGTTCGTGGGCCGCTCATGGGAGAACGCTCATCGCGAAAGCCTGCTGCCTGGCCAGCGGAGCGTCTTGCTGCGGACCAGTTTCGTGATCGGCCGTGATCGTGGAGCGGGTGGCGGAGCGCTCGCGCGACTGGGCTGGATCGCGCGGCTCGGCCTGGGAGGCCGCGTCGGCAGCGGCGAACAGGGCATGAGCTGGATCCACGAAGTCGACATGAATCGCATCCTGGAACAGGCACTGCGAGTCACTACCATGGAGGGCGCGTATATCGCATCGTCTCCTTTCCCCGAATCGCAGGTGGCGTTCATGCGGGAGTTGCGAAAAGCGGTCGGCATGCCCATCGGGCTGCCGGCGACGGAGTGGATGGTACGACTGGGCGCGCCGCTGCTGCTGCGTACCGACCCGGAACTGGCCCTGTACGGCCGGTATGTGCTGCCCCAGCGACTGCAGCGGGAAGGCTTCGAGTTTCACTTTCCGAGCCTGCCGGAAGCCCTCCGCGACCTGCTGCGTCGGAGTGACAACGGTCGGTCAGCCTAGGCCCCGGCCGCTCTCCTCGGTCGGACGCCCCGGACGACCCAACCAGGGTGGCTCCCGGCTTTTCCCGTCCGCTCGTCGAAGCCACGCCCCACCCTCGCTCGCATTTCGCCCGAAACCAGTGGGCGCGGCCGTGGCTCCCGGGCCTGGCCGGGGCTTTTCTACTGCGTCTGTGCGGCAGGCGGCGCATTTGGCAGGGCTGCTGTGGACAGTGTTCAGATCGGATTACACTGGAGGTTCCCCACCGGTGACTCGATGTCACCCAGGGTGGGTACTACCCGCTTGAGGCGGGAGGCAGGAAGCGGATCAATTCCGGCCTGGCCTGGGCAACGGCGAAACGTACTCGCGCGGGGCCCCGGATGCGACAACGGAGCAGTTCTTTGAGCCAGACGCGACTTGCAGCCCGAGCCACCATTGTGTCGTGGCTCGGCGCCGCAGCCCAATACGCCGCGACCCTTGTGTCCACGCCCATCATGATCCATGGGCTCGGGATCGTGAACTACGGACTTTGGTCCCTGGTCTTCGACGTCCTGGGAAGCCCCCTGGCGATGGACATCGGGCTGGGCGGTTCCGCCACCAAGCATCTGGCCGAACTGGAAGCCAAGAAGGACTGGCAGCGTTACGTGAACTGCATCGCGATCGCCCGGCAAGCCACCCGCTGGCAGACGCTCACGCTGTTCCTCATCGGACTCATGCTCGCCCTGAGCTTCCCGTATGTGTTCAACACGGCCGACACGCCGAAAGCCACAGTCTGGCTGGTGGCCGTCCTGACGAGCTTGGGTACTTGCATTGCCATGTATGGCAACACCAATCGGTGCATCCTGCGATCCAAGAATCGTCACGACATCCTCAACTTCACGGCCAACCTGCGCACACTGTGCATGCAGGTCACAGGCGCGGCCCTGATCTACTACGGAGGCAGCCTCCAGCAACTGGCCCTGTTGTCGCTGTTCATGACGGTGGCTTTGCAGTTGTCACTCTACTACTTCGCGGAACGCAACCTGGTCATCCCGGAGGGCTATCATGCGCAGCCGGACGAAGACCTCAAGAAACGCATGTTCCGCTTCGGTGGTTCGCTGGTCTTCGGCCAAGTCGCCAAGCTGATCTCGAGTCGATCTGGCCGACTGGTGATCGGCGTGATGCTTGGCACCCAGATGGTCGCCTTCTACGAAGTGGCCCAGCAGTTCACGACGCGAGTCCTGCGACTGGGCACCACGCTGACCCCGGGGGTCATGCCGCTCGCCGCGCGGATGCAAGCCAAGGACGACCAGGTCGGCCTGCAGCGTCTGGGCGTGATCTCGATACGCCTGCTGCTGATGTTCGGCATCTGCGCCGCGACCATGTTGATTTCGCAGGGCGGCGCGTTCATCCATTTCTGGCTCGACGAAGCGGGATCGAACCGCTTTGAGGCCAACACCTATCCGGTGCTGGTCATGCTTGCCATCGCCGTCGCCATTGAACTCCCCAATGTCGCATCCACGTTCTTGCTCACCGGCATGGGCGCCATCCAGCCGGTGCGGAACTACGCGATCCTCGAAGGAATCCTGACGCTCCTGCTTTGCAGCTTCCTTGGCTGGTCCCATGGGATCCTGGGAGTAGGCATCGGGATGCTGGCCAGCCAGGTCGTCGTGGGAATCTTTTTGCGACCGAGAATGCTGGCCCGAAAGATGGAAATCCCGTTTCCGCATTTCCTGCGCGTGGTCGTCCTGCGAGCGATCATCAGCTGCCTTCCTTGCATCGCCTTCGCCATCGGCTTCTACTACCTGCTGCCACCCACCTCCCTGTGGATGGTGATCGGGGAGGTCGCGTTGCTGGCGGTCCTGGGCATGGTCCCGGCGGTGATGATCGGACTGGACGCTGAGATCCGCCGCCAGCTGTTCATGCCCGTCCTCAAGCGTATCCGGGGCGTATTCGCCGGTTGAAATGGTCGTTCGACCATCGGCAGGCGGGAAACGTCGCGGAAGGACAGCCCCCGCGCCGCTTCCACATCCATCAGCCGCTCATCAGGTCCCGCAGCTTGGCGAGTTTCACGAGCCATCCGGACGCGCCGCTGTCGAGTTCATAGCCGAAGGTTTCCAGCACCGGTCCGGCCACATCCTGGAAGACCGCGCGGTCCGCCTTCGACATCCGCGTCTTCCACTCGAAGACCTTGTCTTGATTGACTTCGGTGACCGAATTCTGGTGCCACTTCATGCTGACCTCCGGCATGCGTTCGCGCGCCGACTCGTGGTACTGCAGCATCTGCGGTTCGTACTCTTCGCCGAGGAACTTGCAGATCCTGGCCAGGATCACGGCCGGGTCGCGGACCAGATCCTCGAATCGGATTTCCAGCGTCGCTCCGGGTAGCATGGCCGCCATCTTGTGCGCGAGTTCCAGCTTGCGTCGCCAGTCCTCCGCGGCGCGCGTCAGATTGCTGGGCCCCCAGGATGTGTGCATGATCGACAGGGCCACGTCGCGGCCATCGCGCACCAAGTGGATGAACTTCGCGTTCGGAAACAAACGGTGCAGCACATCCATCTCGGTCACATAGCTGGGCGTCTTGTCGCCCCAGCGAGGCTTGCCCTCCCGGGCCGCCAGTTCGCCAAAGATCGCGTCCACCACCTCGCTGTACGTCCGCGGTTTCCGATCGAGCACCGCCTGGATGTCCGGCAGCAGTCGGCCACGTTCGACGAACTTGTGGCGACCGATCTCCTCCAGCAGTCGGCGCAGATTGGCCTCCTCCGCGAGGTCTCCAAACTCATACAGCCGTTTCGCGAACTCCGGAATAAACGCCGACTCGAAAGGCACGCACAGCCGGGAGTGGCTGTTGAGCATCAGGCGCAGCATCGTCGTACCGGAACGTTGGGAGCCGATGATGAAGAACGGGGATTCCGACGAAGACATGTTGATAGCCACCAGAGTCCGCGGATGTTTCCAAAAAGCAACAGGAGGTTCGGTCTGGCAGACCCGGTCTGCTTGGTGCTGACCGCATCAAGGCGCGCCCGCCCCTCGAAAGGTTTCTTAGCTCGCGGTGGCACCCCATTCAAATCGACGCATCCGACCGGGTCGGTCATGGCGCGGCAGTGCGGTAAATCCAAGGGTCGGTACGGCGAGGCCGCCGGGACTGAGAAGCGTTCTGGAGGCAAAGATGGAAGAGGGGCGGCGACGCCACGGGACCATCGCGAGAAAATCCAGCGTGGCCGGGCACTGTGGCCGGGCACCGTGGCCAGTCAGCGGGCAGCGGGGCGCGGACAGCAGCCGCGTTAGCCCCTAACGCGCGTCTCGGTCGCCGGCCTCCAGCCAGTCCAGGGAGAAGCGAGCCAGCGAAATGGCGGCGTAGCCATCGCGCTCGAACAGCAGGCCGATCCGCCCCTCGCCCAGGTTGACCAGGTTGGAATAGGCCGCGTTGCCCGCATGGACCACGCGCCGCACGGGCCACGATCGACCCTCATCAACGCTCGACCAGATCGCCAGACGCTTTCGCTCCCCTCCCCACGGACTGGAGAACAGAATGCGACTGACCGACGACGGGTTGGCCGGATCGGCCCAGGAGTGACGCAGTGCGTTGGCCTGGCAGACCGGCGTGTCAAGCGACTCGTCCAAATAGACCTCTCCCCAGTGCAACCCGCCGTCCTCGCTGATCGACATCGCGCGGCGGTTCCGGCCGTGATACGAACGCATTAACTGCAGCACCGAACCATCGGAGCGTTCGACCAGCGACGACTCGTTCGTACGGTCCTCCTGCACGCCGCCCAGCAGCCAGCTCACGCCCTGGTCGTCCGAGTAGATGACGTGCGATCGGTACGGATGTCCCTCCGCCTCATGGTCGGAATGATTGCAGGGGATGAGCAATCGCCCCGCATGGGCGCCGCGCGTCAGTTGGATCGCATTGCCGGGCCCGGTCGCGTACCAACGCCAATGCGGCTTGCGGGTGCTCGCGCTGATGTCCCGGGGCCTTTCCCAGGTCACTCCCTCGTCGCGCGACGAAGTGACGTAGACGCGTCGCGGCTGCTGGCTGGTGCCCGCCATGATCGTGCGCTCGTGGTCCGTTCCCAGGTTCCACGTCATCAGCAGCCAGACCGCGCCCGTCTTTTGATCCAGCACCGGACAGGGGTTGCCGCAAGTATTGTCACCATCGTCCCAGACCACCTGCAGCGGTCCCCAGGTCGCGCCGTTGTCGGTCGAACGCTTGAGGACCAGGTCGATCGGGCCACTGTCGCCACCCGAGCGGGCTTCGCAGAAGGCCAGTAGCGTTCCCTGAGCGGACCGCACGATCGCAGGGATGCGGTAGTTGTCATAACCGCCCTGCCCGGCCACGAAGAGATCCATCAACGCAGGCTCCGCCGCGCAGGCTCGATTCGCGTCATACAACGGGCACCAGGCCAGCGCGTGCAGCAGCAGCAACCAGGCTCGCAGGAGGAGTGACGCGAGAGACGAAGTAGTGCAGCCCGCGGCACGAACCGGGACGCGATGATCGAGGGTTGTCATGGTACCGTTCCCGTCAGTACCAAGCCCCCTAGAGTTCGCTTCCCCAGAGCCTGGCGTTAGAGGACATCCACGCTTTCGTCGGCTGCCTTGTCGGTCACTTCGGCCAGGGCCGCGAAATACCAGTCGCGATCGGCCGAGCCGGTCAATGAGTCGACGGCCGAACCGTCGCTCTTCACCGTCACGGTGGCAGCAAGCCGCGGTACGCCCGTGCCTGCTCGCAGGCGACCCTGCCGCGTCGCGTAGTCATCGGCCGAGTCCCATTCGGCGAGAATGGCGACCAGGCTGGCCGGCAGCGCGTCGTAGCTCGTCGTGCCAGCGATCAGCAGATCCTCATCGACGCCGCCCGTCAGCGTATCCGCTCCCGCGCCGCCCAGCAACAGATCGCGACCATCACCACCTGACAAGGTATCGTTGCCAGCGCCGCCCACGAGGACGTTGGCCAGGCTGTTGCCCGTCAGCGTGTCCGCCAAGGTACCGCCCAGCACGGCTTCCAGCGAAGAACCTGCCGACAGCGTCAGCGACAGACTGCCCGCTCCCAGGTTCTGCGCCGACGTGGAAGAGAGATCGACCACCACGCTCTTCTTCGTGGTTCCTGTGAAGTCCAGCCAGTCGATACCGCCTTCCGTATCGACGACCGTATCCGCTCCCAGGGCGACATCGATGTCAAACAGATACGCATCGTGGCCCGCATTGCCGTTCAGCGAATCGGTGCCCGCGCCGCCCATCAGCCGGTCGTCGCCGTCGCCGCCCAAGAGCGTGTCGTTACCCGCGTTCCCCTGCAGCAGGTTGGCCAAGCCGTTGCCGGTCAAGGTATCGCCCAACCCGCCACCGAAAACGTTCTCGAAGGCCGAGTCGCTGGTGAGGGTGAGTGAGAGGAAGTTGTTCACGGTCTGGGTGGAGGTCAGGCCGAGGTCCAACGCGATGCTGCGGGTGGTCGTGGCGGCAAAGTCGAGCGTATCAGAGCCGCTCGCGTCCGAGAGGGTATCGGAGCCCAAGGCGGCGTCCGCGTCGAAGACGAAGGTATCGCCACCGGCGGCCCCTTCCAGCACGTCATCTCCCGCTCCGCCCGTGATGCGATTCGCCAGCGAATTGCCGGTCAGCGTGTCGCTGCCCGCGCCGCCTTCGACGTTTTCAATCACCGAGGCGCCGGGCAGGGTCAGCGTGTGGTTGCCGTTGACCACCTGTGCGGTCGTCAGCGAAAGGTTGAGCGTCGCGCCCACCGTCGAAGTGGTCGCGTAACTGATCGTATCGGTGCCCGCCGAATCGCTGATGGAGTCGCTGCCCAGCGACGCATCGGCGTCAAAGACGTAGACATCGTTACCCGCCTGTCCGTTGAGCACATCGTCGCCGGCACCGCCCACGAGCGTGTCGTTGCCGTTGCCGCCAGCCAGGGTATCGCTGCCGTCGCCGCCGTCGATCAGATTCGCCGCGCCGTTGCCGGTCAATGTGTCGCCCAAGGCGCCACCCGTCAGCTGCTCCACCTGCGCACCACCCACCAGGGCCAGCGTCAGGTTCGCATTCACCACCTGCGGAGTGGCCAGCCCGAGGTTGAAGACGATCGCCTCCGAGGTCGTCCCCGAGAAGTCGATCCGGTCGGTGCCCGCCGAGTCGGCGATGGTATCCGAACCGAGGTTCGTGTCTGCGTCGAATACATAGACGTCGTTCGCGCCCAGACCGCTCAGCTGGTCGTTTCCTCCGCCGCCCGCCAGCGTGTTCACCAGCGTGTTGCCGGTGATCTGGTCGGCCGCCGTCGAACCCGTCACATCCTCGATCGCCGCCCCGGAGGTGAGCACCAGTTGCAGGCGCGGATTCAGCGTCTGCACGGTCGTCACGCCCAGGTTCACCACCACCCCCGTGTCACTCGCGGCAAAGTCCAGCCGATCCATTCCGGCCGAGTCGCTGATCGTATCCTTGCCAAGCTCATCGTCGGCGTCAAAGACATAGGTGTCCGCACCCGCGCCGCCGGTGAGCGTATCGTCGCCCCCGCCGCCCGTGAACGTATTGGCCAGCGTGTTGCCGGTCAGCGTATCGTTCAGCGGCGTGCCGACGATGTTCTCGATCGACGCGTTCGAAAGGAACCGCAGCGAGAGATTCGCGTTCACCACCTGCTGCGTCGTCAGGGACAGGTTGACTGTCGCGGAAAGGCCCGTGGTCTGGGAAAAATCCAGCACATCGACGCCAGATCCATCCGCGATCGAATCCACTCCGAGCGCCGTATCGGCGTCGAAGGGATACACGTCGTCTCCTCCGCCGCCCGACAGCGTATCGTTGCCCGCCAGGCCCACCAGCACGTTGGCCTCCGAGTTCCCCGTCAGCGTATCGGCCAGCGGCGTGCCCGTCAGCCGGTTCATCGAACTCGCCGACGCAAAGGTGATGCGATGATTGGCATTCACCACCTGCTGCGTGGTGACGCCCAGGTTCAACGTCACGCCGAGCGCGGTGGTTGACGAGTAGTCGATGTGGTCCATGCCCGAGGTGTCGGCGATCGTATCGCTGTCCAGGTCGGCGTCGGCGTCGAACCGATAGAGGTCGTCACCATTGCCGCCCTGCAGGCTGTCGTTGCCCGCATCTCCATACAGCGTGTCGGCCTGCGAGCCGCCCGTCAGGGTGTCGTTGCCCGTGCCGCCCCGGAGCCACGCCGCGATGTCGCCCGCGGTGATCGCGTCGTCGCCAGCTCCCGCGCGGAATCGCATCGAAGTCGCCGTCGACGAACTGATCGTGTGGTCAACGCCATTGAGCACTACCTTGTCGGTGGCGACACTGATCGTGTCGTCGCCCCGCGTCCCGTGGACATACACCGTCGTGCCGTCGCTGCCCAGGTAGACTCCGGCAATGCGAGTCGTGTTGTCGGAGTTGAAAGGGTCGACGTCGGATTCAACGACGGCGTTGCCGGAGTCGACGACGACAAGCAGGTCGTAGTCGTCGTCCGTCTCGGCGATCTCGCGACCGGGCAGCGGCAGTTCACCCACGCCGGATCCCAGCGTGAACACCTTCGTATGCACGCCTGTCAGCAGATCCGCCGCGTCGCTGATGGTCGCGGTCAACAGGGAGGTGTCACCGGCATCGAACAGTCCGTCGGGCGAGAGCACAACCGACAGGTCGAACGCCGAGACGTCCGTGCCGCGCACCTCGTAGGTGACACTCAGCGTCGCGCCGTCCGACACTTCCGCGTTGAGGACGACCAGGTCCGAGCCCGCCAACTGCCAGCCGATGTCGGCCAGTCCCGCCAGGTCGAGCGCCGTCAGGTTCGAACGCGTGCCCAGCGTGAGGATCGGATCCATCAGCGTGGCTTCGCCGCCATCCTGGACGCCATCCGCCCAGTGGGCTTGGTGGGAGTCCAGCGGCACGTCTCCCGCTCCATCAAACTCGGCCGCGGAGGAGGATCCCGTGAAGGTGTTGGTCGCCGTGTCCACCAGGGTCGTCCAGGAGGGCGAGATGCCGAAGCCTAACAGGTGGACCAACTCATGCATGGCCACCGTCAGGAAGTCGGCTTCGTTCGCATCCAAGCCCGTCGTGGTCGCGCCGAAGTGCCAGTTCACGCTGCCGTTCGTGGTGAAGGCGATGGAGCCACCCCAGGGTCCGAAGTCGGTCTTGGGCGAGGCCAACGCGCCCGGCTCGCCCCGCGCGGCGACCGTGTTCAGCCACGCCTGAGTGCCCGATGCCGACCAGCCGCCCGGACCGCCAACCCCCAACGTGCTCCCCGTCAGGTCCCGGCCTCCGGCGTACACCAGGATCGTGTCGGCCGGAATCGTCGCATCCGCCACCGATGTCAGCGTCCCCGTGCCCGGCGAGTAGAAGCTGTGCGACCAGCTGTTGTCGAAGCCAAATCCGCTCGGCCCGGGCACGATCGCCGCCAAGTCGTCGCTGAAGTGGTTGACGATCGTGTCCGCAGCCAGTTGGAGCAGATCCCGCTTCGCCTGAGTATCGAAGAAGTTGCCCGCGTCGTGCGAGTAGTCGATCACCATCGACACGGTCAGCGCCTGTCGCTCTTCCAATGCCTCCAGACAGCTCCAACGCGACCGCCGCACGCGGCGGGCGACCGTTCGCGGGGCCGAATCCAACGCCGCCCCCCGTCCCGCGGCTACCCGGTGGAAAATACCTCGCGGCCCTCGCTGGGAAAGATGGCCTGCCAAGCGACTCCACCAACGGGAGCGTCCCTCGTCCTGCGTCTGCTTGTGTCTCATGGTCACGGTCGGCCTCATCCTTTTTTTCCGATAAGCGGGCAGCGCACCCTGCTATCGGCGTGCCAATTCGAACGACCGACGGGACCTCGCCAGCCAAATGCCCCAGCTTAACAGCCAGAACTCTTCCACGTTATCGAGGACCGTCGCACGACGCAACGCGCCGGTGATTTATTTCTTGAACAGGGGAGGCTCCCGGCCGGCCATTCGGTGACGATTTTCGGTTGCCCCCCTGATGGACATTCGGTACGCCGCAGCGGCGTTGGGGTTCGAGAAAGGGCTAGCGAAGTCACTTTTTTGTGGTGCTCCACACGTCCACACCCGCCACCAGCGACCGGGACAGCGCACCGGAGAGTGCGGAGCGGCACGCCTGGGCGCACGATGCGTGGCGAATCGCGCGCCGCGCGCCCGCCGCACGCACGCCGCTTCCCGGACTGCCGCGGACGGGCCCGAGGACCACGGGGGGTATGGCAGCCCCGCGCGTCTCCCTTCACAATGCGTCACCAAGTCGGTCACCCCATCGACCGGCCCCTCCCGCAACTCTTCCACCTCCTTCCTCACAATCAGGCTCCCCGCGCATGGCCAAGCAGCCCCCCCGAAAACGACAACGGTCCATCGCGATTACCCCCGGAGCGACGGCGCTGACGATCTCGGGCTCCGACCCCAGCGGCGGCGCGGGACAGCAGGCCGACCTGAAGGTCTTCCAGCAACTGGCCGTCTACGGAATGTCCGTCCTGACGCTGGTCACCGTCCAGAATACGCAGGGCGTGAGCCAGGTGCAGGTCCTGTCCCCCGACCTCATCGAAGCCCAGATCGACGCGGTACTCGCCGACATCCCGCCGAACGTCATCAAAGTCGGAGCCCTCGGCACGGCCGAGGTCGTGCGCGCGGTCAGCCAGCGACTGCAGGACGTGGAATGCCCGATCGTGGTCGACCCGGTGCTGGTCAGCAAACATGGCCACTCCCTGGCGGAGGACGACGTGGTGCAGGCCTATCGCGACCACCTGCTGCCCCTGGCCTGGATGGTAACGCCGAATCTGCGTGAAGCGGAACGGCTGACCGGCCTCACGATCGACAGCGATTTGACGGAGTCGCAGGCCGTCCATGAACTGCTGCAGTTCGGGGCTCGGCATGTCTTCATCAAGCTGGGAGCGCGCGACGGCAAATCGCTGCACCTGCTGAGCGGCGAGGAGCACAACACGATCCTAGCGCTGCCGCGACTGGACGCCAACAACACGCACGGAGCGGGCTGCGTGCTCTCCGCGGCCATCGCGGCCACCCTGGCCCTGGGCGAAACCGATGCCCAGGCCGCCGCCGACTTCGGCATGCAGTGCGCCTTCCACGCAATCCACCTCAACACCGAACTGGGCCAAGGCATCCACCCCGTCGAAGTCCGCGGCATCCCGCGCAACGAGTAGTCGGCACTCGCCGCGTGCCGAAGCAACGAGCACAAGCCCTCGCATCCCAACGCCAAGCGAGGCCGCCTGCCCGTTTCGCATCTCAAGCACTCGGCGACGTCACCAGCCGTTGCGGACGTTCGCGACGACCGTTGAGCATCGTGCCCACCCAGGTGTAGCGCACCCAATACTCATAGGTCACCAGCAGGAGGGCGAACACGAGCAGATTGACGAAAAGGAACTTGGGCAGCGCGGCCACCAGCCAGTTGCGTACCAGCCCCTGCACCAGCACGACCAGCGGCTGGTGGATCAGGTACATCCAGTAGGCTGCATCCGATATATAACGAACGCCGGCAATCGGCCGGTTCAGCAGCGTGTGAAACATGCCCATCAAGGCGAACGTCATGCTCCAGACGTAAGCGGTCTGCACGAGTGCGGCCCATCCGGGACTGGCCTTCGTCGCCAGACCGACCGGCAGCAGCACGAGAAGCCCGGCGAGCAGCAACGCGATCCAGTGCCGCCCGAGTTTCGCTTCCTCATCGCCGACGACATGGTAACAAACGCCAAAAAAGAAGAAGCAGGCGTAGTACGCCAGCAGGTGCGGCGGCGGCAGGATGGCCGTCGAGGTGTCCGGCCCGAAATGTTCGCCCATGCCTCCCATGAACGGCTGCATGGCGAGCGTCCCCCAGGGCAGCAGCCAGCAGGCGATGGAGGCCATGCGCGGTGACAGCTTCCAGTTCTGCCCGCAGGCCACACGGCAGATACCCACGGCCGCGCAGAACAGCAACAGCATCCAGCAGAGGTGCCACAGAAACCAGAGATGGTGGAACACTCCGGTGTTGAAGAGTTGGAATCCTTCGCTTCCGATCGGCAGTCGAAAGCGATCAGATCCCAGGAACGCCCAGTAGCTGCGGACCAGTTCGCGCGGCGAGCTGTCCGCGGGTTGAGCGGACGGCTCCAGCGCCACGGTGGTGAGCCCGGTGAGCAGTTGGCGCACGCGTTCGCGTCCGGCCTCCACCACTTCCTGTTTCGGCTCGGGCAGCGCGAGCACGCCCAGGATCCATTGGGTCACGCCCCACGGCACAAAAGCGGACGACAGCGGCGGCCTGCCGTCGTTGTTGCGGTGGTTCGGATCCGCGCCTTTCTCAAGCAGTCGCCCTACGATTCGGTCATGGCCCAGGAATACGGCGGCATGGAGCGGCGTATTGCCATCCGGGTTCGGCTGCCCTGCCTTGGCCCCGTGCTCCAGCAGCGCGTCGACGATCGCCTCGTCGCCCAGAAGGCAGGCCCAGTGCAGCGGCGTGATCTTCCGCGAACTGTCCGGCGCTTCGATGTCCGCGCCCTGCTTCAGCGAGTCCTTCACGGCCGCCAGATCGCCCGCGCGAACCGCCTTAATCAGCGGCTCCTTGAACTCCGCCGTCGATCCCCGCCCCAACGAAGTCCCCCAGGCCATCAACAGATCCATCGCCGGAATGATCGTGCCCAGCCCAAGCAGCAACGGCAGTCCGATCCGGAACAGGCGCTGCTTCACCAGCTCACCCATCCCGCGTTTGCGGAAGATCATCATCGTGAAGAAGCCGCTGAGCAGGAAGAACAGCGGCATGCGAAACCCGTGTACCGCGTCCAAGAAGACTCCGAACAGCGGGCTCTGCTGGCGATC